>CAZJEQ010000001.1:0-131742 GCA_964545165.1 uncultured Candidatus Saccharibacteria bacterium
AAGCCTTGCGCACGGGCACGCTTTCGCTTTTTCGGCTTGTAGGTTCTTCGCATGGGCGCCACTATACGCTATTTCTAATTATTTCCAACCCAAATATCGCTGCCGACCCTCAAGCAAATCATTATCCCCACCCTATCCACAGGATATGAACACCGCTCGTGTATGAAGTTTGAGCTTCCCAGCTCGAAGGATGCACGTATAATGACCAGGCTTCAAAAGCGTATTCACCTATGATTACTAATCGAGAATTATGGCAAAATGCGCTTGTACAAATCGAACTCGGCACTTCTCAAGCCTCGTTCCGCACCTGGTTTAAAAATACTGACGTCGCTCACTTCGACGGGGGAGTCGTGCAGGTAGCGGTGCCCTCAAAAATCGTCAAAGAATGGTTGATGGAGAAGCATCACAAGCTGATTCTCAAGGCGCTTCGCTCACTCGACCCGTCTATCCGTACGATTGAGTACGTCGTACACCGCACCCAGCCGAAAGAAGAGCGCACTCGCACCCGCCAACGCGCCGAAACGCAGGAAAACGCCTCGTTCGATCTCTCCGCACTCTATATAGACAAGCGCGACAACCTCAATCCGCGCTACACCTTTGAAACCTTCGTGGTGGGACCCTTCAACGAGCTTGCGCACGCCGCAGCCAAGGCGGTTTTGGAGCGCCCCGGCCTCACATACAACCCGCTTTTTATCTACGGTCAGACGGGTCACGGCAAAACACACCTCATCCAAGCCGTGGGCAACTATTTCAAGAAGTCACACGCCAATAAAAAGGTACTCTACGTCACCTCAGAGCGCTTTGCGATCGATTACATCAATGCTGTCCGCAACGGTACCGCCAATAATTTCAAAGATCAGTACCGTCAGTACGATGTCCTCATCATGGACGACATTCAATTCATTGCGAACACGGAAAAGACGCAGGAGGAACTCTTCCACCTCTTCAACGCACTCCGCGACAACAACAAGCAGATCATCTTCTCGTCCGATAAGCACCCGATGCTCCTCCCGGGCTTTGAAGAGCGCCTGAAGGGCCGCTTCCAGGCAGGCCTCATCGCAGAAATTCCTGAGCCCGATGTGGAGTCACGCCTCGCGATCATCCGTGCAAAACTCGAGAGCCATGGCTTCTCAATTCCCGATGACATCACGACCTATATTGCAGAGAGTGTGCGTGGCAACATCCGCGAGCTTGAGGGCGTCCTCAACATGATCGTCTGCAAATCGCAGCTCAAAGGCAAGGCGATTTCGCTCGCGGACGTCCGCGCACTCATTAAGCACAACGTGAAGCCCAACCGCGGCGTCTCTGTCGACGAAGTCGTGCGCCGCATCGCGCAGTACTACGAAGTACCGGAGAAGAGTATTTACGAGAAGACGCGCAAGAAGGAGGTGGTGAAGCCCCGCCAGATCATCATGTATATTCTCCGCGAGGAATTCGCGGTCTCGTATCCGTCGATCGGGGAGAAGCTTGGCGGACGCGACCACACCACCGTCATTCACTCATGCGAGAAGATCAAGGAAGAGGTGAAGAATTCAAATGCACTTGAGCAGGAGCTGGATCACATCCGCGCACTCATCCACGCGTAGCCGTATGCCAAAAAATTTTGCACTTCCTCTGTGTACAGCGCGTGGACAACGAGGGGTTAGTGCTGTGAAGAGCGCTGGGGAAAAATCGCTTCACCAGTTCTCCACAGTGACCCAGCACCTTGGTACACGAGTTCTCCCCAGCGCCGAGAGCACGAAAAAGACCAATGAAGAAGCCATGAAATCGACCTATGCACAGTATCCACAGGACTAGTAGTAGTAATAGATTCTCTATATAAAAAAATTAAAGAGTCGCTATGAAATTCACCACCACGAAAGAATCGATACTGAATGCGGTACTCACCTGTGAGCGCATCACGGGGAAGAAGGAGTCCCTCCCAGTACTTTCGTGCATCGTTATTGATGCTGATTTGAATCTCACACTCAAAGCGACGAACCTTGAGGCGGGGATCGAGGTCGGTGTGGTCGCTGATATCTCTGAGAAGGGTGTCGTCGCTGTCTCGGCGACGGTTCTCTCGCAGACACTCCGTTCAATCATGGCGGACAAGGTTACTTTTACCTCCGAAGAAAATAATCTCCTCATTGAGTCCAAGGGTACTAAGACACTTATCAAATCGGTCCCGCACGAAGAATTTCCGACACTTCCGACCTCCGGCACAGGTAAGGCAATAAAGATCGAACGTGAGCGACTTTTGAGCGCATTGCAGGCCGTCTCATACGCAGCCTCACCCTCGATGATCCGCCCCGATCTTGGTTCTATCTATCTTGTGGTCAAAGATGGTGCGCTCACCTCCGTCGCAACTGATTCGTTCCGTCTCGCCGAAAAGACGGTGAGTGATACGGGTGCCAAGATGGAGGGCGAACTCTTGATTCCGGTGAAGCATGCACTTGAGTTGGCGCATATCCTGGAGCGATTGGAGGGGGATACGGTCTCGCTTGCCATTGAAGATTCGCAGCTGACACTGATAGGTGACGGCACACGCTTTTCTTCGCGTGTAGTGGATGCGCAATTTCCGAACTACAAAGAAATTATCCCCAAAACGGCGACGACTGACGCCACCGTACTCAAGAGTGATTTTGCAGAAATGCTTCGGAAGGCGCGCGTTTTCTCAGGACAGGATATGCACGTCGGCCTTCATGTGTACCCCAAGAAAAAGATTTTTACCGCAACGGCACGCTCCAATGACGTAGGTGAGATGTCTGATGAGATCGACGGCGCACTGAATGGGGAAGATCTCGATATTAATTTCCATATCGGCTACCTCGCCGACTGTCTCTCGTCTGTGCAGGCAGATTCACTCGTGCTCTCCTTTGCGGGTCCCGGAAAACCACTCGTCATTAAGGGGGTATCGGACAATTCCTTCCGTTACCTGGTCATGCCACTTAATAGGTAGGTGAGGTGGGGCGGCATAGCAAAAGGCGCCGTGTGGCGCCTTTTGCTATTGAATCGTGATCTGGATCTGGGTGGTCTCAATACCGGTGGTGGTCTGTACGAGCGCCTTGAGTGTCGCTGGGCCGCGGATGACGGGCGTAAACGTCACGCCGTAGGGTGGCTGGTTGGCTGAGCCAACGAACTGATCGTTGAGGAAATACGAGACGCTTTGCGCATTTTGTGGATTTGCGTACGAGGCGGTCGCGATAATCGGCATACCCGACGCCATAAATGTACCTGTTTGTGGAGAGAGTATCTGAAGATTGCCAGCCACGGGGGAGGTGGAGGTGCCGCTCGTCGGGTTCGCGAGATTTTGTCCCTGAGCCCACAGCTGCACGGGATATTCCCAATACGCATACTGCGGATCTGACCAGGGGTTTCCGGGGCGCCCACCGCGCGGATTTGATTTGCTGATCCAGTGCAAAATATCGTGCACGCCTTCGCTCGGGCTGGTGTTCCACTCACCACGAATGACTGGTGGCAGCGACGCGAGATCAGGCTCTGGTGCAGGCGGGACGAAATCGTCCGACGGGTATTTCTTGAGCGCCTTCACGACGAATTCGTGCCACATCGGCGCGATGATAAATGCCGCGATGCGCTTTTCCATTTGCGAGTTGTTGTTGTTGCCAGCCCACGCGCCCACGGAGATGCCCGGTGTGTAGCCGATGATCCACACGTCACGGAAATCGTTGGTGGTACCAGTCTTGTCGGCGACGTTGTAGCCGGGGAAGTACAGCGGAGAATTTGCGCCGAATTCGGGCGTACGCGCGACGTTGTCGGAGAGTACATCGTTCATAAGGCGCGCGATTTGCGGATCGAGTACGCGCTCGGGCTTGGATTCGTAGGACTCGAGCACGGCGCCGTCTTTGTCAGTTACGCGCAGGATAGCGACCGGTTTGTTTTTCACGCCGTCGTTGGCGAAGACTGCGTACGCACCCGTCATCTCCAAAAGATTGACGTTGCCGCCGCCGAGAACGAGCGAAAGACCGTACTGTGATGCGTCGCCCAATGATGTGATACCCAGTGAACGCGCCATCTGGATAGCATCGTCGACACCGACGAGGTAGAGCGTCTTCACTGCGGGGACGTTTTCGGAAATTGCGAGCGCGTCGCGGAGCTTCAAGGGGCCCTTGAAGGTCCCATCGTAATTCGAGGGTGAGTAGCACGGTGGCGTGTCATTGGCGTAGTCGCTCGCTGCGCAGCGTGTGGAGAATTGTGTCGGCAAATCGAAAACGACGGTGTCTGGTGTATAGCCTTCGGCAAAAGCCGCTGCGTATACGAATGGCTTGAATGATGAGCCCGGCTGGCGGCTCGCCGTCACCACATTTACCTTGCCATCTATGGTGTCGTCGAAGTAGCCCTTGGAGCCGACCATGGTGAGAATCTGGCCGGTCGAGGGCTCAATCGCGACGAGACCCTCGTTGGAGGCATTGAAGCTGGCGAGCATGCCCGGCGCAAATTTCTCTACGGTCGCTTCAGCATCGTTTTGCAGTTCGTAATCGAGCGTCGTGACAACATTGAGGCCATCGCGATACACCGCGTCGACGCCATATTTCTGCTCGAGATACTCGCGCACGTAGAAGACAAAGTGCGGCGCCTTGATACCTGCCTCGGTCTCGTCTTTGAATTGCACGGTCTCGGCCTTGGCCTCATCGTGCTCCTCGGCAGTGATGAATTTGTGTTCGAGCATTTTATCCAGCACGAGATCTTTGCGCTTGTCCAAGAGTGCTTTGTTGTTGCCATAGGGTGAGTAGCGCGTCGGAGCCTGGGGAAGTGCCGCAAGGTACGCCGCTTGTGCGAGATCAACATCGATTGCGTCGACGCCGAAGAAATATTGCGAGGCCTCCTGGACGCCGTAGATCGTACCGCCGTAGGGATTTTCGTTGAGATACGTATTCAAAATCTGATCCTTGGTGTAGAGACGTTCGAGGCGAAGCGCAAGAATGATCTCTTTGAGTTTGCGTGTCGGCTTTTTGTCTTGGGTGAGCAGCGCATTTTTCACCACCTGCTGCGTGATCGTCGAGCCGCCTTGGCCGAGGAGATCACCGGTGGTGAGATTGATCCACACCGCGCGGAGAAATGCGAGGGGACGGAATCCGTGGTGCTGGTAGAAGCTTGCATCTTCGATGGCGATCGTCGCGTCTTGGATCGATTTGCTCACCTGGTCGAGCGGCACCGAGGTGCGGCGTACGGTGCCGTGCACATCGTAGAGGACGATCTGTCCCGTACGGTCGTAGATCTTGGTGGATTGCGCGACGGCACGATTCTCGAAGCTCGTGATTGCGGGGATCGGCATTACTGCCGCCCAGAGCACGATCGCTCCCACCGAGAAAAATCCGACAGCGATGATGCCCATCGCGGTGAGCTTCACCCAGTCGGGGAGCTGTGCGAATAATCGTGAAGCGCGACGCCAGGCGCGTCGAATAAATTTCATACGTAGGGCAATTGTAGCGTAATTACAATTTCTGGCGAAGTGCGGGCGCAAAACTTCGGGCGCGCGCGAGATGCGTGAGCCCAATAGCGATCGCGTCGTACTCGTCGTCTAGACGCACGGGGCGGGGGAATTTTACGAGCATGTGCAGCATGCGCGCAATCTGCGCCTTGTCGGCGCGGCCGTCGCCCGTGATTGCGCTCTTTACTTCGCCCGGACCATACTCGTGAATCGTGAGTCCGGCAGCTCCTGCGGAGGAGAGGATGGCTCCGCGCACTTCGGCGACGCGCATGGCGGTGGTGCGATTGGCCTTGAAGAAGAGTGTTTCCATGGCGAGTGCTTCGGGTGTATGTGCGCGCATCGCGGATTCGACCTCCTCGATGACGAGGCGGAGGCGGTCAGTAAATTCGAGATCCGATGATGTCTCGACGCAGGTCGAAAAAAGGAGCGTGTCGACCGTGCCGATGCGCTCCAAGACGGCGATACCGCATCGCCCGTAGCCCGGGTCGATCGCGAGCACTCGCATATTATTGCTGCTTCTCTTTGTCGCCGAATTGTTCAAAACACGACATGCAGAGGTGTTTTTCTTTGGCGTCGCCATCGGTGGGAGTAAACACGATAGAGTCGCCCGGCTGGAGCGGCTTTTCGCAACTGTCGCAGACGTTTGCTGCCATGTCTGTAGTATATCGCGCTGCAAGCGCTTAGGCGGCGTTGGTGTAGACATCTTCGACGTCGTCGTGTGCGTCGATGGTCTCGAGAATTTTGAGGAGCTTTTCGTTGTCTTCTTCGGAGAGGGGGACGGTGGTCGTAGCTTCGAAGGCATTGGCGACTTTGGTAAATGCCCAGGCAGCAGAGCCAGGCGAGGCGAGCTCAAGGCCCTGCTCGCTCAGAAGGTGCTTGATCTCCTGCGCCGTGCGATTGCGACTATCGGTGAGCGTTTGTATCAAAATTGCTGCGCCGCCCGGGCCGTATGTCTCGTACAAGATAGCTTCCATCGCATCGGCATCGTTCGCGACGCCTTTTTTCACGGCACGCTCGATGTTGTCCTTGGGCATGTTGGCCTCCTTGGCCTTCTCGATCCAGGTGCGAAGCGTGGGCGAGGTGACGTCACCCGCGGCGATTTTGCTCTCGACGATGATGCGTTTGGCGATTTTGCTCCAGAGCTTGCTCTTGGCGGCATCGGTCGCACCTTTCTTGTGTTTAATCTGGGACCATTTGTTGTGTCCGGACATGATGGAAGGGTATAGGGGATAGCGCAGAAATGCAAAAAAAGAAAGACGCCGCGGAGCAAAGCTGCGCGGCGTCTTGTTGCCCGGGGGAAGGTCGGGCAACAGGTTCAGGTCAATACGCGACCCTCGTCAGCCGAGGCTGACGGACACGTCGCCCGACTAGAAGCGGGCTACTGCAGCGCCTGCGGATGACCGGCGGTGTTCTCGAGGATCGACGTCATCGCGTCCCACGTCTGCGCGAGCTTCGCGACGGTCAGCGTCGCGCCGTCGTCGATCGCCGCCTTGATGGCAATCTCGTCGGCCGCGGCCGGATCGATGATGCCACTGCTGATGCCCGTGCTGAGCATGTCGGTGCCGCTCACCTGGTAGCCGTCGTCGCCCGACGTCTTGGCGGTGATCACGCGCACGGTGCCACGATCAGGCGTTGGAAGCGCCGGCGCCGACACGAAGTCGATGTTGCTCTGGCACTGGCCGGCCGCGACGACATCCGGGTTGTGGTGCAGATAGTCGTTGCCGCCGATGCGAGCGTTACCATTGATGATGTCGACCTGGCCGCGGTTGGCGGTGGCGAACACCTGGTTCTTGATCGTCGTGGTCTTCTCCATGAACGTCGGGCCAGCGATGCCGAATGCGTCGAACAGGGAGGTCGGCGGTGCGGCGTTGGCTTGCGAGACGAGGAATGCTGCAGCGAGCGCTGCCGCCCCCGTAATGAGCATGCGAGGCATGATTACACATCCTTTGTTTCGAGTCTTACGCAGTTTCGCTGCGAGGAAGGAACAGGGATAGACTCTTCCTACTGCGCACAGTAGCATTTCTTCATGTAAAGATCACCCGCACCTGCAGGGGGGGGCGGTGCTATACTTTCTTCATTAACGTAATCAGTCTTTTTATGATGGAAATGATGAATAAGTGGTCGCGCTGGTGCAAGAATCGCGCACTCGGCCTCCTCCTTATCCGTGCTGCTATCGGTATGGTCTTCTTCGCTCACGGTTGGATGAAGATGCAGAATATGGACATGGCAGAAGCGATGTTTATCGGCTTCGGATTCCCAGCATGGGTCGCGGTGGCTATCGCGTGGCTCGAGGTGATAGGTGGTATCGCACTTGTCCTCGGCGTCATGACGCGTCTCTTTGCGAAGCTCTTCGTGATCGTGATGATCGTCGCATTTTTCGTGACCGGTGGCATCTCCACAGGCTACTTTGCTCACGAGATGGAGCTCGTGCTCTTCTTGGGATCGCTCGGCATTCTCTTCGCAGGGAGTGGTCGCTACTCGCTCTGGGCGTGTGAGTGCCACAATTGCGGTGCGATGAATTGCAAAGACGGCAACTGCCAAGCGAAATAATCTTCGCTGTATAAAAAACGATTCGGCGGCCTCTAGGGGGCCGCCGACCAATAGGTGGCTAGATATTCTGCTGCTTCAGCTCACACCGTAGGTAGAGTACATCGTCGCCGAGGCCGCGTGTATTGCAGCGCACGTTGTGTGAGGTCAGCTCGAGGATGTGGCGTACCGCCTCCTCGTTGTGATTCACAAAGTGCGCAATCTCACCTTCGCCAAGATACTGGTAATGGCGCAAGAGATAGATCCCGACGGCGCGGATGTCGAAGTGCGCGGCGTTCTCGATTGGCTTGCATAGCTCTTCGCCTGAGCAGAGTCCATAGTGACGAGCGACGAACTCAAAGATACGCGCCGCTCGTGTCTCTGTTACGTTGCCGTAACGTATGAGGGCGTCCATATTCTTGTCCTCCTCGACCTGCGTATATCGTAGACGTGCTCACTAGATAGCGCAACAAGATCAGACATTCTGCGCATGGTGTATACACATAGTTATGCACGCGGTTATACACCTCTTACCCACATACATATCCCCCGAATCGGCGAATATGCCCTGATTCATTAAAAAATAGCGTCGTTACAATGTATCGACTGACCGCCTTACCGTGCGTCAGCGCAGCCGAGGACTGCTGCCCGCAAGGGGAGCAACACCAGGAGGCAGTTCCGCGGGATTACTCGCAGCTTCGGCTGGGAGGACAGAGCCGGAATCGTTCGGGGAGAGCAATGAGGGCGGTAGGTGCAAGACGGGGAGATCATATCAATCCGAGAAGTGCCGATTCGTCGTCCCACAATGCCCGAAAACAAAAGAGACCCGAAAGGGTCTCTTTTGTTATACCGTGCGTTGCGGTCATTGTAGTTGATTTTCCAAGAAAATTGACCCGTATCCACAGTACGAAATATGTTTGCCTACATAGGCTTGCGGCGGTATTGTGGTGACCGATCTTTGAGCCGTTATTTAGCGACACATAATCGACTTTTCGCGGCGATCCTGCTGTGATGAAAGAAAATGTGAATCTTTTGCTCCGCTGTGTGCATAGCACCAGTTGTAGTCATGTCCTACATGAATGATGTAGAGGTATGAAGGATTTTGTGTCGCTAAATGCCGATTGATAAAAACAAATTTCTTGCAGTTAGGAATAAAATAGCGCTGGCGTCTCTTCTCGGTGTAAGTCCACGGGCGTTAAACTTCTTTGCCTATGCAGGAGGCAAAAGATATCGCAGCTTTGATATCAAGAAGAAAAGTGGCGCCCCGAGGTTGATTTCGGCACCTAGTGGACCGCTAAAAACCTTACAGCGGAAACTCGCGCTCGTGCTCAATGACATATATCCAGCCCCGAATTCCTCGCATGGATTCGTTTGTCAGCGTTCGATCGTAACAAACGCTGAGCGGCACGTAAGGAAGCGGATCATTTTGAATCTAGATTTAGAGGATTTTTTCCCGACAATCCACTCGGGAAGAATTTACGGTCTTTTCAAATCGGAACCATTTGGCTTCCCACATGAGGTGGCGTCGACTCTCGCGGCGCTCGTGACATTCGAGAACAAGCTGCCGCAGGGTGCTCCAACGTCTCCGATTCTATCGAACATGATCTGTTTTCAATTAGATCGTGACATGGCCAAGTTTGCCGCTAGTCACCATGCGACATACACCAGATACGCAGATGACATAACATTTTCGACGATGAGTCGTCGCCTCCCCGACGCGCTCGCAATTGAGTCGGCCAGCGGGGCAGAGGCCGGAGGTTTGTTAGAGGCTTTGATAGCTCGTCACGGCTTCAAAATTAACAGCGCCAAAACTCGTACACACGGTCTTTCTCGTGCAAAATTCGTGACCGGGGTAAAGGTGAACGAAAAAAAGAACGTCACAAAGAAATTCACACGACAACTACGTGCCATGATTCACGCGCTTGCGAAATTTGGCCCATCGAACGCGGGTGCGGAATTTAATTCAAAGTATAACGCTGGGCCCGCAAAGAATTACGTCAGCGTCGTGCGCGGAAAATTGGCGCACTTAAAGAACGTAAAGGGAGAAGGAGATGCTCAATATGTCCACCTCTACAATCGATATGCATCAGTTTTCGGACTGCCGCAACTCACGGAGAAACGAGATCCCAGCGAAGATCTCGAATACAAGACGTTCACAGTCGTATCCAAGAAGGGCATGAGCTCTGGATTTATTCTTAACTCAAAATATCTTGTTACTGCGGCTCACGCTCTTGAGGAAGGCGAGAATTCTGTAAAGTACTTTGACTTCAATAATTTCCCATCAACATGCCACAGAACGGGGAGGTTGCGAGCATGCTTTCCTGAAGTTGATATAGCGCTTTTCAACATTTCGGGTAACGATTTGGACGACATATCACTCGGCCTTCCAGAAAGATATAAGGAGTCCGTCAGAGGTGATGCTTTGCGTGCATCTGGGTATCCTCTCTCGCAGCCTGGACTGCGTCCCCACATCACACCGATTACGGTGACAGGTAAGATTAGAAATAAATACGGCGCGACCCTGGTGCATGTGGACGTCCATCTTCTGAGCGGGAATAGCGGAGGGCCGGTTGTGGACCAAGATAATCGTGTCGTGGGAGTAGTAAGTAGAGGTGCACCTAACAAGGAAGACCCCGATTACGGCACCGCATTCGTGCCAGTAAGCGAGATATTGAGAGTCTTCGCAGAGGAAGGAATTTCTTTTTAAATGAGGCTCGAAATTTAAAAAATTCAGTATCTTCCGCAAAGCTTCATGTGCGAAGCGTAAGCTTGGCGGATAACCGCTAGCAACATCTATGGACAACGCATCAAGTATTAAGCCCCTTTACCGTGGCACACAGGTCGTGTGGTATTTATTTTCAGCAATCGAAGTCGTGCTGTTGTTTCGATTCTTTCTCAAGCTCATCGGTGCAAATCCCGATGCGTGGTTTACGGCATTCATCTATGCGGTGAGCTATCCGTTTGCGGGCCCGTTCCTCTACGTCGTCCGATCCACGCAGGTCTCCGGCAGCGTATTCGAATGGACGACGCTGCTCGCGATGGCGGTGTACTGGGTACTTGCGTGGGGGATCGTGCGCCTCTTCGTCATGGGCAAGCCCGTCTCCACCGGCGAAGCATCGGTCAAGCTCGCCAAGCAAGACGTAGCCTAAAACAGTTTGCCTTTACAGACCCTGGAGGCTGTGGGATAACGGCGTCAGTCAACAAGATGGAAGGACCAAGCAATGATCGGTATCGAAACAGCAGGCCCCCTGACGGGAGAAGCCGCGGGCATCGTGCTCAAGGAGGCCGTCAAGCGGGCCGGCGCTGAAATCCGCCGACAGCGCTTGTCGTTCGAGTCGGGCTTCAAAGCCGGCCGCAGCGGCAAGATGGACGACGTGTTCACTTCCGCCGACACGGCGGCGCAGGAAATCATGCTGAAGATCTTGCGCGAGGTGTTCCCGAATGCGGGCATCATCGCCGAGGAGAAGCGCCTGATCATCAAGCCGAATCCCGGCTGTGAGATCTACATCACGATCGACCCGATGGATGGCACTCGCGCGTTCAAGCGGAGGCAGTCACGCGGCGTCGGCAGCATGGTCGCGTTGATCGAGAATGGTCGCGTGCTCTCGGCTTGGATCTACGACGTATACGCGCGGGAAGTCGTCGGCTATCGGCCCGGCTCCGACAAGGTGCACTGCGTCTTCGACGACGGTGGCAGTCTGCGCCTCGCCGCGCCGACTCGACGGTTGCGCGAGGCATATGTGCTGCTGCGCGACCCGCTCGATAAGTATTCGGCGACGAGCGCGTCAATGGTGCAAAAGTTCCGCAGCCACGAGATCGAGGGCGGCTCGATCGGCGTCTGGATGATGCGCCTGTTCAAGGGCGAGTGCGGCGGCGTGATCATGCTGCCGTCGGATGACAATCCCTGGGACGTGGCACCGATCTACGGTATCGCGCTCAAGCTCGGCTACGTGTTCCTCAGGCCGTTCGGCGATTCGTGGGAGCGGTACGAGCCGTACATCGGGCCAGAGGTGCAGCCGCGAGATCATGACACGCTGATCGTGCACGAGCGTGCGCTCGGTCAAATCCGTCTTCGCGCTATCGCCGCCTGAGAATCGCGAGCGTATGAATCGGGGGCCGTCGCTTTAGACGGCCCTCATCTTTTTATAAAAGTGCCTGCTGATTTTTTGGCAGATCTTCGCCGAGGTGTGCGTAGCCTTTTTTCGTGACGGTGCGGCCGCGCGGCGTGCGCTCCAAGAGATCGATCTGCATGAGGTACGGCTCGTGCACTTCTTCGATCGTCGCTTCTTCTTCGGAGAGGGAGGCGGCGATGGTCTTCAGACCTGCCGGGCCGCCATTAAATTTCTCGATGAGCGTGAGCAGGATGTCGCGGTCGATCTGATTGAGGCCGAGCTCGTCGATCTCGAGCAGCGCGAGCGCTTTTTTCACCGTCTTGGTATCGAGTACTTCGCTGCTTACTTCGGCGAAATCGCGTGCGCGTTTCAAGAGATAGTTTGCGGTGCGCGGTGTGGCGCGCGAGCGGCGTGCGATTTCGCCGAGCGATTCTTTATCGATGACAATACCGAGCACGTGCGCAGAGCGGCGGAGGATTTCTGCGATCTCATCCACGCTGTAGTACTGCAAGCGGAAGGTCCCGCCCGAGAAGCGTGAGCGAAGTGGCGCGGAGAGCATGGAGACGCGCGTCGTTGCGGCGATGAGGGTAAATGGCGGGAGATCGAGCTGCACCGTGCGTGCGCTCGGGCCCTTGCCGATGACGATATCGAGGACGCCTGCCTCCATGGCAGGGTAGAGGACCTCCTCGATGGTGCGATTCAAGCGGTGGATTTCATCTATAAATAGAACGTCGCCCGGTGTGAGGTTGGTGAGGATGGCGGCGAGGTCGCCCACGCGCTCGATCGCCGGCCCCGAGGTGGAGCGGAGATTGGTATTGAGCTCCTTGGCAATGAGGTGGGCGAGCGTGGTCTTGCCGAGGCCCGGCGGCCCATAGAGGAGCACATGCTCGGGCTGATGATTGCGGCCCTTGGCAGCCGTGAGGAGGATGCGAAGGTTCTCTTTAATAGAGGGCTGGCCAATGTAATCGGCCCAATCGGTCGGGCGCAGCGCACTATCGAGGCTGCGGGGGCTTTTTTCGGCTACAGGCTGAGACATACGAGGCTTTTCGGCTCTCCGGGGAGAGGCGATAAGGCTACTTGACAATTATTAACAAGATGCTACACTATCTGAAGAAGCGGAGCATATCCGCTTTTTTCATTGCGAGGCGCGCAGCTTCGGGTAATCGCGACTTTATCGAGGACGACGACAGTGCTTATCTATACGGTACGACCACTATCTCCATCCTTAGATCCCAGTTGCAACTTTCTCCCGAAAGGATTACCCGAATTTGTGCACCTCTCATTCCTCTCGAAGCCTATCACTCGCCAAACCGCCCGCAAGGCGGTTTTGTGGTTTAAAACATCAGACACTTTTGTTCAGCCGCTGATTATTTCGGTAGATTTCTATCAGCATCTCGATCCGCTCCGGATCGTCTCGCACATCCATCAAGGAAAGTCGCATGAGTGATGTCTCGATGACTCGTGGAGGCAAGCTCTGCATGGCTTCGCGCATCAGTTTTTTCATGGAAGCGAGCGTCTCGACAGGCGCTGATGCGTGCGGGCTTTCCGCAAGCCACCCTTCTACCTTTGCGATCTTTTTCTCCACCAGAGAGACGACGTTGGGAGATTCCATGTGATTGCTAGGCGATTGAATCGAGCATCACCTCGTCGGTGAGGTCCACGACGCGGGAGAGTTCTTCAAATGAAGTGACGCCCTGGAGGATTTTCACGGCGCCGTCTTGTGCCATGCGGCGAATGCCCTGGTGCTTCGCGGCTTTCCAGATATCGCGCTCGCTCGAGGAGTGGCGCACGCACTCTTCGATCTCGCGATCCATGAGAATGACCTCGACGACCGCGACGCGGCCCTTGTAGCCGATGCCGCCGCATTTCACGCAGCCCTTCGGCAGCCACATGGTGTCGCGATTCTGCGGGAGCTCGTCAGCGTGCGGAATATTTTTCAGGAGTATCTCCATGGTCTTTTTTACTTCGCCCTCGATCACGTGCGATTCGCGGCAATTCGGGCAGAGGCGTCGCACGAGACGCTGTGCCATCGCCACGGTGACGGAAGCGCCGAGAATATCCGCATTTACGCCCATGTCGATGAGTCGGGGGAAGGTGCCAGCGGCGTCGTTGGTGTGCAGCGTCGAGAAGACCAAGTGACCCGTGAGTGATGCCTGTACTGCCGTGGAGGCGACTTCCGCATCGCGGATCTCGCCGACCATGATCACATCGGGGTCTTGGCGGAGTGTCGAGCGCAGGCCCTGCGCAAATGAATACTCTTTTGATACCTGCGTCTGCACGATGCCGGGGAGGTGGTATTCGATCGGGTCTTCGATCGTGACGATCTTGATCTCGGGGCTCTTCACGGCGGTGAGAAATGCGTAGAGCGTGGTGGTCTTACCGCTGCCGGTCGGACCCGTGTTGAGGATCATGCCGTTGGGCTTGGCGACCTCGTGCTTGAAGATGTCCATCAGATATTTATCAAAGCCCAGTTGCTCCATCGGCAGTGCGATGGTGCTCGGATCAAGGACGCGCATGACGATGGTCTCGGCATAGCCGGCAGGGAGGACCGAGAGACGAATCTCGATCTCTTTGCCACCGACGACGATCGAGAAGCGGCCATCTTGTGCGGCGTTTTTTACGTTGAGCTTGAGACCCGAGAGTAATTTGAGACGACTTGAGATAAGCGCGTAGGTCGGCGCGTCGATCATGAGTGCTTCCACGAGTACGCCATCGAGGCGATAGCGCATACGGACACCCGCTTCTTCAGGCTCGAGGTGCACATCGCTCGCTCCCAGCGAGAGCGCGCCGGCCATGATCACTTCGAGCACGCGCGAGATGCGATGCGCGTCCTTGGATCCGGTGTGCGAGGTGATTTCGCTCTTCACATCGGCGAGCGTCTTGAGCGTACCGAGCATTTGCTGGATCGCTTCATTGGAGAGGGTGAGGACGCCCGCCTCCGTCTCGGTGGCAAATGAAATGTCTTTGTAGCGATCCCAGGCGTGCTCGAGCGAGACGGTGGAGACCATGAATTTGCGAGTCGAATAGCCGAGGCCCTCGATATTTTTTACGACGGTGAGTGCGTCGGGGCGCTCGGGTGCGCGCATACCGATCCAGATTTGTTTGTTGACCTTGTGAAATGCGGCGACTTCTGCCGCACGTGCCTCAGCTTCGGGGATGAGGCGCAGGGCGTCGGAGTTGATCGCCTTGGAGGTGAGATCGGCGTATTCGACGCCGTACTTGGTGGAGAGGATTTGCGCGAGCTGCTCCTCCTCTTTGGCGCGGAGCTCGTGCAGGCGCTCCTCGCTCTTCTTCTCATCAAAGGGCACGTTCATAGGGCTATTTTACCCCACAAAATAGGCATATATTGGCGAAACTAAGCCATCTATTGACTTTTGACATAATCGTGATACAATGAAGAAAGAACATATAGCGTACGTATTTGTGTTCTGAACCGGCCTTTGGCCATAACCTCGATTGATCGGAGATTAGTCATGAGCAACGGAAACGCGAGCGTTCGTCGTCACCACGGGGCCACCAACTACTACCGCGTCATGCCCGGTCGGCGTCCCCACAAGGTGGGCGATCGCACGGACGAGCGTATCGTACTCGAGAGCGCACGGTACTCTTCGACCGCCCTCGAAATCGCGACGGAGAGCTTCGCCGCCGGCCTCGCGGTCGGTCCCGGCGAACACAACGCGGAGGGTTTCGGACAGGGCTTCAAGCTCTCGCGCGGTGGGGTCATCCTGCCGGCGGTCGCGTCCGATGACGAGCGGACGATCCCGATCCGCGAGTTCCGCTACAAGGACCACGCTGGTCATGAGCAGGTCCGCTTGTTCGCGGACAAGGTCTCGATCGAGCGCATGCCCGATGGCTCTGCCCGCGCGGTGCCCTTCAACAAGAAGGACGAGTCCGACATTGTCTACTTCGAAGTCTGGACCGGCTACACGGGCGACATCAATCGCACGATGCAGTTGATCAACGCGGGCAAGTTCAAGACGCATGGGTCCGTCGAGTACTCCGGCGGCGCCGTCATGGTCGATGCGTCGAGCAAGCGCAAGCGTCCGACCAAGGCGGAGAGCGCAAAGCTCGATGAGCTGACGATTCTCGAGTCGGATGTCACGTCCGGCACGCAGGGTCAGGCAGAACTGGTCGCGGAAGTGCCCTTCCTGGTCGTCGGCGGCTTCGTCGTCTGGAGCGTCAGGCTCTGGAAGGTCAAGTATTCGGCGAAGGGGTCGGAGGCGGTGCTCGTGAAGCACGACGAGCAGTTCCTGTTGCTCCGCGCTCCGGGGGGCAAGGTGCTCGAGAAGGACAAGCTCTACGTGCCGGCTGCGGACTTCGGGCGCACCTTCACGAGGCTCGCCTCGAATGTCTACGTGCCCGGCGCGTCCAAGCACGAAGCCGCAGCATAGTACGCATAGATCGTTAATGAAGAGCGGGCACGCTAGTGCCCGCTCTTTATTTTTCGGCAGATTGGTAGGTGTCTGCGTGGTAAAATATTTTATATGGATGGGAAAATCGGACGTGTTAAGAACAGAGAAACAGGTCAATGGTTCAGCAGCCCTGAAGAAGCTGCGCGCGCAGCAACACTCACGGCATCTGCAGAATCTCCAACTACACCGGAAATGCCTCCTGAAGAAGTGCAGCTCAACATGAATGATGCGCGTGAAATCTGGTATCAAACGCGTAGCGGGGAGATCGTAAAATTACGAGAGCAGCCAGCAATTAACGACGAACGAGATCGTCAGCAAATATCTCCTGACTCGCTGCCGCTGCCGGGGTTCCCAAAATTTAGTCGCACCATAGAAGATGCCGAAATTCCTGACCCGAACGCTCCTGAATCAGTTCCAGTTCCAGCTTCAGCGCCTCCTGCCACCCCTGTTCGCGATACTGCTCGACGAGCAGAGCCAGTGGTAGAGGAGCGTCTCTCGGCTGATGAGTGGCGCCAAGTCGACACCTCAGTGAGCTACTTTAGAAACATGTACAAGCCAGCTCTTCCAGGCGAGCGTAAAGGTCCGATCGCGATCACACGTTTTTTGGAAGCGACTCACGCTATGCCCGCACAAGTGATCAACGCCGTCATCACCGATATCTCAAGCAGGGGCGAGGGCTACCCGAGCAAAGGAATGCTTGAGGCCGCGAACCTAAATCGGTACATGTACGACTACAATTTTAGTGCTCGGGATAGTTTGAATACGGGAGAAGGAGCAAATACATATGTAGCTGCGGATGCTCCAGCTGATGAGACGCCAGAACAACGTGCACTCCGCCAACGCACGGCACAAATGCTCGCACGCCTTGATGCAACACCTCGCGTGCCAGGCGAAGCAACTGCGCCGACGCGAGAAGCAGCGACACCGGTCGCAGAAACACAAGAACAGCGGAATGAAAGAACGCGCAAGATGCTCGCTCGGTTGGGATAATATCTCGCTGTCGCTATTTGCTATGCTGTCGTGATGCAGACGACCAGTCTCGTGGAATTCAATGACGAAGCGACGCGCTTTGCGGCTTCACTCACACCGGCCGCGGAGGCGACGGTCGTCGCGCTCTCGGGGGATTTAGGGGCAGGGAAGACCACCTTCACCCAGGCGCTCGCACGGCATTTCGGTATCGCAGAGCAGGTCTCGAGCCCCACCTTTGTCATCGAAAAGATCTACTCTATAGAAGGAGGTCCGCCAGCTGGCGGATTCACGCGCCTCGTTCATATCGATGCCTACCGCCTCAAAGGCTCGCACGAGCTCGAGGCGCTTGGCTGGGCGGAGCTCGTCCATAATCCAGAGAATCTCGTTCTGATAGAGTGGCCAGAGCGCGTGGCGGAGCTTATCCCGTCGAGCGCACATCGCATTGCGCTTACATTCATCGACGAACACACACGAGAGATTTCATATGGCGAAAAGAGTAATTAAAAAGAAAGAGGAGAAAGAAGAGCGTGCGGGGGAGAAGCCGGCGCGATTGGTCCTGCTCGATTCGCACGCGATTTTGCACCGCGCGTATCACGCACTTCCCGAATTCTCCAAGGCCAATGGCGAGCCCACCGGCGCGCTCTACGGCCTTATCCTCATGCTCCTGAAGATCCAGGACACGCTCAAGCCCGATTACATCATCGCGACGCGCGATTTGCCCGGCAAGACCGTGCGCCACGAAGCATTCGAAGCATACAAGGCGACGCGTGCCGAAATTGACGAGGCGCTCATCAAACAGCTGATCGCAGCACCAAAGATTTTCGAGGCCTTTGGTATTCCTGTGTACCAAAGAGAGGGCTATGAGGCAGACGACATGCTCGGTACCATCGCGCGTGAGACGAGTGTGCGCAGCGACATGCAGACTATTATCGCGACGGGCGATAGCGATACGCTCCAGCTCGTGGGTCCACGCGTCCACGTCTTTATGATGCGGACCGGCATTTCCGATACCGTGATCTACGACGAAGCAGGCGTGCGCGAGAAATATGGCTTTGGCCCCGAATTTGTCACCGACTACAAGGGCATCGTGGGAGATACCTCAGACAACATCCCCGGTGTCCCGGGTGTCGGCGCGGGTAGTGCGTCGAAGCTGATCGCGACCTTTGGCGGCCTCTCCAAGATTTACGAAGCTATCGCCAAGAAGGGCGTCGAAGCGACAGCCAAAGAAGCAGGTGTGCAGAAACGATACGTACAGCTCGTCGCAGACAACAAAAGCCAGGCGCAATTCTCGAAAGAGATCGCGACGATTCATACGGATCTTCCGATCGGATTTAAAATGCCCCCGCGCCACTATCATATGAAGGAGTACGCCGAGACCATCGGCAAAATCCTTGAGGAATACGAATTCCATTCCATCCGACAGCGTCTGAAGAGTGTGCTGGATTTGAGCGAGCCGACGGTCCAGAGCGTGGGAGAGAAGGACGTTATTGTTGATGAAGCGGAAGTCAAAGAAACAGGGCTCGCCGTGTGGCTTTTGCGGAGCGATATCACAGCGCCGAGTGTGCAGGATATTTTGAATTTCGCGCAGACGGAGGATTTCGCTAAAGCCAAGGAGAGCATTTTCGCGCAGCTGCGTGCGACCGGAAAGCTCGAGGCGGTATACAACGAGATTGAGCACCCCCTCATCGCCGTGGTCAATCGTATGAATGCGACGGGTATCGTGCTCGATGTGGCGTACATGCAGGGTCTTGAGAAGGAGTACACCGCCGAGCTCGCCAAGATCGTGGCGCGCATCTACGGGCACGTCGGCCACGAATTCAATATCAATTCTCCCAAGCAGCTTGGCGATGTGCTCTACGACGAGCTCAAGATCACGCCCGAGCGGCAGAAGAAAACCGCGACCGGTGCTCGCACCACGCGCGAAGAAGAGCTGCTCAAGATGGTCGACCAGCATCCGATTATTGAAGACGTGCTTGCGTATCGTGAATTGCAGAAGCTGCTTGGCACGTATGTCGAGAAGATGCCGAAATTAGTGGGCGAAGATGGCCGACTCCGCACCGAATTCGTGCAATCAGGCTCGGCGACAGGGCGCATGTCGTGTCAGGATCCGAATCTCCAGAATATTCCGATCAAGACCGAGTACGGTCGCCGTATTCGCAATGGGTTCGTCGCGGCTCCCGGCTGCAAGATCGTTGCGATCGACTATTCGCAGATCGAGCTGCGTATCGCGGCAGGTCTCTCTGGCGATGAGAAGCTCACTGAGATCTTCAAGCGCGGGGACGATGTGCACACGGCGACCGCCGCGCAGGTATTTAATGTGCCGGCCGAGCATGTCGACAAGGAAATGCGTCGTCGTGCCAAGGTAATCAACTTTGGCATCCTCTACGGCATGGGAGTTAATGCGCTCAGGCAAAATCTCGGCACTGATGTCTCGCGCGAAGAGTCAGCACAGTATCTCGACGACTATTTCAAAAATTTCGCTGGCATTGCGCGTTATATCGCGCAAACCAAAGCAGATGCCGCTCGACAGGGATACACCGAGACACTCTACGGTCGCCGCCGCTACTTCCCGGGATTCAAATCACCGCTGCCGAATTTGCGCGCGCAGGCAGAGCGCATGGCAGTGAATGCGCCGATTCAAGGCACGCAGGCCGACATCATCAAGCGCGCCATGATCGAAGCTGATGCGCTGATCGAGAAAAAGGGGTGGCGTGACAAGGTGAAGTTGCTCATGCAGGTGCACGATGAGCTTGTCTATGAAATCGATGAGCAAGAAGCTGAATCGATTGGATCTGAGCTTCGAAAGACAATGGAAGATGTCGTTGACCCCGCGCTGATCTCTGGGGTGCCCATCATCGCCGAGATGTCGATCGGGGACAACTGGGGCGATCTCGAAAAAATAAAGCACAGCTAATATGCTTTTTTTCTATTCCGGCACCGATACATCAAAGCTGCGCGCGAAATTAAACGCGGCCGTTGAAAAAGTTAAAGGCGCAACGGTGGTGCGGGTTACTGATGCGCACGGTATTGCTGATCTCGAGGCGGCACTTGCCGGGGGAGGTATGTTCTCGACAGGGAAGCGTATGGTCGTGCTCGATAATGTCCTCGGCAATCCTGACATGAGCGTGATGATCCTTGGGCGGCTCCCGGTGCTCGCCACGAGCGCGGACATCTTTTTCCTTGTGGCGTCTGAGGTGAATGCCGCGACGCGCAAACAGATCGAAAAGCATGCGGAGACATCTGAGAAATTTGATGCGGAAAAAGAGAAGAAGGCCGAGACCATTTTTGCGCTGGCGAATGCCTTGCAGAGTGGCAAGAAAAAGGATCTTTGGGTCGGCTACCGCCGCGAAATTGCGGCGGGTAAATCACCCGAGAGCATTCATGGGGTGCTTTTTTGGGCGGCAAAGCAATATTTCCTCAGAAGCCCGCAGGATGTGCGCGCCAAAAAGCTGGTCGCACAGCTCGCGGAATTGCCACATGAAGCGCGCCGCAATGGATTTGATATGGAATACGCACTGGAGCACTTCGTACTTTCTACTGCGTGATAGAATTTCTGCATGAGGAGGCTCACTCGTGCGACTGCTGTAATTCTTTCGTTTGCGATGCTGCTGTCGCCGCTCACAGTGACAGCGCAAGGATCATTCCCGTCTAATTGGGCCTCTCTTACACCGCAGCAGCAGACCAATTGGTTGAATGCATACAATAACCAGACGTTGCCGGCGTACGTCTCGCCGACAGTTCCTTCGAGCCCCTCTCTATGGTCGCAATTTACAAATTTGTTCAGTGCGCCGTCGCCATCTCCTGCGTACAACCCCTATTCTGCGCAGTCGCCGGATATGTACGGTCAGCAGAATCAGTACACCTCTACTAACAACGCGTTACAGGATTACAGTCGCCTCAATCCGTCATCGGGTACGACGGGCGGACAAGGATGGGGAGGTCCCGAGCCCGCACCGGGAAGCTTGAGTGGCTCGGGGAGCGGAGCGGGTGCAAGCGCTGGGGGAGGCAGTGCAGCGGGTGCGATAGCTGGACCAGCGGCTTCGATTGGTGCGGGAGCAATCATGAATCAAGGAGGCAATCTCTTGTGCGCAAATGTCATCGTCAATAATCTGTGCCCACCGTGCTCACTCCCCGAAAAAGCATCGAACCCAGCCGGGTACAACTGTATCCCAAAGGCCAATCAATATATGTGTCCTGGCTCGTGTTTTGATATTTCATCGGCCACGGTTGGTATGTGTGTTGCGCCCGGAAAATGTCAGGCAGTGTCAGCACCGGGTCTCGGTGGCATTGGCGGCGGATTGCTCTCGACGCTCGGTGTTGGTGTGACGATGTCGGTGGTTGGAGCCGTCGTCGGCAAGCTCGTGAGTGGTTTTGGCGCTGCATCCGGCGGCGGCACGAATCCTGGTGCCAGCGGATACGGTAGCAATCCGTTTGGTTCGACGAATCCGACCGCGCAAACCTGCACCTCGTATCGGCCGACCAGCGACACCGCCCAGCTCTCACAGCCGTGCACGTACTATGTCCCTGCTTCGGGGACGAGTACGGGTACCACTGGTACGGGCACTACGTGCAGTGCGATGGATCAGGCACTGGGCCTCTGCGGCGGCACGAGCACCGGCACTACCGGCACGGGCACTGGTACGAACACGTGCAGCCCGACCTCGCAAGCCCTCGGCCTCTGCGGCGGCACGAGCACGACGACCAGTGCGACCAATGCCTCAGTCTCAGCCACGCCAACGTCTGGCCCGGCACCGCTCAGCGTCACCTTTACGGTGACAGATACCTCGACTGGCTGTACGCGCGATGCGGTCACACTCGCATACGGTGATTCATCGGCAGCGGTCACGGTGTTTGCGGCAACGACTGCGTGTGGTGCGCGCAATCCGGCGACGCTCACGCATACGTATGCGACGAGCAGTTCCTTCGTCGCGCGCCTCAAGAATGCTGCGAGCGGAGCGGAGCTCTCGAGTGTCAGTATTACCGCGACGGCACCAGGGACGACCGGCGGAGGACCCATCGCTGACGTGACGACGGCAGCACTCGCCGCAGCGCCCTCGTCTGGTTCCGCACCGCTTTCTGTTTCGATCATCGCATCCGACACATCACCCGAATGTCCTCATGCGCCGATCGGTATCAGATACGGAGACGATTCAGCCCCGATAACGCTCTTCGATGGTGTGACCAGTTGCGGACAAGCGGCACAGCGGCTGACGCATGCGTACGTGGCACCTGGCTCGTACAAGCTTGAGCTCGTAAAAGCGGGAGGTGCGATCGTCCGTTCGGTCACTATCAATGTGAGCGCGCCGACGACGGGCACGGGTGGCACGCAAGGACAAGGTGGGGTGCAGACGACATTCGATGCAGACGCGCAACCGATTACCGCTGGCGTCCAATCATCCGAAAATCAAGCGACCATTACCTCTGGTGGCGCGGCTCCTGCGGGAGCGCCGACAGGCGACATCAAGCTCTTTGGCGCGGGTGCGACTATTTCTGCATCCACCAAGGACGCGCAGACCAATACCACGGTCTCTGGCTTCGTCGGTGGCAACACCAACAGCACTATCAACGATAAGAGCGTTGCGCAGCGCTTGTGCGTCTCGCGACCATGGAGCAGCAATTTCCTTTCTTATGTGATTCCGCCGTCGTTCTTCGACTCGCTCTGTTCGTGGCGTGGCTACGAAGTGGGGCAGGCAACCTCGACGCCTGTCGTGCCAACGACTTCCACCACACAAACCAGCGTGAAGCCGCAGGTGCAGCTGACGCAGCAGCCCGCGAAGACGACACCCGCTTCGGTGAAGCCAGCGACTACGACGCCGGTCCTCACGACACCGGCAAAAATAGATGTGTGGGCGGTGCCAGCCAGCGTCCCGCTCGGCTCGCGCACGTCAATCTTCTGGAATGCTGAGGGTGTGGAGAGCTGCCTCATTACCTCGCCCGATGGGAGCTTTACGCAGAACGTCTCGGGCGCAAATCTCCGCAACAAGGGCGCCTCGACCGTGCCGATTATTGCCGCCACCACCTTCTCAATGTCATGTCTGCGTGCCGATGGTTCGCATGTGACAGATTTCGTCACGGTAAAGATTGCCATTTAAATCATGTGGCAGGCCTTTGCATTTCTCGCGCTCCTCGCGACAGCCGGGCAAAGTGTCGTCGATAAGTGGGCGATCGTGAGCGATCGTCGCATTGATCCCACTGTGGCGACCTTCTGGCGCAATGCACTCGTTTTTGTGTTCGTGGTAGCTATGGGCTGGTGGGGAATCATGGGCACCATCAGCTGGTACTTCGATCCGCTCATTCTGCTCTTCGGTGCGCTGCTTGTCTGCAGCGCCTTCTTTTACACCTACATGCTCAAGCATGTCGAAGTGACCGGTATCGAAATGGACAACTACATAGATCCCGTCGTATTTCTCTTGATCGATGTGTTCATCGTAGGCGCGGCGCTCAATGGCGGGCAGATAGCGGGAGTCGTATTGCTCTCGGTAGGGGGCTTCCTCTTTGCGGTGGATGCGCGCACGCGTCATCTCAAGCGGGAATTCTCGCTCAAGGTAGTGGGGATTATTTGCTTTTGGGTCATCTACAGCGGTCTGCAGTTTTACCTCTTCAAGTACCTCAACGACACCGTCGGACTCAACAGCGTGAGCTTTATGGCAAGTACGCATCTGGTCGCAGTTGCTATCATGCTTCTCCTGGTGACGATGCGTGGGAAATTCGGCGCGCTTTTTCTCAGTGCATCTGCTCAGTATTTGCCACCCGTCATGCTCAGCAAGGTATTCGATACTGCTGCAGCGCTGCTCATGCTCACAGCGCTCATGAGTGCGAGCGCCTCACAAGTTGCCGCGATAGGGGCGCTCGCACCGCTCATCCTCCTTGCTACAGCGGTATTCGTCCAAAAGGAGACCCGATTCAATATCCGCGAGCGTGTGGACCGTGCCAATGTTTCTTCGAAAATCGTGGCCGTCATCCTGATCGGCCTCGGCATTTATTTGGTGAGCTAAGGATGCTATAGTCGTCCTGTTCATTGCATCCGCCCGTAGCTCAGTCGGTAGAGCAACTCCCTTTTAAGGAGATGGTCGTTGGTTCGATTCCAACCGGGCGGACCAGTAAAAGAAAATGCCGAGCTTTTTGCTCGGCATTTTCTTTTTGTTATTTATTTTCGCTACCGGGTTCTTTCATCGCCGCAAGGGCATCGAGCAGCTCAACTCCCTGTTCTTGCAATTCCATGATGCGTGCTTCGTCCGCTTCCTTCTGCAGCGATTCGGCGTAAAAGCCGAGCAGAAGCTTGCCCTGCACCTCTTCGGGTAATTCCTGGTAATGGTCGATCATAAATCGTTCCACTGCCTTCTCGTCGCCCGCATCAACGAGCTTGTCTATTTCCGCCATCAATTGTTGCTGAGTCATAGTCATATCATTTATAGGGGAGCGGATGCGGTCGCCCACCATCCGTTCATATCTTGATGCATTCGGTCGCGCGTTGGCCACAATAGTTCCATAAGTGCAGCAAAAAGCCCCGTCGCTTTGTGCTGCTCACGCTGCCCCTGCTGCATTGCCGTTTCTTCGCTGAGGCAGCTTGCATCGAAGGCGTCGTGTTCCGGTTGTGTGAACGCGTCCGGTGTCTTGCCAAGTCGCACGCATTCTGCCTGAAGACGCTCTTTGTATCTGCGCTGCCGAGCCTCAGGAGAGTTCGATTCTCTAAGGCCTTCGCGCACTCCACGAAACTCGGCAAATGTTTTGACCGCACGTTCTTCCCGTAGGACTGGCGCGTTCCCAGTTTTCAATGCTTCGATGATCGCAATACGCATATCGGGATCAAGCGTGCCGCGAAGAATCGTGCCGACCTGTCCCATGTACGCATCCCGCCGCTGCATGATCGCGCGCTCTCCTTCAAATGCGCGTTCAATTTGCGCCACCTTGCGTCGGACATGACCTCCGCCCCACAAGCCGTCCCACAATCGGCCGATGCCGTTCATCTGCGCCCGAGCAAGTTGTGCCAGATTTTCTCTAACGGCATCTGTCATACCAGCGGTACCGAGTGCGGGTTCGATAGCCGTTCGGTAGGCTTCTTCTGTTATGCCATGCCTGCCGAGAGCCCCAAGTACATTCGCCGTTGCTCGTTCGGCATCTGGGCTTGAGCCAAGTGTGCGCGCAGATCGGAGGTTGTCTACAAGGGTCTCGAATCCTCGGGGATTCTCGACAGCCATCTTATCGAGCTGAGATCGCAATACGTTTCCTGCTTCCTGCAAATTGCGCGTTTGTCCGAGCACTTCCTGAATACGTGGGTCGCGTAAAGCCATGCGTTGGATCTCCGGGTCAGAAATAGCCTCACGCGCAAGTGACACAAGCGTCATTTGACGGTTAAAACCCTGCCGAGATGCCTCCAAAAAAGCGTTCTCTTCGTCGGTGAACAAGCGCTCTGCTACCGAGCGCGCGGGATCATTTTCTATCTTTTGCGCAATCGATACAGCCATATTCGGGTCCTGTGCGTGCAGGTACTTGCCGAAGAATAAATCCTCAAGGTGCGCGTTGCTTCGCAGCTGCGGAAGCGTGCGATCATTATCTCCAAGCGCAACGGTACCTTCACCGAGCGGATTCGGGATTTCCCTGCTTCGTTGTATTTGAGCATCGCTCGAAGCAACCATGCGATTTAGCGCCCTCTCTGACTCCATTGACATGCAGCTATTGTGACACGGTACTTACGCCGTGCAATCGGGACAACTGCGCGGTTTACAGCGGGAGATCGAAGGCGAAGGCGCCTGGGCCAGTGACCACGAGGGTCGCGAGCATCACGCACATGAGTATGGCCGTGGTCATTGGGTAGTGGCGCATTTTGGGTACGAAAAGTCCTGCCGCCACCACGACGAGGCCAATGAGGGCGGCAATCTGCGTCCACGCGCCGACGAGGAGCGATATAGCGACGGCAACTTCTACGACACTGAGCGTGCGCGTGAGCGAATCGCGATGCGCCATGTGCTGCCAGGCAGCGAGTACGAGAAAGGCTGCGAGGGCGAGACGAATAGCGAGTGCTGCAAATGGTGAGAGGAAGAGGAGTTGTGGGAAGAGGCTCAACATGGGTGCAGTATATCGTATTTCGTATATGGTATGCACCATGCACGAGACGGTAGCCATCCTCCACAACATCCGCAGTGCTCACAATGTGGGCTCCATATTTCGCACCTGCGATGCGGCTGGCATTGCCAGGGTATTTCTCACCGCCCACACCCCAACCCCCCTTCATACATTGGCCCCCCCCCAAACGGATGTTCCCAACCCCGCGCGCGGCGCCGAGCGCACGGTCGGCTGGGAGCAGTATGCGAATGTGCGTGATGCAATACAGAAGCTGCGCGATGAGGGCTTCCAGATCATCGGTGTGGAGCTCGACGATCGTGCTGTCGATTATCGTCAGTTCGTCCGCGCCGAAAAGTCAGCATTCATTTTCGGCAACGAGGTGCGTGGCCTCTCACCCGCGCTTCGCGACGCGTGTGATGCGCTTGTAGAAATTCCTATGCGGGGAACCAAAGAATCACTCAATGTCTCGGTGAGCGCGGGTGTTATTCTCTTCGCGCTTCAGTAGGAGGTCTCGTCGACGATGCGCCCCGCGCTATCGAGGAGGCGCAGTGTGTCACCAGTATTTTTCCAGATTTCCTTGGTGTATCCGCCGTAGAGCCGCCAGCTCGGGAAATAAAAGCCGGGCGAGGAGGCGCGTTGGTTCGCGCATGCGCCGTACGACTGCATATTCGGAAGATACTGCGTGCATTGATTTTCGCGGAACGAGACACCGATCGGCGAGACGCCACTAAAGATGAGTGCGCTCCCATCGCTCTGAAGCACGACGTTGTCTACGCGATTCGGCGTGCCGGGGAGAAAGGGAGTCGTCGCCAGCGGGATCACCAGGCGCACGCCCGTGGTCATACTAACGATGGACCAGCCGCTGAGCGTGACCGGTGCCGCGCTGTCGCCCGTCATGTAGATCGAGAGGTATTCGTCGCGCGCACTTTCCGCGTATGCGTTGCTCGCCTCGAGCCGTACTGATCCTCGCGCGGGAGAATCTGCGCCAGTGGTGGATAGGGGAGTATACGAGGTTGTGTCGCTCTCTATCGAGGGAGCGCTCTGGTCGTCGATTTCGGGCTCGATGCCGAGATCGCCGAAGATGCCGTCTTGCCCTGGTAATTGGAATTGTGTGGAGGATGAGGCGATGCCAAAGAGAAAATCGCGCAGGCTCGGCACGGAGTGCGCGGTATTTACGATAGAGCGAATACCACCACCATTAATAAACAGGAGGAGCACCACCGAGGCCACCATGCCGACAACAGTCCAGCCGAGGACGGTCTTTATCATCGATCTATTATATCGTCCCGCGAAGCTTCTCTAATTCTTCTCGTGCGATTCGTGCGTCGCTCCATGGCTCTTTCGTGCCGTTGGCTCGAGCAATATTCGGGTCAGTACCTTTGCCCGTGATGATGACGGCGTCACCGGCGCGTGCGAGTGTAAGGCCGCGTGCAATGGCCTCGCGGCGATCCATGATGATTTCTGGTGTGTGCTTCGTGATGCCGCGCGCGAGCTCGTCGACGATACTGCGCGGATCTTCGTCGTACGGGTCCTCATCGGTCAAAATGACGATGTCGCAATGCGTGTCGGCAACGCCCGCCATCACGGGGCGCTTCCATTTGTCTCTACCCCCACCCGTTGCACCCAAGACGCAGATGCGTCGGCGCCCTTCGTAGGCGTCGTAGATCGCTTTGAGTGAATCCGGCGTATGTGCATAGTCGACAACCACGGCAAAATCCTGGCCCGCGTCGACACGCTCGGCACGGCCGGGGATACGGCGAATGCTCCCGAGCGCTGCAGCGATGACATGTGGCTTCACGCCGAGAGCGCGCGTGAGGGTCGCGGCGGCGAGTGCGTTTTTGAGAGAGAATTCTCCGGGCAACTGAATCTCGATTTTCTCGCCCTCGAGCGTAAAGTAGCCGCCCTCGGACGTTGCCTCCCATGGCTGGTGCGCGGAGAGCGAGAATGGAAGCGCGCGCTCAACCGGGAGCGCTAGGTATCGCGCACTCTGCGGATCATCGGCGTTGGCGACCATGAAACGATGACGCTTCCTCGATCGTGCGAGTGCACGGCCTATTTCGAATTTCGCATCAGCATAGGCCTCGAAGGAGCCGTGGGACTCGATATGCTCTGGTGCGAGATTCGTAAAGATGAGCGCGTCGAGCGCGATGCCGCGATGGCGATGCTGTCGCGCACCCTCGGATGTCATTTCCAAAACGACCGCATCACAATCATCCGCGTACGCGCGTCGCATAAATCGCTGCATAAAAAATCTGCCCGGCATCGACATGCGTGTCGTGTTCGGCGCGGACCACTCGCCAATTTTGAAGCGAATGGAATTCACGAGCGCAGTGCGATAGTTGGACGCCTCGAGAATCGCCGCGACCATCTCAGTGACCGATGATTTACCTTTGGTGCCGGTCACCGCGACGATGAGCATCCCGCGCGATGGGTAGCGAAACACCAGGGCGGCGAATTCCGCGAGGAAGAGGTGATACGCCGAGATGGCTCGCTCGGGGAGCAATCCTCGAATGATGTTTTTGAGCGTACGCATATTAGCGGCCCATTATTTTCAGCGCCTCGCGCAGTCGCTCCGAGCTCGATTCGATTTCGGGCGGCACTTGACGCAGTGCATCGCGCGCTTCTGCACCGCTGTAGCCGAGTGCCTTCATGGCCTCGAGCGCTTCCTCATCGCCCTTGAGGCTGGCCGTCTCGTAGGCGCTGCCGGTGCCGACTTTGTCGCGAAGTTCGAGCACAATCTTCTCAGCAGTCTTTTTGCCGATGCCGGAGACCTTGGTGAGATATTCGGAGCGGCCGGTCGAAATCGCGCTGCGGAGCGTCTCGACACTCGCGATATCTAAAATGGCGAGTGCGGATTTCGGGCCGATGCCGGAGACAGAGAGGAGCATCTCAAAGAAGTGCTGCTCCTCCTCGTCAGCAAAGCCGTAGAGATCGAGGATGTCTTCGCGAACCGCGAGGTGCGTCCAGAGTGAGGCCTCCGTGCCTTCGCGAAGCGGGGAGAGGGTGGCGCGGGTAGCGGCGACCTTGTAGCCCACACCGCCGCACGAGAGGATGACGAATCCGGCAGCGCTTTTGGTGACGATTCCACGCAGGTGTCCGATCATCCGCTCAGTATGAGCGGCACTAGACCCGGGGGCAAGTAGATTGCAATTGTGGGCAGAATTGTGTAGTATCTCGCCACATATGGCACGTACGTCTTCCGCACGAAAAGCCCATCGCGTCGCAAAGCGCCGCGGCCTTTTCAATGCACGCCGTAAGGGCACGATGAAATCGGCCGTCAAAGGCATCCAGAAACAGATCCTTGCCAAATCAGCCGATGCTGCCAAGTCGCTCTCGGGTGTTCAGCAGGCGATCGACAAGGCCGCCAAGAACGGCACCATCAAGAAAAACACGGCCGCGCGCATGAAATCGCGCATCGCCAAGCGCATCTCAGCGCTCTCCAAGTAAGATATAAGAAAACGACCCCGGAAGGGGTCGTTTTCTTAGAGCTTTTCTCTCACTTGTGCTCTCGGTAGGAATCGAACCTACATCACAACCTCCGCAAGGTTGCGTCCTATCCATTGAACGACGAGAGCGTGGTAGCCGCCAATGTAGCATAATTCTTCCATTTTCACAGAGGGCGAGCGGACGCTCGTGACACTCTCCACACGTGAGTCATTGTTGAAGCATCATCCAGGCTTCATTATTGGGCCATGTCACACCCGCAAAAGGGAGCTGCTGTGTTGAATGCGCTCCTTTCTTTTGCGCTCATCTTTACAGCTGGATACGGTGTTTATGAAATCATCCCGGCGGACACCGCTGCGCAACAGGCGTCGGCGACCCTGGCGCTCGGGGAGACGGACCTGGCTTCTGCTGCAGATGTCGCCACGCCGTCACTCGAAACGAGAGCTGGTTCAAGCCGCTGTGATTCATCTAAATCTCAGAGCGCTGCAGAGAGCGACGCGCAGGCCGATGATTTGAATGCGGTGTGCGTGCCAGGTTGTACCTACGATGTGTATCAACAAAGCGCGAGCGCTGAATATGCGACGAAAGTGGTCGCGCTCGACACCTGTCCTCAGATCAACGGCCAAGCAACACTCAGCTGTGCACGAACGGCGAGGTGCGTTGTGCGGTACTGCATCGGATCATCGCCGTGCGTGGAAGCGGGCTCGAAGAGCCTCGCTGGTGGATCTCCCGAGCAATACCTGAAGCAAAAGTTGGGGATGAGTACCGACACCGGACCGATTACTCTCAAAGAGAGTCCGGATTTGCAGAAGGTGCTTGATCTTGCGAAAACGAATCCTGCTGCGGCGCAAGAGATGCTCAGCGGCATGTCGCAGCCCCTGCAGGCGGCGTACAAAGAGCTGCAGGGGGAAGCAGTGCAGCAAAATAAAACAGAGATCCAAAATAATATTGAAGCGATCAAAGAGCTCGGTGCCTCGAATCCGGCAGCGCAGCAGGAGTACCAAAATAAAATCAGCGCTCTTCAAGAGGAGAACCAGAAGCTCGCTCAAGTAAATCCAGGACTCGTCACGAGCCAGGGCGTGCTGGCGGCTCCTGGGCAAGATTACCCAGAGCTGGGTCCGATAGCGGGTAGTGAGGGTCGGGACAGCATGCCCGAGTTTGCGCGCGGACAAGATACGTTTGCCGATGCGGAGCTTGCGCACCGAGCAACGGAAACACAGCACGTATCACCGAGCTTTGCGGGTGAGTGCCCGGATTGCGTGAGCGGCGAACGCGCGTGGCCGGATGCAAATTGGCGGCCGTTGTATGCGGCGGCGGGAGATCAGCGAGAAGCAGCGTTTCAAGAGGTAAATGCGGAGCCGCAAGAGTGGCCGACGAGTGTCTGGAAGCCGGAGTCTTCGCAAGAAAACGCGGCGTTTGAAGAATTGAATCGCGGTGGCGGCTCGACGCTGCTCGAAGAGCGAAATCAGGAAGGAGTTGCGGCGCGGGCTCCTGGATCGCTCAGCGATACTGAGCTGGATCGATTGGCTGAGTTGAGTCTCAGAAGACAGGCGGCGGCACAAGCAGAAAATGCCGGTGACCTTGTGCCCTTGAACCAAGCAGAGTCATACGAATGGCGAAACCTCATACAACGATATGGTGAATTCGGCCTGATCGAACACGATGAGCGTCCGCGAACGCCGGATGAGGACAGTAGATACGCTGAATACGTGGCGAAGTTACAGCGCGGAGAAATGCTAACGAGAGAAGAGACTGTCGATATGATGAGATTAGACGACAGACGAAGATCACTCGGAGATGTCGACGGGAGAAACGGCGTTGCTCCACTATCGACGACCGAGGTAGAGGAGTATGCTGGCTTCCAACAAAAGCGTGCTCGCGGAGAAGCTTATTTTACCCGAGAAGAAATCGAACAGTATCGCGATCTCAGAACACGCTACGCCTTTGCTGGCACGTCAGACGAGCTGGTATCTGGAACGCCGCGGACCAGTGAGGAGGCAGCGGAACTCAAGGAAATCTTTAACAAACGCCCAAGCGACCGAACGGTTGGCGAATGGGTGCGCGCCCTGAACGACGAGGCTGCGGACGATTCGTTCGTCAGGCAATTTAATAATCCGTACAAAGTAGAGCCCAACACAAATTCGCCGATCACAGGCTCGATTACCGCAGAAGAGCTGCCGGTCTTGCCTGGCGAAGTCCGCGAGGGTTTGGGGGCTGTACCGCAAGCCGCGGCAGAAGGTGCGAGCCCAGCAGAGCGCGATTATGTAGAGAAGCTCAATGGCGGCTGGGCATTCGATACCTTTGCAGCCGGTGCCAAAGGCCCCGAATTTGAAGAAGCAAACTGGCCAGAGGACATAGAGCGTCTCAGCGATGGCTCGTGTCTCCAGGACACAGAAGAAGAGCTCGGCTATAACTCGGCCGTGCCGTGTCCGCTCCCGACTCGCACGACATACGGCGCTGTATGGCGGCCGGATCAGACGTTCTTGAGTGGCAACGAGAGCGAGGCGCCGCGAGGGGATGAGCCGAATGCCAACACGAGTCGCGCCGGTACTGTCGCGAATACCGCGCCGGAGCTTACTGGGGAGCTCACTCCGCTCGACGAGGCAGAAAAGCTCAGATACGCGGAGCTCGTGCGTGACTCATGGCAGCCTGGGTATGACTACGAATCCGAGGAAAACAAAGAAGTGCAAAAATTAGCTGCTCGGTATGGCGCATTTGGTCTGGAGCGGGCGTCGACAGAACCACTCTCCGTTGAAGAGCAAGCGAGACTCGATGAATTGGAGAATAAAGATAAAGCAAGCAAAACCGTTGCAGAGTGGGCGCAATTGATGGACTTGAAGGCAAAGCAGGGCTATGCGCTGCGGGATCAAGACACTCTCAATGAGATGTTGCCGGACCCAGAAGATTTCCCGATCACTGATGCAGAGCGGGTAGCGCTGGGAGCCAAGCCAGACACCGGGTTAACGGGAGCGCAGAATGCAGCGACGCTCAATGATGGCGACTTACGCAGATTGGCGGAGCTGCAGAATATGCATGCCCGCGAGAATGCACCAGGCTCAGACTATCGGATGAGCAACGAGGAATTCAGGGAGCGCGCTGATCTGCTTGAGCGTTTTCGTAGTCAGGGGGTGAACTCAGAGTGGAAGCGACTTACCGAAGACGAAGAAAAGCGATATGTTGAGCTTCAAGATAAAGACGCTAAGTCCGGGCTCACACTAGCTGAGCGGGAAGAAGCTTTAAAGCTGGAAGCTCGGTATCGTCAATATGCGTTGAGCACGCCTACCAGTCCGACTCCTTCAGCAGCAGAAGGACTCGGGTATATTCCGCAGTCTGCGGCACCAGGAGCGAGTCTTGTGGAGCAGGGATATATAGAAGCACTCAAAGGTGGGTGGGTATTTGATGTGACTACGGGCGATGGCAGCTACGCACTGGAAGGTTTCCGCGTGAAGCAGCAATCACCGGCTCTGGAGGAGTCGCTTTCAGACACGACCTCGCAGGAGAGAATTGATGACTGTGCCCGGCATCGTGATTGCACAGGCGATGCTCCTCGTGCGGTGTGGACGCCGCAACATCAGCTGACCGAATTTGCTTCTGGTCCGCAATCAACTACTCAGGCTATCGACGACACGAACCCGCCAGGCGACCAGTCGTCATCAGCAATGCCGCGCGGCATCGTGACGTCGACATCTGACTGCGGGGTAGCAGCCGATGAGAACGGTAAGTGTCCTCCTGCGCAGCCAGCGAACATCTCGAAGCAAGATAAAGATTATGGACCTGGCACAGAGACACTGCCGTCGAAGAAAGATAAAGATTATGGACCAGGCACTGAGAGCGCATCTGCGCCGACACCGCGCCCAGATGGCACAGCGCCGAAACAGGGGATTGAAGAAAATAGTGGGTACTGTCTCGCGACAGCAGGCAGTAGCAGCGAGCGTTTGTGGCTCGTGAATCGTGGATATCAATGCGATGCCACCGGCCAGGGATCATATTCGTGCACGATGCAGAAGGGTGCGGCAGGCTGCGCACCGTCATTTAACCCAACCCCGTCTACTCCGGCAGCACCGCAGGCGCCACAGAAGAGTGGCACTGCCCCTGCACCAACAACGCGCTCTGCCGGTGCGTCGCAGGGAAGTGGTGCGGCTCAGCAACAGCAGACAGGCACACCGCAAGGAAGTGGCGCACCACAGCCCCAGCAACCGTACACGCCGAGCAATGCGCAGCTTCAGCAGGCAATTCCACAGCAGGGCACGGTATTGAGCGGGGATTACTTCTGCGTGACGAGCAAGGACCCGCTTATCGTGATGCCGCTCTCCGCGGGACAGGCGATGCCTGCAAATTGTTACAACGCTGAGTACCAGCGAGCACAGAACGCCGCAAATGCCGGTGCAACGCAAGCACAAAACTCTCCGCTCACGCAGAAGCCGATGTGGGATACGCAGACGGGGTTGCCGTGTACAAATGAGTTTGCCAATAAGATCGTCTGCGGAACGGTGCAGTCGGTGCCACTCCCGTGGCAGAAGCCAGCAGCTACGCCGGGCGTAACAGCTCAGAATTTGCAGAATTATCCGGGCTGGCAGCCGGGAGCAGCCGCGCCTGTGTCGCAGACTGGCGGTATGTGCTACGCCAGCATTTACAACGGCGATCAGTTCACGTATGCGATCGCGCGAGGCTACACGTGCCAATACGGCATGTACCCGACGGTGTGCTCCAAGCCAGATCTAGGCGCTCCGAGTAGCTGCACAAGTCCGTAAGATCGCACTCTCCACATTTCTCTAATTGTCGATAGGCCTGCGAGGGCGCATGATTGAGCGATGATCAACTCGCGGCGAGGCGATTTCACACGTGGTACCTCGGTACTTGCTGCACTCGTCTTCGTCGCCGTCCTCTCGACCATCGCATACGCGGTCCATGCCATCGTCCCTAATGATCCGCTGGCGCAAACAGCATCGGCAACCCTGGCTGCTGATACGACATTTGAGCCCAATGAAGCAAAAGGCGAGCCTCTGCAGGTAACACCACTTCTTGCGAATTTATCGGGCGACGAACGATGCAAAGCCCCGATCGAAAATAAAGAGAAGAGTGAAATCGGGGGAGCGGAAGAGCCGAGCAGTAAAGATGAGAGCGTACAGACTGCATGCGTACGCGGCTGTCGTTACGACATATCCATAGCGAAGGGGGTCACAAAGGTTTTAGCGAAAGATCTTGCAGTAAAAAGCAATGGAGAAATTGATCAGCAGTATGTTGCTATTAACAAGTGCGCGGTAAGACAATGTGACGAATCTGGTAAATGCATTGCGCTCGACACGGCGAGCATGAGCGACCAAACGCTTAGCTCTCTACTCGCTGCGAAGTCTCGAGTGAATGCCGCACTTGTCCAAATCAAGGAAAGTCCTGATCTTCAAAAAGCGTTGCAGCAGATGCAGTCAGGCTCATTTGACTCCTACAACAAACTTTCATCGGGTGACCAGGATCTGATAAAAAGTGCTCAGCAGGAGCAAATCCGCCAAAATGACGCGCAGATCAAGAGTAATCTCGAAATTATCAGAAGCATGGCGAATGATCCGCCAGAGGCGAGGAGTAAAGTCGAAGCCGAGAATGCGCGTCTCGTCACCGAGACTGAAAATTTGAAACGCGTATCATCGATCCTCGGTAAGAGCCAGTCCAGCATTTCTGCGGTAGTGGGATGCGGACTGTCCGGGCAAGTAGATGGAGAGTGTCCTGCCGCCAGCCCCGACGGGATCCCATACACACCGAAGGTTGTCGGAGAAAATACTTTTGGGGCGAGCATGGTCTGTGGTCAGCCAGGAGCAAATCCGGATTCCTGCATTCCGGCGAATGCAAAAGAGACAGGAAGTACAAACCCGAAAGAAGCGGCGAAGAATTTGCCAAAAGTTGAGGGCAATTGGACAGGCGCAGAGCCTCCGCCAGGTGTGGGGACAAACCCATCATGTTCAGGTGGGGTCTGCAAAGCGTTACCGAGAAACGATGCCGAATACAGATCGCTGCTCCTGCAAGGCTATCGGTGCGAAGCGGATGCAGGTGGCAATGTGTGCTGGCGCGAACAGCCGAATCGTGGGGGCAATAAGCCGGACGCAAACCCTGGTCCACAAGTACCACCGCCTGGTAGAGAAGCGCCGCCGCCCGGCAAGAGGGATACGACCGAGACCACTACGAAGACGACACAAACGCAAACTACTCCGCGCTCGACTTCGAGCTGGCTCAGCGATGACGCAATGAAGCTTGGAGTTCAGGGATTCTTGACGGGCTTTATGGGATCGATGGCCGCGAGCAATCAGCAGCAATCGCGCAACGGTGCGCCGCCGGGATACCAGCCACCGATCGGTAATAGCATTCCACAGCAGCCAGGCACATGCGGCGTCTCTCTGTACTGCCAAAACGGTATGCAGTATCAACGCAATGCGCAGTGTGTGGATCAGGTGGTGCAGACGTGTCAGTACGGCTGCAACGGCAATCAGTGCGTAAGTGCGCCGCAGAATCAGTGCCCACCTCCACCGCAGATGCCGCCAGCCTCAGCCTGCTCGGGCACGTGGAATGAAACGACATCGACCTTGGGCAATGCCGTGCAATGCGTGACCGGCTGGACCTGTGAGCTGAACACACCAGGCGCGACCACGACGCCGGATACGACACCGACCGGCGCGCCGACAGCGGAGATTTCTTGCGCACCATCTATCGCAGATGCTGGCACGGCCATTTCGATTACCTATGCGTGTGGCAATTCCGCAACATCAAGCGGTAGCAATTTCTCGACCCGCGGTGCACTCTCCGGTACGGCATCACTCACGGCACCGACGGCGAGCACGACAATCTCGTTTGGTGTTGCGTGTGTAAATACGCAGGGGCAGGCCAAGACCGACACGTGTAGCGTACAAATCGTACGACCAACGATCGTGCTCGTCGCTCGTCCACAATCGGTCGCGCCCGGTGAGAAATCGACCGTGGGATGGGTGAGCACTGGTATGCAATCGTGCGTCATCTCGAGCCCGCAATCGAGCGCATTCACCGCTGCTAATGCTGGCCAAACCGCAACGAGCGGTACCGCCGAGACGCCGCCGCTCACCGCTTCTATGACGATGGTACTGCGCTGCGAGACGCTCGGCGGCAATGTGCGCAGTGCCTCAACGACGGTTGTTGTGCGCTAGCTACAGATTCAAAAATTCAAAAATCTTGTGCGAGAGCGGCTCTTGCATGGGCACCTCCTCGCATCGTTCGCGCAAATACGCGCGTATCAGATCGTGATCGATGTGCTCGATGGGGATGATGAGATTCGGCGACATGAATTTGACTGTATCGATAAGCAGGAGCGGCCGACCCTTGTGATGCTCTTCCTCGACCCAAAACGAAATGATTTCTTCAAAGCGGTGTAGGCGACCGTTGATACGCAAGCCGCGGTCGGAGAGCTCAAACTGCGCGATCTCCGGCGGTGTGCGCGAGAGGAGCGCGATGGTGTAGGCGGCGATAAGGATGAGAAGTGCAAAGAGGAAGTCGTGTAGCAAGATACTCGTGAGTGCAATCGACACGGAGGCGATGCCGAGCGCCCAATACCAATCGCTGCCGCGCTCGATATGCTCGTGCTCGTACGCACTCCAACGCAGCGTCGTGTTTTCACCCGGCATTGGCCAAATTGTAGCATCGCACTCTCTGAGCATGCGCTTTTCGTGCGTACGTGTTACAACGATGGCACGGAGGAGAGGTGGCAGAGTGGTCTATCGCACCTGTCTTGAAAACAGGAGTCTCGCAAGGGACCGAGAGTTCGAATCTCTCCCTCTCCGCAGTATTGAAGGCAGTGATTTGATAGAGTATCGATATGGCATCTGGCGAAAAGGGGATGACACCGGTCATCGCAGCCCTTGTTGGCAATACGACCGTGACGCTCATCAAAGGGGCGGTCGCGGTATCTTCTGGTTCGAGCGCGATGTTCTCCGAGGCGGTACACAGCTTTGCCGACACCCTCAACCAGGCGCTCCTTCTCATCGGCTTGCGCCGCTCGCGCAAAAAGCCCGATGAGGAATTCGGGTATGGCTATGGATTCGAGAGATTCTTCTGGGCGCTCATTTCCGCCTGCGGTATTTTCTTTGTCGGCGCTGGCGTGACGATTTATCATGGCATTACGAGCCTGCAGCATCCGAAGCCAGTTACTATCGACATACTCACCTTCGCGGTGCTCTTTATCGCGTTCGTCATTGAATTCTGGACGCTCACTGTCGCTGCGCGAGCGCTTCGAGAATCGCACCCTGGATTTTCGTGGCGCGAGCGCCTCAATCATGCGGATCCAACGACGCTCGCGGTCTTCCTCGAAGATGGCATCGCCGTTATCGGTGTATCTATCGCGGCGGCGGCAATCTCGATTTCATACATGACGCAGAGCGTGACCTGGGACGCGTATGGTTCGATACTGATCGGTATACTCCTCGCTATTGCGGCGGTGGTCCTCATTATCAAAAATCGTCAGTATCTCATCGGCCGCTCGATTCCCGAGAAAGAGCGCGCGGACATCATCGATCTGCTTGTCAAAGATCCTGCGATCGAGCGCGTGATCGATTTCAAATCGACGGTACTCGATATCGGTGTGTACCGCATTAAATGCGAAGTGGAATTCAACGGCTCCGCGCTTCTCCATGCCGCTCACCAAATGGATGAGCTCAAAAATGATTACGAAAAGATCAAAGACAACTACGAGGAATTCAAGAAGTTTTACGTCGATTATGCAGATAGAATTCCGCGTCTCATCGGTAAGCGTATCGACGAGATCGAGTCACGCATCCGCGAGCGTTTTCCGAATGTGCGCCACATTGATATCGAAATCAATTAAAAGCAGAGCGGCGCGATCCGTGAGGTCGCGCCGCCGATTATATCTGTAGTGCCTTGTGCGTGACCTCTAGCGGTCGCGACTGCGGCCGAGCACGTGGGGCACCATGTCTTGCACGGTGAATTTGCCATTCGGCTCGAGGCCCCAGCTGCGCGCTGCCGTAGCATTCGTGTACTGCATCTGCGAGCCGAGGAAGAGGTCCGATGGCATCTTCTCGATGGGGTAGGCCTTGATCACCTCGACGAACGCAGCGCAGAGTGCGTCACCGGCGTTGCTCGAGAGGTTCTCCTGCGAACCGGCAACGCGGTGAGCGATGATTGCTGCATCTTCACTCAGTATCTTGAAGGAGCCGCGCACCGCCGCCTGGATGTGCCGGCCGTCACGAGTGATGGCCGCGCAGCCCTTTGAGGTGCGGACGGTGTCGTCGTAGAAGAACACCGTCTCCGTAAACGGATTGAACCACGTGAGTGTCGCACCGGAAGCGTATCGAATGTCCACTTGTCCCGCATCGTGTTCGATCACGCGATAGCTGCCGCGCTGCACTTGCAGCAAGCAAAAGTGGCTGGCGATCGTGGCGATGACGACGATCGTCTGCAGGCACCGTTTGGCAGGTGTGTACCACGTTCGTCGATGCCATGTCTCCGCATTCTTTATGAATACTATGAGTATCCCAATGCCAAGCAGCAACACACAGAGCGGCAGCAGGTTCTTCTCTGCGAAGCCCGTTATCGTCGAAATGACGCAGATGATGAGAACGCTGCCCGTCACGAGCAGCTCGAGCAGGTCGGGGTCGAAAGGAGTCGACCGCTGGATCCGGGTAGCATTCATGGTATTTCTCCGTGCTTTCGGCAGCCGTAGCCCTCTTTGACTATCTCAGAAGGGACGGTTGTGTCTGCGAGGATACTTCCACTCGCGGCTTTTATTGTCAACGCATTTGATAGAGTGGTCGCATGAGCTCATCAGAGGAGTATCGGGGAATCGTACAGAAAGGGGCACGGCGCGGCTCGGCGCTCGGGTATCCGACCGTGAATATCCCCATGACGGAGGGCGATGCCGACGGCATTTATGCGGCACGGGTGAGCGTGGGGGCAGTGGAATATCTCGCCGCTGCTTTTGCCGATCCGGCGCGCGGTGTCCTCGAGGCGCACATCCTCAGCTTCTTTGGTGATTTGTACGACAAAGAAATCGCTATCACGCTGGAGAAGAAAATCCGCGACACAGAAACCTTCCACGCCGATGTTGATCTGAGGAACGCGATAGCCGAAGATGTGCAGGCGGTGCGTCAGTATTTCTCCGCATAATTATGTTCAGCGGGATTGTAGAAGCCATCACGAAGGTGACGGCAATAAAAAAGCGTGGCGCGCATCTCGCGGTCGCGTTTACTACGCCGAGCGGCTGGCGTCTGAAGAAAGGGCAGAGTGTCTCGATCGACGGGATCTGCTCCACGGTGGTGGCGATTGGCGAGGGAAACTTCTCTGTCGAGTACATGCAGGAAACGCTTGAGAAGACGACGGCGACTCACTTTGCACCGGGCTATGCGGTCAATCTCGAGCGCTCCCTCGCGGCGGGGAGTCGCATTGATGGACATTTTGTGGCGGGACACATCGATGCGCGTGCCGAGATTGCGCGCATTGAGGAAAATGTCTTCACCATCAAAGTGCCACGCACACTTGCGCGCTTCATTGCCAAGAAAGGTTCGATTGCCATCAACGGCGTCGCGCTTACCGTGACCGCGGTTACAGCGGGGAATTTTTCAGTCGCGCTTATTCCGTACACGATTGCACACACCACGCTCGGTGCGCTCGCGAAAGGGAGCGCGGTCAACGTCGAAGTCGACCTCTTGGCTCGTTACCTGGACGCGCTCCTCAAAAAGCGTTAGCGTACGGCGCATGAGACGCACCGCACACACGACGCAGCGCACCACGAGAGGCGATGGGTCAAAGCTGCGCGTGGGCATTGCCGTCGCGCGATTCAACGAAGATATCACCACGGCGCTCCTCGATGGCGCGCGCGAAACTCTTCGCGCCTGGGGTGTCAAAGATGCGCACGTGCACGTATCGCATGTAGCGGGGAGCTACGAGCTGCCGCTTGCATGTGCACGGCTCATCAAGCGTCACAAGCTCGATGCGGCACTCGCGCTCGGCTGCATCGTGAAAGGTGAGACCAAGCACGACGAATATCTCGCACAGGCAGTTGCAAACGGATTGATGCAACTCATGCTGAGCACGAATGTGCCGATCGGATTTGGCGTGATTACTGCAAATACACTACAGCAGGCACGCGTGCGCTCGCGTGGCACCGCCAACAAGGGGAGTGAGGCTGCGGCCGCGGCACTCGAGAGCGCCTGCGCGTGACCGTGAAATTCTCACCAGGGAATTTCTAGAGTCATGCCCGGACAGACCCCTGCAGGGGTGTGACGTTGGGCATAACTCAGCAGATTCTCTGCTGAAAATCTGAAGGGTATACTGCCTGCATGCTTAGTCGACAAAAGCTTGCTGCTTGGGGCCCGGTACTCGTTTTTCTCGCCGCCATACTGTGGGCGACGGATGCGCCGTTTCGCGCACATCTCACAGAGGGACTCTCTTCGAATTTCATAGTATTTGCCGAGCACTTCGTAGATGTGCTGATAGCACTGCCGATTCTCTGGTGGATGCGATCAGATCTCAAGAAACTCTCGCGAAAGGAGTGGGGTGCAATTCTCTTGATCGCCATCGGCGGTTCCGCGCTGGCTTCCATCGCGTTTACCCAGGCATTCCATTACGTGAATCCATCTGTCGCGATTCTCTTGCAGAAAATCCAGCCGCTCATCGCCATCGTGCTCGCTGGCGTCTTCCTCGGTGAGCGCATGCATCGCAATTTTTGGATTTGGGCCGCGGTCGCGCTCTGTGGCACGTATCTGATTAGCTTCCCGACGCTTGTGCCGCAGCTCTACGCGGGAGAAGCCTTCAATCCCAACACCATCGGTGTACTTCTTGCGCTCACGGCGGCGCTGCTCTGGGGTGCGTGCACGGTAGTGGGCAAATTTGTTCTGCGCACGGCTGCCTTTCAAACGCTCACCGCGCTGCGCTTCGTCATCGCGTTTATTTTCTTGGGAATCCTCAATCTGGTGCAGGGTACCTTTCCGGTATGGAGTACCGTCACACCGACCGACTATTTCTTTATCGTTATCATCGCACTCGCTTCTGGCGTGTTTTCGCTCTTTCTCTATTACTACGGACTCCAATACACCAAAGCCTCGATTGCCACGATCGCAGAGTTGGGCTTTCCGTTTGCGGCAGTCGTCGTCAATGCGTACTTCATCGTGGGCGCCATGCAGCCGGGGACCGTGCTCGGTCTGCATCTCGGACAGTGGGTCGGCTCGATGATGCTCCTTGGCGCGCTCTACATGCTCGCGCGCGTCAATCGCGAAGACGCGGCAGCTACATAACCATATGGCGCGCATCATGGTCTTCGGGACCTTCGATATGGTGCACGAAGGACATCTCGATTTGTTTCGACAGGCGCGTGCGCTCGCACCTGAGCCACACCTCATCGTCTCTGTGGCACGCGACGCGGTAGCAGCGCGGATTAAGGGTGCCGCGCCTCGCAGACGTGAAGAAGCGCGTCGTGCCGCTGTCGCAGCAAGCGATCTTGTCGACGAGGCAGTCTTGGGAGACAGCGAAGGATATCTGCCGCATATCATCGCTGCGCAGCCGGAGATTATTGCATTGGGATACGATCAGGAAGGGGAATACGTCGCGCACCTCGCGCAGGATTTGGAAGCTGCGGGTCTTCGTGTGCGCATCGTGCGACTCGAGCCCTTCGAGCCCGAGATATACAAAACTTCCAAGCTGCGCTCGTGAATCCCTCCCTTTCACAACCCGTGCTCACACGTTCCTGCGCAACGAGTTGCTGCTGTGCACATTGCGTTCAGTATGTTATTCGCGTAGAAAGGGAAGGATGAAATATTTTGCAATCGATTACGGCTCAAAACGCATCGGCACGGCTGCTTCAAATGTTGAGGGCACGATCGCATTTCCACGTACAACCATCCCCAATGATGCCTCAGCCGTCACCACACTGGTCACCATGATTGCCGCAGAAAAAGCGGAGGCGATTGTGATCGGCGATACGCGCACGCTCGAAGGGAGCGAGAATCCGGTGACGAAAGCTGCACAGCAATTTGCGGAGAAGCTCGGTGCCGCCGCACAGGTGACGATTGTATGGGCCCGCGAGGCGGGAAGCACCATCGGGGCGGGGGAAATCTCTGGCACGAATCATGATGATGCGTCAGCCGCAGCGTTTACCTTGCAGCGGTATTTGGATATGCATACAAGACGTGTAGAGTAGCGATATGGAAGAGGCACCACAGCCGACGGAAATTCAATACGAAGATTTTGCGAAGCTCGATATCCGCATTGGGCTCATCGTGGCCGCGGAAAAGGTGCCCGAGACCGACAAGCTCATCAAGTGCACGATTGATTTTGGCGCATTCGGACAGCGCACCATCGTCTCAGGTATTGCTGCATGGAAGACGCCAGAAGAGCTGGTTGGAAAAAAACTCCCCTACATCGTGAATCTTGCACCGCGCATGCTCAAGGGGGTGGAAAGTCAGGGGATGTTGCTCGCGGCCAGCGATGAGACAGGTCTTGCGCTGATCGTTCCCGAGCGCGATGTGACACCTGGTACGCGCCTCAAGTAAAGCGAGAGTCGATGCGCGACTGATATAATTGTGCGATGGATCTCTCCTTCGCGCGGAAGATTGGCGACGATGGTCGAGCTTTTTCGCGTATCATGGCGCGCGCCTTCCCGATGCCGCAGCTGTTGATGCCGCCAGCAGCAGGTGTCGACATCTCGGACTCTTCAGTGAAGTGGCTCGTGCTCAAGCAGGTGGGCGAGTCGTACCATGTCGATAATTACGGCGAGGTACCGCTCCCGAGCGGCGTCGTCGTGGCCGGTGCCGTACAGAATGTGGGAGCGCTTGCCGAGGCGCTCAAGGCGGTGCGCGTACAGCTCAAGGGCGTCCGCGCGGCGCATGGCGCGCTTCCTGAAGAAGCCGCGTACGTCTTCAGCATGCTCGTCCCGCACGCGACACCGCGCACCCAGGTCTTGCGCATGATCGAATTCGAATTCGAGGGTCGTGTGCCGATTGCGCCCACTGCTGCGGTCTACGATTACTCGCTCATTCCGGCAGAAGGCAATGAGCAGGAAGAGATCAGTGTGGTGGTATTCCCGAAAGACATCGCAGAAGCGTATACCGCCGCATTTGATCAGGCGGGCATGACGCTCCTCTCGCTCGAAGTCGAGGCACGCTCTATTGCACGCGCGGTCTCCTCCGGCGCACCCGATGAGCCTGTCACGCTTATAGCTGATTATGGTCGCGGCCGCACTGGCTTTGCCGTCCTCAAACGCGGCGTGCCGATTTTTACCTCCACAGTGCCAGTCGGAGGTGATGCGATTAATCGCGCGCTGATCGACACGATGCACATGAGCGAGGCAGAGGCGGCACAGTTCAAGCTCGATGAGGGTGTTGATGCACAGGCCCAGCGCACCGCGGCACGCGACGCGATTTTGCCTGCGGTGAGCGCGTTTGCCGATGAGATTGCACGTCACTATCGGTACTGGGATACGCGCAAGAATGATCGGGGTGATCGAGTCACCGCCGTGGGCAAGGTGATGCTCGTCGGCGGCAATGCGAATCTTCGCGGACTGGCAGACTACGTGGCAAGCAGGGTCCAGGCCCCGGTCGAAATAGGGCAGTGCTGGCGACATGTCGCGCCCTTCGATACATACATTCCGCCGATTGATCGACACATCTCGCTCCAGTATGCGACCGCCGTTGGTCTCGCACTGCGCGCACACTAACTATGGCCAACGTCTTGCCACTTGATGCTCAGAAGAAAATCGCCAGCGAATACCGCGCGCGCTTTGTGATCGCCACGGCAATTGCGATTGCGGCGACCGCACTCTTGCTCGCGCTCGCGCTCGTACCCAGCTATCTCGCGATCTCGCTCGCCGCGCCCCCTATACGCGATGCTGTGAGCGCTGAGCACGCGCAAAACCCACAGGTGGTGGCGCGCACGCAGATGCTGATCACGCAATTCATGCCGACGCTCGCCGCGACAACGTCGCCGCGTGCGCTCATCTCAGCCGCCATTGCTGATCGGCCGAGCGGTGTCACGCTGGATCATTTCGTATACTCCGCACCGCGCACAGGTAAGAGCGCAGAGATGCTGATCACGGGAGTCGCCGCGCGCGATAAAATCGCCGCGTATCGCGATGCTCTGGAAGCCGATCCGCTTTTTGCAACGGTGTCGGTGCCGGTGAGCGCGCTCGTGGGTGGCGGAAGCGGCGATTTCTCCGCCACACTTACTATTCCGAGCATCACCGCAACCTTTTAATCTATGCGACACCTAGCATCACTCTCGTGGTTTGCGCTGCTCGGCTCCATCGCGCTTTTAGCATTGGTGGTTTATCAGGCGGGAGCGATTCGCGAAGAAGCGCGTACACGCGCGGCGTTTGCGGCAGATCGCGAACAGCAAAGTGATCGAAGTGCGTATGCGCAACGGGTGGCTGCCGTGATCGCAGAGACAGAAGACGAGCGCGCGAAACTCGACGCGTTTGCAAAGCTCGATGTGGTCTCGGTCGTCGAGCTCCTTGAAAGCGCGGGGACAAGCGCCGGGCTCACGGTGACGGTCGCGGGCGCACAGGCCGAAAGCGGTGCGCAGCTTCCGACAGGGGAGCTGGTGCAGCCCGTCGCGTTTTCCGTGAATACATCCGGCTCGTACGCGGCGGTGATGCGCGCGCTCGATCTCTACGAGCATCTCCCGCTTGCCTCGCAAATTGAACAGCTCGACATCGCACGCGACGCATCGGGAAGCGGACGCACGTGGAGCCTGTCGATGCGAATCCGTATTATGACGCTTGCACCATCCTTATGATGTCATTCGGCACATTCAAACGCGTAAAGGAACTGTATACGTACCGGCATGAGCCGGAGTACATGCGCCCGCTCGGCGAGATCTTCTGGCATGGCCTTTTGCTCTGTGCCGCGGTCGCTATGGTGGGTGTGCTTGTCTTTGCGGCGAGTGTCTTTGTCGATGTGCTCACCACACTCGGGGGCTCGGCAGCGGGACCCACGAGACCGCCTGTGGTGCTCGATCGTGCGAAACTCGACGAGATGCTCAATCGCATCGACGAGAAGGTCGTCGAATACAATGCGCATCGCGCGGCATCATCGCCAGTTGTCGATCCGTCGAGATAGAAACGTCTGTGGTGCGCGCTGAGGGACTTGAACCCCCGACCTTCCCCGTGTAAAGGGGTTGCTCTACCAACTGAGCTAAGCGCGCATGTGCCCCCGTTCGGTCTGTAACCCCATGAGGTGAGACACCGTAAGGGTTTCTGGAGGGACCTTTAATATAACAGGCTTGGGCCGCTCGGTCGCGTCCCTTTTTTGGAAAGTTACAAAAGTGACACAGGAATGTGACGTGACCGTGTCACTATTTGGTTGACTCGCTTTGTTGCTGCTCTGTCTTTTCAAGGGAAAGGTCTTGTGTGGCAATTGCCTGACGGAGCTTGAACAGACCGAACCACACGGCAGGATGGGCCTTCATTTTGTGTCGCGGACCGCACACGCAATTAGTTGCCCCATTGATGTGTTCTTGGCCGGAGAGCAACTTTTGCACGCGCGGCCATTCGATCATATTTGCCTGCATTTTGCGTATGCAGATTTCCACGTGTTCGCGAGAGCTGCCTGAACGATGGTAAGACTCAAATACACCTGCCGAGCCGTGTGAATAGTCATTCCAGGGCCACTCATCGTGCAAGTCGTAATGCCGCTGTCCATACAAGAATGGGTAGACCAGTTGCTCGAGATACACGGGGAAAGAAAATCCAGCGTTCATGCGCTCCACCTCTTCTACGGGCCCACACAAACAAGCGTGACCGGTTCCGTAGAAATGCCTATCGAGTATGAGCTCGACCTTATCGCCGAGTACCTGAAGTGTTGGGAGGGTTTTGTTGTTTCTGCCCTTCTTAATCGATATCTCGTACGCACCGCGGAGCACAACACCCACTCCAGTTTGTCCGGACTGCGTGAGCGGCGTGAAAGTATCTGTCGCCTTGTCGTAAGCGGCGGCGAACACAATCTCGCCGCTTATCTCCGTATGGTCAGCATTAACTGTGAGAAGTGGGTAGCTGGTTTGGAGCCATGTGACTTCATCCTTGGTGATCATGGCTGTCGCCCCACTGGCGCGTTGGAGTGAAGGAGCTGCCGGCTGCGTACGCTGCACCGGCAGCTGCGGATGCTGTGCCGGAAGCCGTAGCCGACTTAGTAGTAGGGCCGCTTTCGCGGAACTCCTGTTGCCAGACGGAAATGTCGTCTACGCCATCGAGCATTTTGTGTGCGTTGGCTGCAGCACGCGCAATATTAGTCTTCTCGGCGGGCTGCATCAGTTGTGATACTACGTTGTTGGTGTTCGCGGGATCGACGAGTTGCAAGGTCTCAAACTCACTCTCGAACGCATCGAGTACGCCCAAGAAACTCTCTTTGAGATCGCTCTTGCTGCGCGAGCCCTTGAGGGCCTCAACGACAAAGAGCTCGAGGATGAACGTCTTGATTTGGAGACGATTGCGATGCGCCCAGAGCTTGATCAACCGGATGACCGGTACACATTCGCTGTTGGTAATGTAGTCGATATGCGTCTTGAGGTTCGTCTTCATGCGCTCCTGCTCACCGTATTGGACGTGTAGGAACACATCCTTAGTGCCTTCTATAAAGCGGCCAGGAACGACGTCGATGTGGAAGTCGCCCGGCGCGGCCGCGCCCTTGAGATCAAGAATGCGCTCGGCCGACGCTTTTGGGCGCGTGACGTACTTTTCACGCAATCGCTTGGCAACATCTTCACGAATGTCTTTTAGCGAGCGGGAGTCGCCACTGAGGAAATAGCAGACGATGTCGAGATCGTAACGGTCGCTGATCATCGTGCCCTTCTCATACGAACCCGCATACTTTATGTGCGGCGTGTCGCCGAACTCCGTGCGCAGGAATTTAGTAATCTCATCCTTGTGCAACTGGAGGTCTTTCTCCTGACGCGGAGTGAGATCCTGCGAAGCGAGTGTCTCTTCTAAATATTTTTTTGGTGTCATATTGTTTTTTTAATTAATGGTTAATGTGGGAACGAAAACACCCTGGTCTCTGTCATATACGCGCATGGTCGGATCGGCCTTGGGGAGCAACTCTTTGCCACACAGCACCGCGACCGGAGCTGGTATCGCGGGAAATAAGTAGATAGTGCTGCCGCCGTACTTCGCTCCTATCTCGCTAAGCACCTGCCGATATGTTGTTCTGAATTTTTCGAGGCGGGATTTGTAAGGCAAGAAACCTGGGTTGGCACCATCCACTTCTATCTCATACACTGGCGCGTCGCCGACAATAGGACGATACATCTCCGAACCGTTCTTGCCGCTGAGCGAGAGTACCAGTGCTACTTTACTGTGGTCCGCGCCCTCAGTGTGGGTGACGCGAAATGTAAAATCGTCCTCCGCTGGCTCCTCTTTCCACTTCCAGTCATCGGTGTCGCGATGTTTTTGATAGAGGTCTACTGGCACAATGTTTCCCAACTGGTTGCCTAGATGCACGAGAATGGGTATCGGCGCGAGTGCAAACACCGACAGATGGCTATACAACAGACCATCATTACCCCGACGTAGTGATTGCCGGAGCTGTTCTGTTACCTCACTCGCGAATTGCGTCCAAAACGCTTCGTCGCCTCTACCTGCCTTGTGACTGAAGTCGAGCCATACGCCCTTGTCATCCGCTAAAGGACGCGATTGAACTGCCGGAAAAATATCGGCGGGTGCAATTTCAACCCGCCGATCGCCGATCGGTGCATTGAACCGGAGCACAGCAGTAGGACCTTCGACGCCGATGGCTGTCTGGCGTTGGATACGCTCCTCGTGCTTTTGTTTGTAGCTCCGTAGTTGCTCAATCGTATAGGACTCCGCATTGCGCCCGTCTATGAGGCGCGAATGCTTGAGACATACGAGCATGAGGTTGTCGTAATCGGTTTGTAACTCGGACGATAACTCCTCATCTCCGCGTGGACCGTTCGGACTCGCCGCGACAATGTGCGCCATGTGGGCGAAATTATCTTCCTTCTGAGTAGTGTCATCGCGCCAAACCGGCTCGTTACAGTTTGGGAACTCGCAACGGCCTCCGGAATGGACCCAGAGTTTAAGCCTGACCTGCTCGGGTATGTTAAGACGCGCCGCCATATCGTTATTAGTGCTTCTTGTCGCGAGGAGGATTCGGATCATGACCAGGCGCAACAGTGTCGCTGTCGCGGATAGGTCCGCCATTCGGCTTGTGAATCCGTACCTCGCCACCACCGGAGTTACCGGAAAACTCCTTGGCGATTTTCTCCGCTTCCTTTTGTGTATCCGCAGTCGCGGACGCACGATCAGCTCCTTCTTTTACAACCTTCCAAACATCGGACCCCTTGGGGTTCGTGACGTGGTAATTAGCCATACGTTTTAGTACAGGTCGGGTGGCAAGACTCCCACCACCACACCCTGAATGCTGCAATTATCTGTTAATACGATCGGCGTGTGCGGATCGGACGACTTCGGGCGGAGGATCACCACGCCGTTCTTTCGTTCCAATATCTTTACGGTCGCTTCGTCGTTAATGAGCGCGACGACGATCTGGCCGTCGTCTGCGGATTCCTGCTGGCGCACGAGCACGATGCTTCTGTCATCGACGCTCACGCCGCCCACTCTCGCCTGGTTCATTGACGTACCAACGACACGGAGCAGAAAGTACCGTGAGCCGGGACGCGCGAGCGCCGTCGAGACTGGAATCACTGCCTCGACATTCTGCTTCGCGAGCATCGGCGCACCGGCGGCTACACTGCCCACCAATGGCACGTTCACCGTGGACACGGACGTGTTCGCATTGAGGCTCGGACTCGTGAGCCGAATCCTTCTGCCGAGGCGGCGTATAAGCCCCGCCGCTTCAAGGCGTTCGAGGGCCAAGACAGCCGAGCGGGGGGAGGCCTTCTTGGTCACCTGGTTGATTTCCCGCAGCGTGGGCGCTTCCTGACCGTGGACGAGGCGGTTGCGGATGAGGAGATAGACCTGCTTGTCGCTCTCGCTGAGGTTATTAATCATAGGTATAAACAAGTATACACCCAAGTGGACTTTTTTGCAAGGGGTGCTAGGCTAGAGAAATGGAGTACCAGCTGCAACTCAAGCCGTTCGAGCGCAAGGATGGTCTCAAATACAAGGTCATACAGATTACCGATATAGCCCTCCACACGACCCCTCACCGCCCAACCTCCGTCGGCAAGAAAATCAAGCAGGCGTTCACTCAAAACAAGCCGGGACGGGTGTACGCGCCGTTGACAGGGGCCATACAGACGGATGAATCCGCCCACGAGGCCAAGATCTCCATTGAGCAATTGATTCGGCAGGACCCTGAACTGGTGCGCTGGATTCAAGAAGAGGAACAAAAGGGGTACAAGATCCTGATCGGTCTCCCGAAGGGCGGCATTCCGATATTCGAGGGACCGGATACCCGGGAGTTCCTCCAGAGCAAAAACGGTAAGCGCGTGCTTAGAGGGCTTGCCAAGAAACAGGACGGTGTATAATAAGGGTTCAGCGTAGTAAAAAGTAGAGTAGCGTATCGCCTCCAGGCCATGCCTACTTCGCGCAAGAGATAGTGAGGTCTTCGGACTTTCCCTGTTTCGTGTGTGGAGTAGGCATTTTCTATATCCACGCATTTATTAACAGCTCGTTAATAAAGGCATATGCAAAAACTAGCCTGGAAAACAGAGCGGCGGCGGGTCAACGACCTGCTGCCCTACGAGGCCAACCCTCGTGTTATCAGCGATAAGCAGATGGAGGATCTCAAAAAGAGTCTCCGCATGTTCAACCTGGTCGAACTCCCCGCGATAGATGCGGACAACCGAATCATTGCGGGGCACCAACGCCTCAAGGCGCTTCAGCTTCTCGGGCGCGGTGAGGAACAGATCGAGGTGCGCGTCCCGAACCGCAAACTCACCAAGGCGGAATTCGAGCGGTACCTCGTCACCTCGAACGCGGTGGGTGGCGACTGGGACTTCAGCAAGCTCAAGTCGTTCGACCTCGAGCTGTTGCTCGACATCGGATTCAATGACGACGATGTCGCCAGCATTTGGGATGGCAACCTCGAAACCGAGGACGACGGCTTCGACGTAGAAAAAGAACTCGCCAAAATCACGAAGCCGAAAACGAAACTCGGTGACCTCTACCAGCTCGGGACGCATCGCCTCATCTGCGGCGACTCGACCGATCTAGCGGTGCTAAAGAAACTCGTCGGCAAGGATGCGGTCTCGATGATATACAGCGACCCCGTCTACAACATCGGTGTCGACTACAACAAAGGCATCGGCGGCAAGAAGTCATACGGCGGCACGGTGAACGATAAGCGCACCGATACCGAGTACAAAGTATTTCTCCGCACAACGCTCGAGAACGCACTCACCGTCTCCAAGCTCGACACGCATGTGTACTATTGGTGCGATGAATCGTACATCTGGCTTATTCAAGAGTTGTACCGAGAACTCGGTATCGAGAACAAGCGCGTATGCATGTGGATCAAGAACGGCCACAATCCGACGCCCGGCGTCGCGTTCAACAAATGCTACGAGCCCTGCGTGTACGGCGTGCGCGGAAAACCCCATCTCACCAAGGGCATCGACAACCTCAACGAGGTGTTCAACAAAGAACTCACGACCGGCAACCGGCTTATCGACGACATCCTCGACCTCCTCAACATCTGGCTCGTGAAGCGGATGGCGGGACAGGACTACCAGCACGCCACGGCAAAACCGCCCACACTCCACGAAAAAGCCATCCGGCGCTGTACGCGCCCGGGTGATCTCATTCTCGACTCGTTCGGCGGCTCCGGCAGCACCTTAATAGCAGCAGAACAGCTCAAGCGGCGCTCCGCCTTGGTCGAACTGGAGCCGATATTCTGCGACCTCATCGTCAAGCGATATGAAGCACTCACGCACACAAAAGCCAAAAAGCTCAATTAAGGTCGGTGACGTCTTCTGCATCGGCGACCACGTACTCGGCTGCGGCGATGCCCGCGATGCCGACTTCGTGAATCGCGTCATCGGCAAGGCCAAGATCGCACTCATTCTGAGCGACCCGCCGTATGGCGTGGCATTCGTCGAGAGCAAGGAATCCTTCACGAACATCAAGGTACAAAAGAGAATCCTCAACGATGGAATCGTCTCGGAATCGCAGTACGCGCAATTCACGAAGGACTGGCTTGTGCCGGTCGTGCCGCATCTTGCGAGCAAGAACAGCGTCTACATCTTCAACTCCGACAAGATGCTCTTTGCCCTGCGCGAGGGCATGGAGCGCTCAGGCATCCGCTTCGCACAACTCTTGGTATGGATCAAAAACCATGTCGTGGTCGGGCGCAAAGACTATCTTCCCCAGCATGAGCTAGTGGCATACGGCTGGCATGGCACGCATGACTTCAAGAAAGCGAAGGATAAATCCATCCTCTTCTATCCGAAGCCGAGCAAGAGCCCGCTGCACCCGACACAAAAGCCGGTAGGACTCCTGCGCCGTCTCGTCCTCAACAGTTCCGACATCAAAGGTGTGGTGTACGACTGCTTTGCGGGGTCGGGCTCGACCGGCATCGCCGCGGAGCAGTGCAAGCGCAAGTCGATCCTCATCGAGCGGGACGAGGAGTATTGCCAGACCATTATCAGCCGCTTCGAGCGGGAGTTCGGACTCAAGGCGACAAAGGTATGAAAAAGGACCGCACCAAAAACCTCTTTCTGGAGCAGCTTCGGAAAATCCCGATCGTGCAAATCGCGTGCGAGAAAGTCGACATCTCGCGCAACACCATCTACCGCTGGCGCAAAGAAGAGCCTGAATTCGCTAAGACGATGGACGAGGCGCTCACCGACGGCGAGGCGGTCGTCAACGACATGAGCGAATCGCAGTTGCTCTCCAAGATCAAAAACGGCGAATGGCCTCCCATCGCGTTCTGGCTTCGCAAACGCCACCCGAAATTCAAAGACCGCCTCGAAATTACCGGCATCTTGCAAGGACCGCAGGAAGAGCTGTCCCCCGAACAAGAGGCTGTCGTTAAAGAAGCGCTGCGCCTTGCTTCGTTATCCGTCGAGCAGCCACTAGAACAACCAATCGAACAAGCGGATACCGCGCAAGGTGCGGAAGAAATTAGTCATAAGAAAAAAGACCATGAACAAAATTAATACCAACGAGAATTACCAGTCCAACAGCGGGCTTACACCAGAGCTTGCGGAGAAAATGTTCCGCGACCGCCGCATCCGAACGGCGATCACGCGGCAAAGCCACTTCATGTTCTTCCATTTCTACTTCGCGCACTATGTGAAGTACGCGACCGCGCCATTCCAACGCGAGCTATTTCACCTGAGCGAACGGCAGGACATCAAAAATCTTTTTGTCGTCGCGTTTCGCGGATCGGCAAAGTCGACAATATTCACGACCTCGTATCCGGTGTGGGCGATTCTTGGAGAACAGCAGAAAAAATTCGTGCTCATCCTCTGCCAGACGCAAGCGCAGGCAAAGCAACACATGATGAACTTGCGCCGCGAGCTTGAGAGCAACGCACTTCTCAAGAACGACCTTGGTCCATTCCAAGAAGAGAATAACGAGTGGGGTTCGTCGTCGCTCGTGTTCTCGAATCTCAACGCTCGCATCACGGCAGTCTCATCCGAGCAGAGCATTCGCGGTCTGCGCCACAATCAGCATCGTCCCGACTTGATTGTCGGCGACGACCTAGAGGACCTCGCATCTACGAAAACGCGAGAGGGACGCAACAAAACCTACCAGTGGCTCACGGGAGAGGTTGTGCCCGCAGGCGACCGCAATACGCGACTCGTCATAGTCGGCAACTTGCTCCATGAGGACTCGCTCCTCATGCGGCTCAAAGAGGATGTCGATAAAGGGAGAATTAATGGCGTATTCAAGGCGTACCCACTGATACAAAAGGGCCTCATCGTATGGCCCGGCAAGTATCCCTCGATGGCGGACATCGAAGAGGAAAAATCGAAAGCGGCGAATGAGTACGCATGGCAGCGAGAGTATCTGCTGCACATTGTACCGGCTGAAGATCAGGCGATTCATCGTGAATGGATACAGTACTACGACACCATACCGGCACCGATTCGGGTCATCGACAATTACACGTCACACAAGGAGGTTCGCATCGGTATCGACCCGGCCATCTCAAAAAACGACGCTGCGGATTATACGGCTATGGTGCCCGGGCTGTTGTACGAACTCAGGGAGGGGTATCGGATTTATATTCTCCCGAAAATCATCAATAGGCGTATGTCATTCCCGGAAACGGTGGAAATGTGCAAGACGCTTGACGACAGCTATGGCGAAGAGGATACGGGACGTCCAACATTCGTGATCGAAGATGTTGCGTATCAGAAAGCGTTGCCGCAGCAACTGAAGGACGAAGGGATATGGAACGTGATGACAACGCGGCCGGGCAATCAAGACAAGCGTAGTCGTCTCGTGCTCACAGCGAATCTCATCAAGAGCGGCAAAATCCTCTTTCCGAGGGAGGGCGCGGAGCAACTCATACAGCAAATCGTACACTTTGGCGTTGAGAAGCACGACGACCTTGCCGATGCGTTCGCAAATCTCGTGCATAGTGTTTCAGAGGATCCACCGTGCGTACCGAGAATATTTTTTTTCTGATCTCCAGGGCTGACTCGATATTCGATGATGATGACGACTAACGACTTACTGGCATTGCGGACTAAGCGAGCGACTGTATTTTGCGAGCAATGCATCAAGTGTATCGAATGATTCTAGATAACTCTCGCTCAGACCCTTCCATCCGTCGCAGGACGCTGGGTAGTAGTACTTTGCACTGTAGTGAGAGGACGTGTAGTACTTGCTGCCGGTGGAGGGTTGCGCGACCGGATCCGCTTTGCCGTTGCAGGTGGTCGGTGACCACAAACCCTTACCAGCATTCTGCGCGGCAAGTTGAGCGGCTTTGAATTCCGCTTGATACTTGTACGCTTTATCGTACGTGTACTCGTATGCGTACCCATCGGCGACCATATTCTTGTTGAAGAATAGGCTGTCATCGCGGTAGATGTAGACGAGGAGCCGTCCATACTTGTCTCGCGTGTCCTGGGTTGGGTCGGCTTCAATGCGAACCTTCTGACCAGACAGTAATGCTTTTGCCCGGTTGGATGCTTCGGTGCCGAAACATTGTACGGGCTTCCGTGGATCAACGGTCTCTGGAGTATCGATGCCGATAAGTCGGAGCGTTTCTACTGTGCCGCCCATGTTTATCTTAAGCGTGTCGCCATCAACAACGTCGGTGACTGCGTAGTACTGATACTGTGGAGCGGACTGAGTCGGAGTAGCGGGAGTCTGTGTAACCGACGGTGTTTGCTTCGGCGCAGTAGCCTCTGTCTTTGCGGTAACGAATGTCACTTCTGTGACAGACTCAGATGTTGTTGCTTCAGTAGCAGTTTCTGTCTGCGAGATTTGCTGCAGCTGTTCTTGGGCAGGCGCTGGTTCCGGCGAAGGGGCGAAAATGCCGATGATAAAAAGTAGGCCGATGACACCTCCAACACCGTAAAGAATTTTTCTAATCATATGGCTCAGGTCTTGGTGTTCTAACTTAGGTTCGAGGGTATGCGAAGGGGGTTACCAACTCTTGCCTTTGATTGACATTCGTAGCCTAACATAATTATTCCACTTTGGAATATCCCAATACGGAATACACGCTTATAGGTATGAGAAAGTCTATTCATACCAACGAGAGGGCTGGGTTCGTAAAGAAGCTGAAACAGGCTCGGCTCGAAGCTGGGTTGAGCCAGACAGAGGTAGCAAAGAAACTAGGCTGCTCGCAGTCTTGGGTATCGAAAATTGAATTGGGCGAGTTGCGAGTGGAAGCGATTTGGCTTAATCGTTTGGCGAAGCTCTACGGAAAGAGCCTGAGCTACTTTCTATAGGCTATAGGCGCATCCTTTAGATGCCTGGCCCCTTGAAGCTTTGAATAGTCTCCACTGGATTTTCAGCTGGATTCGCGGTATTCCTTAAGGTATGACTGTAACCGTGACATCAAATTGTAAAAAGTGTGATGGGGCTGGAAGGTATATGTACGATGAAAATCACATAAAACCTTGTGAGGAGTGTTGCACTCATTCAGAAGGATGGTGGGAGCTGGAAGAACATTACGGAAACGATAACGGCAAATATGCATGCAAGAAAGGTTGCGGAACTCTGATGACTCGACCACCGTCAGAAAAACTAACGAAGAAAATACCCGTTCCTCAAACGGAAGAAGATCTTATGGAACTCACCAAAGATGCGCTCGCCGACGTACTTGGGCGTGAGCCCACAAAGCAGGAAATTCTAAAGGCGCATGCCGGATTTAAACGCATGGCCTTTGTCATGCACGAACATCTTCGTCACGAGGAGGTTACAAAGAAAGAAGCCCCCAAAGATCCAAAACACTCGAATTAATTAGCACGTACACTTCGTCTCTGCTTCACTGCACGCCTTGCACTTCGGCATGCAGTGATCCCCGCCGCATTTGTGATTTGCATCATGCTCCTTCGCCTCCGCGCCGCATACATCACACTTAAACCCCTCCACATCGCCGTCACATGTCTTACACGACATACGTTTTAGTGATTACAAAATTTACTAATAATTTACCCCATTATTCTACGCTATATTTAAGCATCATCCCGGCTTCGAGGTGCTCCGCGATATGGCAATGCGCCATCCAAGTACCGGGGTTGGATGTATCGAGCACGATGTCGACGGTTTCTCCCGCCTTCACGAGCACGGTATCTTTCCAAACGAGATTCGTCTGCGGCACACCATCGCGCGAGACAACGAGGAATCGTTGGCCGTGGAAATGGATTGGATGTTGCATAGGATGCATTGATTTTGGATCGTTGAAAATCCTGATCTTGACCGGTTCACCTTTTTTGAAAGTCCAATCTATATCCATATCTTTCTTGCCGGTGTCCTGATCAATGATCCGCCATTTAACCATCTCGGCATTCGACATCTCATTCATCATTTGCATATCAGTGTCTTCCCATTCGATTCCTCCTTCGGGTACTTCTCCCATACTCATGCCTCCCATCATTGTGCCGTCCGACATCATGTGGCCTCCCATGCCGCTCATCATTCCTCCTGTCATGTCGACTGAAAGCGCAATGCGCTTATCCGGTGCTGTCTCAAAGAGGAATCGATAAGGTTCAATGCTTGCGATGGTTTCTGCGTGTGAGCGAAGTGTCCCGAATTGCGCGGCATATGACTCTTCGATCTCTTGATTCAACACGGTTATGCTCCCGAGTGCATAGGTTTTTTCGGGAGTTTTGTTTTGGATCGCGTATGTTCCCGCATTGTCGAAAAGCACTTCGACAATCGCGCGCTCTGACGGCCCCAAGACAACACTATCGGCCCAGCTCTCTTGCTCATAAGCGCCTCCATCTGCGCCAACAAGCTTCATCCGAGTTCCTTCAATCGCAAAGTTGAATGGGCGGGTATTCGCGACATTCGTGACGTACAAGCGTACAACCTCTCCCTCCTTCATTTCGAGTTTGTACGCCTCATCGCCATTTATGAGCATCACATTGCCGAATCGACCCATGAGCGTGCGGTCAGCTCCTTTTTTGCTGAGGAGGATATTGCCATCCTCGATGAGGATGTCATCAAGAAAAAGTGGAATTTCGCGATTGACTGGCGACCAGTAGTCTTGAGAATTCGGAATTACAAGATACCCGCCATAGAGTCCAAGCTCTTGCTGGTAGTCTTCGCGTACATGCGGGTGATACCAGTACATTCCGACATCAGGAAACTTCAGTCTGTACGAAAATGTTTCGCCGGGCTCCATTTCCTTTTGGCTGGTTTGCGATCCATCAAAAGGATTATCCATCCGCACTCCGTGTGAATGTAGGAGGGTTTTCATGTCCGTATTATTAGTAAAGTTGATCGTAACCTCTGCACCTTGCGCGACCTTGATAAGCGGTCCCGGAATAGAACCGTTATAGGCAAGCATCGAGTATGTCTTGCCTCCGATGTTCTTTTTGACAGCAGATGCCACAAGGTCATATGTGTCGCCATTTTTGAGTTCGACGATCTGGCTCTCCGTAACAGGTGACATTTGCTGCCCCGGGATGACCCACCAGCCGATTGCGGCGATTGTGCCTCCGATAAGCGCGACTGCCACTGCGATGTTGAAGTATTTTTGGTTCATACAGAGTTACGTGACGTAATAAATACCCTAATCCATTCTTTCCAAAAAAGAAAGGCGAGGATTGGAAAGACGAGAGACGTGACAAGCCCCGGATAGTAGTCTCCTGCGAATAAGGCCTTGATCGGGTGATGCAGTTCAAAAACGAAGATTATTCCTACGAGCGCAAGTGCGTAGAAACGAGTGCGCTCACTAATGAGAAACAGCAGAGCAACGGCAAGGAGCACCCAGAACATCATTTGAAAGGTTGCGAACATCGCCTGATGAATCGACGTAAATGGCAACAGTCCAAAAATCCATTCATCCCACTTATCAAGAGTATAAAATCCAGTGAAATATTCCTCAATGCCGTGCAGAATAAACACGGGTATCGATGCGGCAAAGATATATTTTATTCGTGGTGTGATCATAATTAAACAAGCCAGTCTTTTAGACTCGCCTCGACGGCGTCGCGTACCTCATCAATACCAAGACGTGCGGCGTCGACAACAAAATCAGCATATTTTTTGGTCGGCTCTATATATTGCTTGTGCATTGGAATGAGAATCTTTTGAACGTACTCTTTGTCACCATCCTTTGTGCGTCTTTTCAAAGATTCTTCGATCGGAATGTCGAGATAAATTTTTCGCGCCATGAGTTCGCGTACGTGCATGTCGTGAAATGTGAGGTACCCCTCGACGAGAATGACTGACGTCGGTTCTATGGTATGCGGGATTTTATTCCGGCGAATTGGATCATACCCCGGGTTGTAGAGTTCGCTCTTGGTCATTACCGTAACCGCTTTCCCATGCATGAGAGAGACGATATCGCGGTACAGGTCGTCAAATCGAATCGTTGCGGGATCATCCCAGTTGATCATGCCGTTCACGATTGGCGCATCCTCGGGTTCTACGAAGTAATCATCAAGGTGCATGAGTGCAATCTTGTTTGGGTATTTTTTATGGAGCCCTATAGCAAGGGTTGTTTTACCTGACCCGGAACCCCCGGCAATCCCTACAATCCTGCACTCATGTCCGTGTTGCATATCCATTAGATCATTTCTCCCTTCTTCTCAAGCATCATGTGGTGGATAGTTGCGATCTGTGTCCAAATGGCAATAAGGATAAGAATCGCAGAACATGCGAGCGCGTCGGCTTTAGTAATACCAAAAACCGATTGCGGGTCGCCAAAAGCCGCGATGAGAAAAGAGATTACACCAATAAATCCGACAATCACACTCGCAACATGCATTAATTTTGATGGTTTCATATTTTTATGATTAATTCTTAATATATTGCGCGAGCAATCCGACAAGCCCGATGCTCGCGCCCACGATAATGTTCCAGAGAATGAGGCTTACGACGAAGTTCTGAAGCGTGAAGATATTCTCAACCGGCCCGACATTCAAGTGCAAGATGTACGGCAGAAGCGTGGGACGAATTGCCGGTATCAACCCTAAGAGTCCGTAGCACAGCACGTACGTAATATTGATATACGCCAAACCTATCTTAATTGCACGAGTGATGTTCATAGAATTTCTGTTAATTCATAATGCTTATGATCTGTTAACCTGTTTCGACCCGCCTTTCGGCGACAGATTTTTGCTTGAAGTGCCAGAAGATGAACACGCTCAAGATCGCAGCGAAGAAGCACCACACTGAAATAAAATTGACGTTGTAGAACCACTGCGTAACTAAAAAGGCGACGAATGCCGTGAAGCCGAAGAGATTTAAGATTCTGTGGCTTGAGACCATTCCGCTTACGGTTGTTACAACAACGTAGGGAGCAACGTAGAGAAGGTCATATACATGGCGAAAATCATAGGCAATACTCTGATTGAGAATGTGTGCTTGGCCCGGCTCAAGAACAAGAAAATAGAGAAGATATAGCCCTATCGCGAGCCCTACGGCAGAAAATGCCTGCAATATCCTTCTTCGGAGCGGGTGTGTTTCTACGAGGAGAGTCGCGATAGGGACAAGAATAGGCCAGAGAACATAGGCGAAGAATAAGAATCCGTAGGCTGCAATAGTATTGAGGAGCGTCGAGCCAAACGAAATCCAAACAATTCCTTCAATTGCTTGCTGAATTCCAAACAGAAGCGGAATGCTTGCAAGCGGGAGCTCACTTGTTGATTTCGCTTTTTTAAGCGTCACAACCCCAGTTGTGCTGAGAACTGCGGCGGCCGTAAAACTTGCTGTGGCAGAAAAACACATATCTATTCTTTTAAGCGAGGTTCAACCCGCTTTAATAATACCGCGTTCGTGGCGACGATGATGGAGGAGGCGGACATAAGGAGCGCGGCGATTTCGGGTCGCAAGGACCAGCCAAGAGATGTGTAGAACACACCGGCGGCAACGGGAATGGCAAGTACATTGTAGATCGCGGCCCAAAAGAGATTCTGCTTCATTTTTGTAACAGTCGCCTTGCTTAGGCGAAGTGCGGCCACGATGTCGTACGGGTCTGACTTCATAAGTACGATGTTACCGGTCTCGATTGCAACATCAGTACCCGCCCCAATGGCTATGCCAATGTCAGATTGCGCCAAAGCGGGGGCATCATTGATGCCATCACCGACCATCGCGACAAACTTGCCTTCGTCTTGGAGTTTCTTCACGTATTTTGCTTTCTCCTCCGGAAGCACCTGTGCGAAGTAGCGTTCGATGCCAAGCTGTGTGGCGACCGCTTTAGCCACCTGTTCGTGGTCACCCGTGATCATGACTACTTCCAAGCCCATCTCTTTGAGTTTTGACACTGTTTTCTTTGCAGAATCACGCACCGTATCGGCGACGCCGATAGCTCCGGCGACTTTGCCGTCAATCGCCACGATGCTTATGGTATTCCCAGTATCGAGCAATCGGTTGATTTCTTTTTGAAGTGGCGAAAGATCGATATTGCTTTGCTTCATGAGGCGTTCGGTTCCCGCAATGACGTCTCTGCTGTCCGCAAGCGCGCGCACGCCGTGGCCGCCGATCGATTCAAACTTTTCAACTTTCTTCTCGATCGACACATTCCGCTTCTTTGCCTCCTCGATGATGGCAAGGCTAATTGGGTGATTAGAGCTTCGCTCCACCGCGGCAGCATACGCAAGCACATCTTCTTTGGTGTATGAATTTATAGAAACGACTTCGGTGACTTTGGGTTTTCCTTCCGTGAGCGTTCCTGTTTTATCTAACACGATAGCAGTGAGCTTTGACGTATTTTCAAGCGTTGCCGCGTCTTTGATGAGAATGTTGTGCTTTGCGCCAAGACCAGTGCCTACCGCAACAGCGGTAGGGGTGGCAAGTCCTAAGGCATCGGGACACGCAATGACAACGGTCGAAACAGCAAAGGTAAGCGCAGTCAGAAGTCCTACATCACCAAAGAAATACCAGCCAATAAAAGCGGCCGTGCCAGAGCCGATGGCAACGACAACTAATCTGCCTGCCCACAGATCCGCGATTCTCTGTCCGGGCGCTTTAGAGTTCTGCGCGGTTTCCACCATTTTGATGATCTGTGCAAGTACAGTATCTGCACCGACTTTTGTCGCCTTGAATTGCACAGCACCGGTGAGATTTACCGAACCGCCCACCACTTTGTCTCCCTTCGCTTTGGAGACAGGGATTGATTCACCGGTCACCAGCGATTCGTCGATTGATGTTCCGCCTTCAGTCACTTCTCCATCTACCGGCACCTTGTCGCCGGGGCGCAAAACGACGATATCGCCCTGCACTATCTCGGAGCTTGGTATCGAGAGTTCTTTCCCATTACGGACAACCGTCGCTTTCGGAGGCACTAGATCAAAGAGCGCACGCAGCGCATCAGAGGTTCCCCGGCGCGATTTCATTTCCATCCAATGACCGAAGAGGACGAAGGTAACGAGGAGCGCAGCTGCTTCGTAGAAAGTCTCACTCTCGGGCTGGATCAATGTAAGAAGCACGCTAAAGAGGTACGCCGCAAGGACACCGGTAGCGATGAGTACCGCCATGTTGAGCTTCCGGGCTTTCAGGGAGTAGTAGGTACCGGTTATGAAAATTGAACCAGTCCAAAAGACAATAGGAGTCGTGAGGATCAGAAGAATCCAACTCGCTGGAATGGGGGTTGGGAGATTAAGTCCGAAAAAATTGATGCCCACAGGAGAGTAGAGAAATATCGGGATCGAAAGAGCCAAGGAAATCCAGAAACGGCGGCGCATATCTCTCTCCATCGCCTTCGCCATTTGTGGATTTGTCATCGCTGACTCGTGATCCATATGGCTGACCTTCGACATATCGTGCCCGGCATGTTCTCCAGCACTTTCTTTTGACGATGCGGCCTTGGGAATTAAATCCATGCCACACCCGGGACATTTGCCGGGTTCCTTCTTTACTACCTCCGGATGCATGGGGCAGGTGTAAACAGCGCTCGACGAATCTTTGACGACCACTTTTGCATGCTTATGGTTGTGATGTTTGTGGTTCATAGTGCGAACGTTAAAGCCAATAGTTAATAACTCCGAAAATGAGAATGGCTGTCACGATAAGCGTATTGATAAACATGCCGATTTGATCCGCATCTCTCCACGCCTTATACGTGCTGTAGAGCCAGAAAACTTCTGAAATCAGGTTCGCAATAACACCGTATTCCGGAAGTTTGAGCGAAGTGAGCAAGAAGCCGAGCATTGTAAATCCAACCAGCCCGACCTGCATAAAACTATTAAGCGATCTCTGTTCCGGTTGAATCATATTATTTTTAATAATTGCCGTGTCTCTTTAATAACTGTGTCAGCTCGCGCCGGTGATCCAACTATTTTTTGCAAAATATCAGGATTGTCTAAAATGTCCTTGCATAAAATAAGCCCCTCACCTAACAACTCTTGTTTTTGGAAACGATTGAGGAGCGTAAGGCATGTAAGCGGGTGTAGATTGTGCCGTTCGATCAGTGCTTCCAAACCACCGGCTGCTGGGTAACTCCAACCGATTGCAGTCATGCCAACGCACTTCGCATAGTCAGTTGCGTCCGATGTGAGTTTAGTATTGGTTACGAGCCACACCTCGTGGAATTTCTCTCCGTGCTCCGGTTGCTTCTTCCACCGACGCTCGATGTCCTCGAAGCGAGCTTGTACATACAAAGATATTTTCACGTCCGATCGCAATCCCGACTGGTTGTGGAATTTGCATTCAACCATCACATGCCTATCACCTTTAGTGCCGACTACATCGACTTCATGCTTGACGCACACTCCCGGAACGATTTTTGCCACTTCGACGGCGAATCCCTCTGATTTCATAAGCTCACCAACGAAACGCTCAAATGGCCTACCAGTCGGGCCCAACTCCATGAGCGCGTTTTTAAGACTGTAGCGGGCAGCAGTCGGCCGATTCGTTTTACGAAGCAGGGAGAAGGCTTTGCGGTAGATGTCCGATGTCTTCATTCCTTCTGTAATCTCGTTTTCAATATGAACGACAATATCGTCAATTAATGCGGGTGACGCGTGCACCCGCTGTAGTGATCGCCGAAGCTTATCTTCCGAAAATGCTTCTCTTTCTCCCGATGCCTTTGTGATACGAATCGTTTTCATGGTTACTTGTGCTCGTACTCCGGTTTATTGTGATCATGGCCGTGCCCTCGGTGCATAAATATATGCAGAAGTGGACAAGCGAGAAGTATGAGATACGGTAGAAGAACAAGTACGTGCGAAGTGTGATTTCTAAGAAGAAATACGAGACCGGCAAACCCGATGATTGCGACGACTATCCAGTGCGTCTTTGAAAACAGACCTCCGTTATTTTCTTGATTGTGCATATCTTTGTTAGTTATCGTTTATAAATTTCATTCGACCACGATTGAACCTTCAATCGCTGGGTTTATATGGTCGTGGTAGGGCCATGTGCCTTTTGAATCGAACGTGTACATGTAACTCTGACCTTTTGCAACCCCGTTAAATTGGTCAAATGTGGCCAGGATCTCGTGCGATGGGTGCATGTTTGATGCAACCCACATTTCCTCGTCGCTTTGGTTTACGAATTCGACCATGGTGCCGACTGGTACGGTAAGTTTTGCAGGCTCAAAACCAGAGTTCGTGTAGCGAACAGTTACCATTCCCATACCGCCCTCTGGGGCAACTTCGTGCTCAAAGATAGACGCGAGTACTGGCTTACCAGTCTTCGCGAATACGGCAGAGGCAGTAATCGGCTGATCAAGTTCGCTGAACGACTTGTCTCCATCGTCTTGGTAGATCATTGCAATGAGCTGGTCAGTCTCTTTGTAGGTGTAGAAGTCACCAAGTTCAATAGTTATATTTTCATGTTCTCCCGCCTCAAAATACCGGCTGATTTCTATGACCTGACCAACACGTCTGCCGTCGCCACCACGGACGACCACATATCCGCCCTGTGCTAACGTGGCGCGATTTATTGTGACTGATGCTCGTGCGTCTTGCGGAGAAATGATGAGCTGTTCAGTAGCCTGGCTTACAGAAGATTCGATGACTCCGTTTCCATTTGTGAGATAGAGCGCATACGCACCCACGCCAACGATAAGCACGGCCGAGAGAACTGTTAGGATCGTTTTGGATTTCATATCATCTTTTCTTTTGGGCAAGTCGGTAGACTTTGAGAATTTCACTTATAGCCTGCTTGTTCTTTCCCGAACGTATTTGCTCAATGACATGGGTAGATAAGTGGTTCTCCAGCATCAAGTCCTCGACACCCGCGAGAGCTTCTTTTATTGCGGATGTTTGCGTAATGACATCAATGCAATACTTCTCATCGCTCACCATCCTCTGAAGTCCTCTTACCTGGCCCTCGATGAGTTTCAGCCTTCTGATAACTTTACGCTTTGTGTCTTCTTTCATGATGCCCAGTATACCCCCACAGGGTATACGGTGCAACTAGGTTATTCGTAACGCAGTTCAATCTTGTCGCCGTCTTTCATTTGGTAGTTCTCGAACTCGGTATTTTCCTTGCCGTTCACGGTCATTTTCAAGCTTGAGCCGAATGAGTTGAAGTCCTTGCCCCAATTCTTGAAGAATGCACCGAGCGTAACCTCGTCCTTCTTTGCTGATCCAGCGAATTCCATATGGATGATGGGGAGATCGTCGTGCGTATGGATGGGTCTATGTCCTCCCGCGAGTCCAATTCCTTGCGGAATTTCTTGCTTTTCTCCTTTGACATAGATCATTAACTCCGGATGCCAATGGAATGCACCTGCCGATACTATGTTTGGGTCACTACTTTGTAAGAGTCGCGACCAACCAAGCAAGCCGGTGATAAGAACGATGAATCCGATGATCCACCATAGTGTTGGTATCTTTTTCATGTTTGTTTAATGGGTAACGTGATCACCAGGACCGCCACAGCCGTCTGAGAGATTCCAGACTTCAGTGACCTGTTCTCCGGTGAAGCCGTATTTTTGAATGAGTAATTTTCCTAAGCCACCGTAGACATACCAGCGCCAGCATTTGCAGCAGCACGGGCCTTTTTCGTTAGAGTTTTGCATCGCGTAGTCATACGCTTCTTGCTCCTCCGGCGTAAGTTGTACGTCGTAATACGCCTTCAGTTGCTTTGCGAGTACTGCATCAATGTCGTACGGATCAGAAGGAATCTCGGGAATGTCCTTGAATTTCTTTAGCCCCGTGACTTGTTCCTCGTAGCGGTGCGGATCCATTGGAGAGCAACATGAGCCTTGAATCCGGCCGGTGTCTGGCATGGTATCTATTGAACCTGCAAAAGCTGCCGAACATGTCGAGTTCCCGTTCTTGCTTAAGACATCGAACTTGGCGGCCAGAGCTTCGTCGGCAATGAGCGCTACGGGGGTTGTCCTTGTGGTGCTGAAATAGTACGCGCCTCCGATGAGAAGCACGGTTATCGCAACAGCAATTGATAATTGAGTGTTCATGGTTTGAGTTCCGGCTCGCACACAAGCGGTTTTGTACTTTGTTTTGCTAAGAGATACGTTGAGTACCCGAGGAGCGCAACTCCAAGGAGTCCGAATTCGCTGCCGCGAAGCGGCAAAAGAGTGAGAAGACTTACCCCGAGAGTGGTGCCAATGAGTGACGTCACGATAAGTGAACCACATGCCGCACATCCGACACCAAGTGCGCCAGTGACTATGCCCGACAATCCAATTGCGGCACCACCTCCGAAGACTGCTCTCGTGCGAATGAGATGAGTGATGAGAGCGACGTTAATGCCCACAAGAACGGCAATCAGAATCGTATACGTCGCAGATAAGGGTGTGAAGTTGGTTGCGATAGACGGGATGAGACTCAGAGACAGTGCAATTTTATCTGCAAGCGACACCGAGACGTCCGTCCATACCGAGAACAGTAAGGGTAGATTAGGGAGCCATACCGCAAGAACAAACACAATGATTGCGACCGGTAGCGCAATAGCTACCGAACCTGCAGTAGTGAGTGTTTTCAGCACGGCTCGCATACGACTAATTGTCTTTGAGGGCAACTTCAATAAGTTGTTTAACCGCCTCGTACGGCTGAGCACCCGAAAGCGGGTACTTCTTGCCACTTTTCGTCACGACAATACTCCATGGCGTGCCATTGCCACCGGTAGCAACTGCGTTTTGGACGTCGTCCTCAATATGCTTGGTGAATTTTTCGCCCGCAAGACAGGTGTTGAATTTCGTCATATCGAGACCGACGTATTGTGCGATGTTGTGGAGCTCCATAGGATCAAGGCCGTCATTTGATGGCGTTACTTCGTAGAGACGATCGGCATATATCCAGAACTTGTCGTTGCCTCCAAGATCACCTGCGCATTCGATAGCTGTCGCCTCATTGCGCGCTTTCTGATGGAGTTGGTCCAATGGGAAGTTGCGGTAGACCCATGCAACTTTTCCATCCTTACCGTACTCATCCATGACTTGCTTCATGGTGTCGTGGAATCGTTTGCAGAATGGACACTCCGGATCCGAGTATTCGACAATTTTAACCGGCGCGTCGGGATTACCACGAATGTGATCGTCCGCACTAATAGCTTTCATCTGTTCAAGATCACCTGTTTGTTGCGTTGCGGCTTGCGGTTGCTGCACGTTCGCTGTGCCGCCGGTGCTCGTGCCCAGGTAGACAGCTCCGGCAATGAGGGCACCTGCAATTACTATCGCAACAGGAGTCGATAGAGACAGCGCACTTTGTTTTGCTTCTGGTTCCATATTTTTTAATTGTTCAATGTTGAAGAAATAAACGAATAGCAAAAACCACCTTTCCATTGGATGAAGGCAACATAAAAACTGTTTAGAAAAGCTTCGGGTTTAGGATACCGCTCGAAAAAAGTTCCTGAAGCGGAGACGCCGGAGGTATATAATCCCTCCGTACAAAGAATCGAGAAGGTGTATACGTGCGATCAATCGGGGGACGCCGCAAATGAGTACATAGAAACGCAAGAGCAAGTGCGGCTAAGAGCATCAAAATAAGCGTCGAACCTGTTTGCGATGGGATGCTTGTGAACATGCTCTGCCACGCGGCAATATGTTCAAGCGGATCCATATTGCACACTACCGCCTGTCCGGACATGAATGGGCAATTCGACGTGGTCATATTCCCGTCCCCACCCATAGGCATACTTGAGTGGAAAAGACCAAAGAAACCGATCAAAAGAAAGGCGATGAGCCCGAGAACGAGCAGTATTTTACCGACTTTTGACAACGAAACGGTCATTACAAGTAGTATAGCTGATTTGGACAAAAGGAAAAACGCTCCCGAAGTTTGAGAGTTTTAAGAGGCTGGGTTACCAACTCCGAGGCCTTTCGGGCGCTCTGGACTCCTGCCGCCATTGCGTCATTCCTTGAGGTGTATGGAAACAACAGCCACAAGGGCACCGGGCGGCATTAACAGGCAGGCCACCCCCGCGCCCGTAAAGATCAGATACTGCCTGTATGCGAGAAAGAGCACCGAGGAAGAGGACAAGCAGGCGCTCTCTATAGAGTCGCAAGTGAGGGAGATGACCGCGATCGCCACGCGCGAAAACCTCGAGATCGTCGAGGTAAAGCGTGAGTCGCACTCCTCCAAGGAGGTTGGCCAGCGGGCGGTGTATAACCAGCTGCTTGAGGATATCCGGCAGGAAAAATTCAACGGCATCCTCACGTGGGCACCGGACCGCTTGAGCCGCAATGCCGGGGACCTCGGTGCGGTAGTGGACCTACTCGACCAAAAGAAGCTGGTCGAGATACGCACATTCACGCAGACTTTTACCAACAACCCGAACGAGAAGTTCATGCTCATGATTCTCGGGAGCCAGGCGAAGCTCGAGAACGACCAGAAAATTATCAACGTGAAGCGCGGCCTTCGAGCGCGGTGCGAGATGGGCCTGCGGCCATCGACCGCGCCGACTGGCTACCTCAGCGAGAAGCGGACAGATCGCAAATGCGAAGTCGTCATCGATCCGAAATGTGCCGGGACCATACGGAAGATATTCGAGAAAATCGGCAACGATGGGTGGAGCGGGCGGCAAACGCACCGATGGCTCACGAAGAACGGCTTCAAGACCCGGACCGGCAAGCGACTCTCGCTCGGGAATCTCTACACCGTTATCCGCAACACCTTCTACTACGGAGAATTCGAGTACCCGCGCGGGAGCGGCAACTGGTATCAGGGTAAGCACGAGCCGCTCATCACCAAGGAACTGTTCGACAAAGTGCAGGAGTCAATCCAGGACCAGTACATCCCCAAAACCGAAAGCAAGGAATTCGCATTCACAAGGCTGATTGCGTGCGGCGTGTGCGGGAGCGGCATCACCGCTGACGAGAAATTCAAGAAGCTTAAGGATGGCGGTGTGAACCGCCATGTCTACTACCGCTGCACGCACGCGAAGGACACGGAGTGCAAGAATCCGCCCGTGAACGAAACTGATCTCATCGAAGAGCTGACTAAGCTACTCGACACCATCGACATCGACGAGATTGGCATGAAGGAAAAAATCCGCGATGAGATATCCCGCTATAACAAATTTCGCACCGGCGTCTTAGGTATGAAAACCAAAGAACGCAGTAGCGATGTAGACCTGCGCGACTACGCCAAGTATCTCCTCAAAGAGGGTACAATCGCCGAGAAGCGCGAGTTGCTATCTTGCCTCAAGAGCAAGCTGGTGCTCAAAGCCCGACAGATCAGCTTAAGCTGAGAATACCGACAACGAGACTCGCAATCGCGAGAGGGACGCCGAGTATTGTCGCAACTGCGGCCCAGAACATAATCGGGTGTTCGGCTTTGAATGCACCGATGCGCGTCCGGATCATGCGCGTTCCCGAGCCTGCGATTCTTACACCTCCCGCAATGTGGCTATCGATAAAAGTATTGTCCTTTGCGTCCTTCGTTATTTCCAGTACTACCCGTTCTTTTTCCATACAGATATATTACTCTGATTCAAGCTCCTGCATCGCCTCATACTCGTCTGCACGAATTTCGGTTCTCGCATCAGCGAACCAAATAAAAGTCTCTCCTGCCTCCTTTCCGGATTCATAGATGGGCTGAATATTTATCTCGATATACTCCTCAAGATATTTACCCCGCTTTAGATCCTCAGGGAAACGGAAAGCTTCTCCGCTAGGGTCGGCCATATGCAACCGCGAAATAAATTTATCTAGTTTCTTCAGAGCTTTCTTTTCGGTTGGCCCGCCATACTGGTCTAGCATAGTCTCAATTTCGGGGCGTGCCTGCTTCCATAGGGCTTCCAAATTATGATTTCCGCGAAGCGGAGTGGCGTTTGGTTTGTCATATATAAAATGCTTCAGCATCAGCTCTGTTCCTTGTCGATACAGATACACGACGGGATAGATGGCAACGTCTAAAACAAGTTCGCCGCTCGCGTCTCTCGTTTCAATAATGTGCTTGGCTAGAAAATTCCCTGCATCAAAATAGCCGCTGCCGTAAGCAGCGAAGTCGTTCGTACCACCGCGCCATACGTTTAAGAACGGGCTTGATCCTCGCCCGAACGGAAATTGCCTCTTTCTCTTCTTACGAACCATTACTATCCACTATGCCTCAACAGGCGTCGACATTAAAGGCGACCCCGCTCGGTCACTTGAATTAGCACTAACCTGTGCCCTCGGTAGGAATCGAACCTACATCAAGACCTTAGAAGAGTCCTGCACTATCCATTGTGCTACAAGGGCATCAGAGGAGGAAGGGCAGGTCAATCGTAGCCGTCACTGCCCGTACGGTCAAACGTGCTGTCGGCACACGACTTGCCAAGTGCGTATAATTGTTGTATTGATTTCTGACGATCCACTGCCGGATCGAGCAACGAAGGAGTCTGAGATGTCCGAGAGCCATGATGAGATGACGCCCGAGAGCGTGAAGAAGCGTGTCGATATGCTCAAGCCCGTCATGGGCGACATCTGCGAGATGGCCGGGCTGGTCATCGCGAAGGGCATCGACCCGCGGAGCGCGTTCTCCATCGTCGGCGCCTTGGTGTCCGGCAACCTGGGCAACCGTCACGGCGGCCACTAGAGCCAGGGACACCCCCCAACCAAAGAAAGGGCCGGACCACGTCCGGCCCTTTTTCTATTGCCGTTTAAAGAACTCAGTGCTATAGTGCCGCGACTCAGATATATGGCAGTCACACATTCACCGGTAAACATGGAGGAGCGCAAGACCCTGGATATTCGTCCGGGTGACACCGTGCGTGTCCATCAGAAGATCGAAGAAAAGGGCAAATCGCGCCTCCAGGCGTTTGAAGGCCTCGTTCTCGCGCGCAAGCATGGTACGGAGGCAGGTGGCACCTTTACGGTCCGCCGTGTCGCCTCGGGTGTCGGTGTCGAAAAGATCTTCCCGCTCTACTCGCCGATGATCGACCACATCGAAATCGTGAAGCGCGCACGTGTCCGCCGCGCGAAGCTCTACTTCATTCGCGAGAAGGTCTCGCGTGAAGCGCGCCGTCAGCTCCGCCGCTCCAAGATGATGATCAACGTCTCTGGTGTGACCAAAGTCGTCTCCGTCGAGGAAACTCCGGTAGAGGAGGTCGCAACCGAGGAAGCGAAGGCAGAGTAATTTCCAAGCAAACAAAAAACACAAAGCGCCCCGAAAGGGGCGCTTTGTGTTTTTATTTCCGTGCTGGCTTCGGATGTGAGATGTCTCTGAGTTTGTTGCGCGCATCGTTGAGGTGTGTGCGAATCTGCTCAGCCTCGGCGTTGAGACCAGTAGCGCGAATATTCGCGGCCTCTTTCGTGATGAGGCCCCCGACGTGCGAGAGCACATTGGTTGCATGCGAGAGCGCTCGGACAGGGTGCGCGTCTACTGGATTATCATCATAAAAACTAAACAGCTCACGAAATTCAGCGACCAGCGCTCCGGTCGTGGGTTCTCCCGCCTCACCCCGACGAGCTTTTTCAAAAAAATCCGCATACGCTTTCGAATTCCCGGTATTCAGCTTCCGCAAAAAGGGGATGATGGTCTCGGAGAACTTTTTCGACACGACATCGCGCACCGCGACGGTCTTCTCGTACTCCTCTTTGGTGAGTTGGAGTCGTTCCCATGCGGGTTTTTGATTCATCGTAGCCTGTTCTTGGGTGGTACGTGTCTGCGCCTCAGCGTCTGTGCTCTCCAATGCGGTCGCGGCGAGCGCGGCTGCACCCAATATAAGTCCGCGTCGATTCAAGTCCGGGCCTTCTTTCATTCGGAGAATTTTACCATCAACAAGAACGCAAAAATCCGGTTGTATACCGGATTTTGCATTGGTGCGCAGGGCTCGGCCACGCGCTCGAAATTTTGCCGTCGCAAAATTTCTCCGCTCGGCCCTGCTTGGACATCCCCATCTTCTGATGGGGCCCCAGTCCGCGCTTTCGAGTCCTCTCCTGCGCCACAAAGACGAATGACCAGGACATGTCCTGGTCATTCGCTATTCTGTGCGCAGGAGAGGACTCGAACCTCCACGCCCTTGCGAGCACTACCACCTCAAGGTAGCTTGTCTACCAATTTCAACACCTGCGCGACAGCAGCATCCTAGCAAAGAATCTGCAATTCGCGAATAGCCACGCTTTGCTATCATTGGGGCATGGCGTTCTACACGGGCAAAGGGGATGACGGGACGTCCAAGCTTTTCGATTCGGGCAAAGGTATCCGACTCACGAAATCATCGCCCATTTTTGAGTGTCTCGGGCAGCTCGATGAGCTGAATACGCTTGTCGGGTGGTGCAAAGCCGCGAGTGGAGAGCTCTCGGCCTATGATCGCTCGCTCAAGCTCATCTTGCATGATGTGCAGGACCACCTCTTTACGATCCAGGCAGAGGTCGCGGGTGCACAGAAGTCGGTGCCACTCTCCAATGTTGAGCATTTGGGAGAGTTCATCAAAGATATTGAATCAGTCTTGCCGCCGGTGACCTCCTTCCTCGTTCCGGGCGGGACCGAGCTCTCGGCACGCCTCGATATTGCGCGCGCTGTCTCGCGTCGTGCTGAGCGGCGATTGGTCATGGTGCACGAGAGCGGTGAGCGAGAGATTTCCGCATCATCGCGCGCGTATGCCAACAGGCTCTCCTCGCTTTTCTATGCGCTCACGCGACTCGTCAATCACTCTGCGGGTGTGGATGAAAATCCGCCTGTCTATAAAGCATGATCAGAAGATATTTACCCAAGTCGACCGAGCAGCTCATTCATTGGTATGAGCGGTATATTTCGCCGCTCGCACTCTTGGTCGGGTTTCTTCTCGATAATTTCGTCTTTCTCGACCGTATTGATTCGCCGCAGAGCTACGCGCTCATAAGCAGCTACCTCACGATTGCGGCGATCGCGATTGCGCTCCTCAATGTCATCGAGGAGGGGAGACTCTCGCACCCGCTCGTCCTCAAAGTCGCACCATTTATACCTGTCGTGATGCAGTTTGCCTTCGGAGGCCTCTTCAGCGCCTTTCTCGCACTCTACGCACGAAGTGCCTCGGTCTTGGTGAGCTGGATCTTCGTGGTCGTCGTAGCAACACTCCTGCTCTCAAATGAGCGCTTCCGAAGTCGCTACACTAAGCTGCCGTTTCAGGTCGGCATTTATTTCATCGCGCTCTTCTCGTTTCTCATTTTCCTTTTGCCGATACTTTTCCACCGCATCGGGTCGCTGGTATTTTTCCTCAGCGGTGCGGTAAGCGTGGCTCTCATTACCGCGCTGCTCTTCGGGCTCAAGCGATTGATTCCTGAGACCTTTCAGCGAGAGCGCACGAGCGTCGCACGCACGGTGGCGATTATCTTCGTGCTCTTCAACGTGCTCTATTTCTCCAATGCCATTCCGCCGCTGCCGCTTGCCCTCAAGGATGCCGGCATCTATCACGCGGTCAATCGGCAGGGAGATACGTATGCGATACGCGCGGAAAAACAAGCGTGGTACCGCGAATATTTGCCGATACGAGAGCGCATTCACCTGGTGTCGGGCGCAGGGCTCTATGCGTACACGGCAGTGTTCGCGCCGACCGGACTCTCGACGCGACTTCTTCACGAGTGGCAGTACTACACGCCAGGTGAAGGTTGGACGACGCGCTCGACCGTCGGCTTCCAAATTGCCGGCGGGCAAGATCGTGGCTTTCGCGGCTACTCGGTAAAAATCGCACCCGAAGCGGGCAGGTGGCGCGTCAACGTGCTGACGCCCTCACGACAAATTATCGGTCGGCTCAATTTTGAGGTGATCTACGTGTCTGACCCGGTTGAGACGACGGTGCTTACGCGCTAGCGTGAGCGGTCACAGGAGCCACTGAAACGGCAGCGAGCCGGATGCGTATGCATCCGGCTCGGCCCCTTGGGCGATCGTCGGGAATCGAACCCGAATCGAGAGCTCCACAAACTCTAGTGTTAACCGTTACACCACGATCGCCATCAAACGCGCTAGTTATAGCATCAAACAACTCGGTCGACCAATAAACGTGATGCTATTGCAGCGATCCCCAAAAGAGGAGCGCTGAGAACGCGAGTCCCACGTAGTAATCGCGTGGCGCGATAATCCACCAGTTGTCTTTGTGCCAGGAAATTTTATCTTTTTTGAATTTCCGGATCCCGTATGCCGGATTGACGATAAACCAGAGGAAGTCTTCGCAGACCGCGATAAACAAGAAGAGCGCAAAGATCTGCATTTCCATCGCATAGGAGAAAGGCACAAAGAGGTAGACGGCATGGAGCATCGAGAGAATCGATGTCTCAAACCATACGTGGTACCCCGTGATCGGACGAGCGCCGAGCATGAGGCGCAGCACGATGCTTTTCGGTGCGAATCGCCAGGTCGGGAGTTTTGCCGCCCAACCATTGGGCCCTTCGATCGCGACTTCAAGTTTGGCGAGACAAAAAGCGATCCATAGTCCTACTGCGTACAGCACCCACGCATCGGTTACGAGCATGTCACACAGTATAACCTTCAAATTCTCAGCAGAGAATTTGAAGAGTTACACCCGGACGCATTCCTGCAGGAATGCGACGTTGGGTGTCACCTCTCACTGAGCCAGTGCGCTACGGTCGGATATCCTCGTGCGCTTTTGTGTGCGGCTTCCCGAATATGTGTACCCAAAAATGATTGAGTGCGTACACGAAGCCCGATCGCACGAGCCCTTCGTGCAGGAGTCGTCGGCCGGAGGCGTGGATGGGAAGTGCAAAGGTCCACTTCACACCACCGATCTTCGTGAGCTCATTCGCAAGCGCTGTATCGTCGCCATAAAATTCGATATGTGTGTCGTAGCCACCGGCCTTTTCAAGTGCATCGCGGCGGATCAAGACATTGCCGCCCTGAATAAACGAACCATGACGCAACAGAAAGCGGTTGATCACGTATACCAGCCAACCGCCCGCGTAGAAGAGCTTCACCATCGTGCGTGCGGGCGCTGAAAGGTCGTAGTAGTGAAAGGGGCCACTCACCGCGACCAGGCGCGCATCGCGCTCAAGTATCTGCAGGCCTTTTTCAAGCCAGCCTTCGGGCACCATCGTGTCCGCATCGATACTTGCAATGTAGTCGCCAGTGGACGCGCGAAATGCGGCCTGTCGTGCAGCATTAGCGCCTTTGATGGTGTGCTCTTCGACAACCCGAGCACGCTCGAACGATCGCGCAATCTCGCAGGTACGATCGGTTGAACCGTTGTCACCGATAACGACTTCGTAGGATATGCCAAGACGGTCACATTCGCTTGCTGCCGAAGCGATGCAGGCGCGAATATTTTTCTCCTCATTGAACGCGGGGATGACAAATGAGACCTTCATGGATGACATGCTGCGTGAGAAAGCTCGTTTTGCCAAATGCTACCATGTATCCATGGAACGTTTCGGGAATGCAGAGCGACTCCCCGCAAACATCGATATTGACACTCAGAGTCTCGAGATTCTAAGGGCTATTGCGCACGAACAGCGGGATCCTGCTGGGAAACGCTATATATTTGCACCGAATCACGTCGAGCCAGCTGCCAAAATCAGACAGCAGACCGGTGTCGCTGATGATTTTCCGGTACTGAAAAAGGTGCTCAATGCGGTGGGCGTGCGCGATGTCCGGCCAATCGCACGCGGTGATACCGACATGCACATCACGGGCCCAGCGTCCGAGAAGCTGTATCACGCGCATCGAGCCGTGTGGTCCAAAGCAGGGGAGCTTGTCGCAGACGCACTGCCGGTCAACATCAATGCACATGAAAGCAGCCGCAACATGCAGAGCAATGTCGGAAACGTAATGCGCATCGTTGATGTACTCAAAGACAAAGAAGCAAATATTGCGCTGTATCCGTACGCGAAATGGTTTACCTCTGGAACGCAAGATATATCCGAAGACACCGCTCTCCCTGAGGGAGGATTTCTCCGTGCCGTTGATGAGGGAGATCCAGCGTACGAGACGTGGCGCAACAGCTTAAAGCGTGGTGCATTTGCGCTCTCACGACTCACTGATGCACCCGTGGTTCCTGTGTATGTTGAGCAACGCGAAGGGAAGTGGAGCTTCCGTGTCGGCGAGCCGATTACACTGTCGCACGAACAGGCTGACAACGGCGAAGAGGAGATGGCGCGCAATTACGTGCACGCAATGCGTGCACTCAAAGCGAAAGCGGCAGGGCGGGGTTAGCGGATCGGAGTCCACTCTTCGGCGTGTGCACGATCGCGTAGTGAGACTGAGATGCCATTGATGATCCACACGTACCAAAATTTCCACATGCCGAATGCGTGGATGCGGCGCCCGGAATGGTATGCAGTGAGCGAAGAGAGGAAGCGCGTTGATCCGACTTTCGCGACACGACGGAAGAAATCGTAGTCCTCGCCAAAGACGAGATTTTCGCGGAAGCCGCCGACGGCGTCGTATGCAATTTTGCGCACGAGGATGCACTTGCCGCACGCCCACCCACTCTTGAGCACGTTGTTGCGAAAGCGATTTTGCAGGTTGTCGATGCCAAAGACGATTTTGTCTCCCACGCGCTCGGTCTCGGGGTAGACGCGCTGCGGACCTGTGAGCCCGACGAGGGAAGGGTCTTTTTCAAATCGCTGCAGTGCGTCTGCGAGTGCCGCGTTCATATTGTGAATACGCGTATCAGCATCGAGGAAGAGGAGGTATTCGCCACGCGCCACCCGTGCACCGTCGTTTCTCCCGATGGCAGGACTGTGGAATCTGCCGCCCGGGAATACGACGACCTGATCGGCAAGTGTCCGTGCGATTTTGACCGTGTTGTCGGTGCTCGCACCATCGGAGATGATGACCTCGTGGGGCAGCGTGAGTTCGCGCTTGATGTAGTCGAGCGTGTCACGGATATACCGTCCTTCTTGCCGAGTCGGGATGACAATAGAGATCATGAGCGGGAAGCGTTGAATAGCTTGGTACCTGCATAGTGCCCGAGCGCAAGCAGCCCTGCAACAACGAGGAGTGCGGTGCCGATGTAGGCGAGTTTGCCGAGCACATCGTCTACTTTCAGATAACCCTCGCCGAGATAGTAGCCAATCGCCAACATGACCGGCGACCAAATGACTTGCCCGATCACGTTCATCAGCATGTATCTGCGGAAGGGGACGCGCGAGAGTCCGGCGGTAAAGAAAATAGCCGGCGCGATGCCAAACCCTGCCGTGAGCTTGGAGATGAGAATAATGGAATCGTGATAGCGGTGGTATGCCGCGCGCACTGCAACGATGCGCTCGTGCGTGATGCCGAAGTGTTTCCCAAAGCGCAGGCCGAATCGTTCGCCATAGCGCGCGCCGAGCGCGTACCAGAGGACATCTGCCAGAAGCTCGGATGCCATGAGCGCAATGAGGGTCGGGATGAGCTCGAGTGTGCCGAGTCTGAGGAGGGCACCGGAGAGCAGTGTGACGATAGGGCCAACAAACGGCGCTGAGATAAAGATGAAGGCGTATTTGTAGTGGAGGATCAGCGCAGTCAATGTTTCGATACCCATCCGGACAGTATACCGGCAGGGGCGTCGCTTTCACGCGGACTATCATTAGCAAGGGTCGCAGTATTATACTGAGGCACCTATGGGAGATTTTTCACCGCGCACGATTGTGCACCGCTACCAAGCATTCTTTGCGGAGCCGGGTGCGCTCTCGAGCGTGGCCGTTTCTCTCTTTTGTCTGTTTATCGCGTGGTGGGTGAATTACTTTGCAATCGTGCTTGCCACGGAGCGGGCGAGCAATGCGGTGACCGACCTCGTCTTGTCGAATATCCCGGTCTTTGAGGTGGATGGGTTCTTTGTCTACGGGACGTTTGTCTTCGCCATCGTCACCGTCGGCATCATCCTGGCGCGCCCGCGACGCATTGCCTTCGCGCTCCTCGCGGTGTCACTGTTTTGGGTGATCCGATCGCTTTTTACGTCGCTCACGCATCTTGCTCCCTTCGAGCATCACTACGTATCTGACTTCGGCCCGGCGATCAACAAAATGTTTTTCGGGGGTGACCGCTTCTTCTCGGCGCACACGGGCATGCCGTTTCTCGGAGCGCTCGCGTTTTGGAAAAACGTTCCGCTGCGTATTTTTTATCTATCAGGCTCGCTGTACTTCGGCGTGGTGGTACTGCTCGGGCATCTCCACTATTCCATTGATGTTGCGGCAGCCTTTTTCATTACCTACACGATCTACCACCTTGCCATCTGGGCCTTTCCGCGCGCCTATCGACGTTTCCACGATGAGAGCTGACCTGTCCTTTGGTAGGGTACACTGATGCTATGGACGATGAACTACGTACGCGGCTTGATACGATCGAGCAGAAGGTCGAAGCAGCCCGAGTTGCGGCCGAGACGGCGCGCACATATCTCTTTTGGACCGGTGTGGTGACGATCGCCCTGATTGTGCTCCCTGCGATCGGGCTCCTCTTTGCCGTTCCGTCGCTTGTATCGACCTACTCGCAGACCTACGAGCTCTTGCAGTAGGGAAGCAGCACGGTAAGGAAGTGTGGGATACTACGTCTATTTGGTAATCATTAAATATTCATTAATTCTATGATGGATGAACAATCAGTGCGCGAGTTTACTAGTGCCACGAACATTCGAGCAGCCGGCTTCGCGGTACTCGCCATGCTCGCGCTCTTTCTCCTGGTCTCTACCTTGAGCGAATTCAAGAGCCTGCGCTTTATTGGCTCGGGTGTCACTGCCACCAACACCATCTCGGTCTCTGGCGAAGGTACCGCCTTTGCTGTCCCGGATATCGCGACGTTCTCAGTCTCGGTCCGCGAGACGGCAAAAGATGTTGCGACTGCCCAGAAAGCAGCTACCGAAAAGAACAACAACATCATCGAATACCTCTCAGAAGCAGGTATTGCCGAGAAGGACATCCAGACGACTGATTACAGCGTGAATCCACAATACGATTACTCCAGCACCTCGTGTGCAGGCGGCTACTGCCCCCCGTCGAATCCGAAACTCGTCGGCTACGAGGTCGCACAGACACTCACCATTAAGGTACGCGAGACAGACAAGGCAGGGGATGTCCTCTCCGGCGTCGGCTCGCTCGGCGCGTCGAATGTCTCCGGTCTCTCGTTTACGATCGACGACGAAGATGCGGTGAATGCCGAAGCGCGCGAAAAGGCGATCGCGGATGCGCGCACCAAAGCTGAGAAGCTCGCGAAAGAGCTCAACGTGCACCTCGTGCGCATCGTCGGCTTCAGTGAGAATGGTAACTATCCGTACTACGCCAAAACCATGCTCGAGAGCAGTGCCTCATACGGTCGTGGCGGTGCGATGGACGCCGTTGCGCCTGCACCGCAGCTCCCGGTCGGTGAAAACAAAATCGTCTCCACCGTGTCGGTGACATACGAAATCCGATAAGTAATTCATGAACGGCGCTCGCATCTTTTTTTGATGCGGGCGCCGTTTCTGTTAGACTATCGATCTATGGCTATTTCAAAAACACAGAAGTCCAAAGCAGATACTATCGCAGAGATTTTTTCGCTCGTCTCATCGACGACACGCGTGATGATTCTGACGACGCTTATGAAGAAAAAGGAGTTGCCGGTGCAAGACATTGCAGAAGAGCTCGGTATGACGCACTCTGCCGTCTCGCATCAGCTCGGCCTCCTCTCATCGCACGACATCGTGAGCTCCAAAAAAGACGGACGCCTCGTGTACTACAAGGTTTCGAGCAGCAAAGAGGCAAAAGCGCTCACCAAATTCCTCTCGACACTGGCATAACGGTGCTCGTTGCTCTCGCTGCTGAGGCGAGCTAGTATCGAGGTCGAGAATAGTGTTCAACCAGAGGAGGATTGAGTCAATGCTCAAGCAATTGGTTAAGCGTCCTGCGTTTGATCCGCAGGCGGCACTCGAGCATCTCGCTGGTCTCGGCCGTAGTGACGGCAAGATCCCGAATGAATTCGCTGATCCACCCATCGGCCGTATGGCCGGCGCGTTCACCCACGAAGCGCTGCGTACGCGCCGCGGCATCATGTGCGAATTTTTCCGAATCGCACGATCGATGCCGCGTGAGTGGTGGCGCTCGTACACGAGCGCGCTCGGCACATTCGTCTTCGAGGTCATCGGGACAGAAGATGGGCCAGCAGTCACCGTGCTCTCTCATGCGGATTCCGTTCGCAATGGCGGGAAATACGACGGTTTGCTCGGCCTGATCGCGGCGCTCGTCATCGTGGATCAGATCGCCATTACTCGCCGGCCGCGTCGGACACTCCGGGTCATCGTGTGCATCGCCGAAGAGTCTGACTTCACCGGCGTGGCGTGCCTCGATAGTCGTTTCTTGGTCGGCTCTGTCGATCCGGACACGATTGCCAAGGTCAACTACGGAGCGGTAACGCTTGCCGAACACCTCGGTGCGGAGCGCATGATGCGGATCCGCACCGAATGGAACACCACGAAAAGGTTCTCGGTCGAGGACACAGATCTGGCCACGGAGTTGCACATCGAGCAGAGCAACTTGCTCGCGGCGCTCGGATACGACGTTGGCGTCGTCACGCATATCGGTGGCTCATGGCGCGAGAAGCTCTCGGCCGAAGTGACACCGATGCGCGTCGAGAGCCATGATCACGTGCTCGCTCGTCTGCGATTCGTCGGCAAGCGTGCACATACCGGTGCGATGCCGCCGAATCCGCGCGTGCGAGGCGGACAGCTCTTCCGCAAGGACGCGCTCGTTGCGTCGAGTCTCTGTGCCAAGGAGCTCTTGCGGCAAGACAGCGTTCGGCTCGTGAGCTCTCGCTACCTCTCGCCGAGCGGCTACACCACCGTGCCGTACGACCAGGAAGTCGTGCTGCTTGTACGCACCGACATGCGTGATCTGCACGAGCTCGCGCTCGCCGCAGCCGCAGTGCGCTCACAGCAAGATTTCGGCGTCGTCATGACGTACGAGATCACGCCGTGCGACGCACAAGAAATCATGACGATCGAGCATCGCTCAGCGCTGCGTGCCTTAAGCGTTGCACCGGCGGTCGCGCACGCGACGCGCAGTGCCTTCGCGAGGGAGGGGGTGCAGCTTGGGCTGACCCGCGCGACAGTCACCGACATGGTGCTCGACGAGCACGGTCTCCGTGCGCTCCTCGATGGTCGGGAGATCGATCATGAGGCAGGCACACGTTTGCAGAAACAGCTGCATGGCGTCCTGGAAGTGTGCAGCGTCACGGTCACCTCGGTGTCGCGCTCGCTCTCGACGCCGACTGACCCGATCGAGAGCGAGCGCCTCTTCCGTCTCGCCGAAGAGACGGTGATCTGGGACGGGGATGTGCGGCGACCGCTCAAGGTGCTGCGCATCGCATCCTTCCCGGGACATGATCTGCGGCCCTTCCTGGAGCAGGGTATCCGCGGCGTACTGCTCTTCGTGCGGCAAGCCTCCGAGGAGGAGACCAGCCACTCGCCCCGCGAGACGGTCGAGTGGCAGGATGTCTTCCGTGCGTTCCGCGTGTTTGCGCTGTTTATTCGCAACGCCCTGCACGCCTGATCATTTGAAGGGGACCTGTCGCCAGCGCGCGACAGGTTCCCCTTGACTTATGGGGGAGCGGCGGTACAATCCATATATCAAACGCCGCAAGGCGTTTTTAAAATGGCAAAATTAATCGCTTAAAACCGCATATTGTATGGCAGGTATCGGACAATATTTGAAGGATACGCAGGGTGAATTGCGCCATGTCGCATGGCCGACGCAGACGCAGACCATTGTGTACACGGTGCTCGTCGCGATCATCTCGATCGGTGTCGCGCTCTACCTTGGCTTTTTTGATTATCTCTTCACGGCCGGCCTTTCGCGCGTGATCGGCGTCGAGGCGGCGCCCGCGCAAGAGGAGCAGACGATTCCAGCGCAGGAAAATACCCAGGCAGATTTCTCGCTTCCGGGCACTGAAACTAACACCCAATAATTATGGCTAAACAAACGTACGGACAAGAACGCCAGTGGTACGCCATCCACACGTACTCGGGCTACGAAGATGCGGTCGCGCGCAATCTCAAGCAGCGCATCGAATCATTCGGCATGGGTGAGCAGATCTTCAACGTCGTCGTTCCGATCGAGAAGAAGATCAAGATTAAGAATGGTCGCAAGACCGAGATGAAAGAGAAGATCTTCCCAGGCTACGTGCTCGTCGACATGGTGGCGACGGACGACGCGTGGTCGGTGGTGCGCAACACGCCGCAGGTCACGGGATTTGTCGGTACCGCCAATCAGGCAGTCCCGCTTTCGCAGGAGGAAGTCGACAAAATCTTGAAGCGCTCCGAGGGTGATACGGTCCGTCACGCGATCGATCTTGCACCAGGGGACGCGGTCGTGATCATCGACGGACCCTTCAAGGATCTTGAAGGCAAGGTCGGGGAGATTGACGAAGAGCGTGGAAAGGTTAAGGTATTAGTCCCGATGTTCGGTCGCGAGACTCCGGTGGAGCTCGAAGCTGATCAGGTACAGCGCGTATAAACATCTATGGCAAAAGAAATCACAAAAATCATCAAATTGCAGATCGAGGCCGGTAAGGCCACGCCTGCTCCGCCGGTAGGTACCGCGCTCGGCCCAGCCGGCGTGAATATCGGCGAATTCGTCAACCAGTTCAACAACCAGACGCGTCCGCTCATGGGCTCGATCCTCCCGGTACTCCTCACCGTATACAAGGATCGCTCCTTCACCTTTATCGTGAAGAAGCCGCCGGCCTCGCGCCTCATCCTCAAGGCACTCGGTATCGAGAAGGGATCTCCGAAACCGCAGACCAAGATTGCCAAGCTCACCAAGCAGCAGCTCGAAGATATCGCCAATGAGAAGATGGAAGATCTCAATGCACCGGATCTCGAAGCGGCCAAGAAAGTGATTGCAGGTACGGCCCGCTCGATGGGCATCGACGCATAAAACGCACCAGCAAGCACAAAAGACCGCCGACAGGCGGTCTTTTGTTATGAGGGAATCACTGGTACAACTCATCTATGAAGAAGGGAAGCCTAATCGTATTTGAAGGCATCGACGGCGCCGGCAAGGCGACGCAGGTGAAGCTCGTGGCAGCAAAGCTGCGTAAGCAGGGCCACACCGTGACGGTCTTTAGTTTTCCTGATTACTCACGCCCGGTCGGACAGTTTATTCACGACTCCCTCCACAACAAATTCGGCAATCATCGTGCCGTCGATGCGTACCATGCGTCGTTTCTCTATGCGGTCGATCGTGCGCTCGCGCGCGAGAAGATCGTCGCTGCGCTCAAGAAGGGAATCGTGATCTGCGATCGTTATACGACCAGCACGCTGGCCTTCGGCGCTGCCAATTGTGCGCCGAAAGATCGTGCGAAATTTCAGGCCTTTTTTGAAAAGTTTGAGTTTGATGATTTCAAGCTGCCGCGTCCGACACGCGTGATCTATCTCGCGCTGCCAGTCGCACTGACGCGCTCCCGTATTGCTCAGCGCGGCAAAAAGTTGGATGCCAACGAGCGCGATGTTTCGTATCAAAAAGCGGTCGCCGCTGAGTATGCGAAGCTCGCGAAGAGGAAAGAGTGGCGCACCGTCGTCTGTAAGGAAGGGGAGACTCCGAATGCTGTCGCAGAACGCGTAGAGGACGCGCTTGCCTAGGCGTACTACAATACCGATACCTATGAAGGAACAGCTGTCCGCATGCCTCATTGATGCACTGAAGCGTCTCGATATCGAGGCGACTTCTGTCGTGATCGAGCATCCAGGCGATCTAAAGAATGGTGATTATGCGACGAGCGCTGCGCTCCAATACGCGAAGCACGCGGGTACCAATCCGCGAGCACTCGCGGAGAAAATCGTCGAAGCACTGGGTAGCGTAGATGGCGTCGCCAAGATCGAGATCGCAGGACCGGGCTTTATTAATTTCTATCTCGCGGCCGAGACGGTGGCTGCGACGATCGAAAAAGCGCGCGCAGAAGATATGTGGGGCGCTAATACCACGCAGGCAGGGAAGAAGATCATGGTGGAGTACACCGACCCGAATCCCTTTAAGGAATTCCACATTGGGCACTTAATGAGTAATGCGATCGGTGAGAGCATCTCACGTCTCTCTCAATTTTCCGGTGCTGAAGTAAGGCGCGCCAATTATCAGGGTGACGTGGGACCGCACGTCGCCAAAGGCATTTGGGGCATCAAGAAGCTCGGTGCAGATCCGCATGATGCAAAGGCGCTCGGCAAGGCGTACACGACAGGTTCCGCCGCGTACGAGAGCGATCCCGAAGCCAAGGCTGAGATCGATGCCATCAACAAAAAAGTGTACGACCGCTCCGACGAAGAGATCAATGCCCTCTACGATGCAGGGCGCACAGCGTCACTCGAGCATTTCGAAGAGATCTATGCATTGCTCGGTACGAAATTCGATCATTACTTTTTTGAGAGTGCGAGTGCACCGCGCGGCGTCGAAATCGTGAAGGCGCATCCCGAGGTCTTCGAGGAGAGCGAAGGCGCGGTCGTATACAAAGGGGAGAAGGTAGGGCTGCACACACGTGTCTTTCTCACCTCCAAAGGGCTCCCGACCTATGAGGCAAAAGATCTTGGTCTCACGCAGCTCAAGGCGGAGACCTGGGATTTTGATACATCGGTTATCGTCACGGCGAGCGAACAATCGGGATATTTCGAGGTGGTGCTCGCCGCGATGCGCGAGATTTTCCCAGAAATTGCCGCTAAGACGCAGCACGTCTCGCACGGCATGATGCGCTTTGCGGACGGCAAGATGTCGTCGCGTACTGGCAACGTCATCACCGGTGAATCACTCTTGCAGGATCTCGCGGAGGCAGCTACCGAGCGTGCTGCCGAGAGTCGTGCACATGATAAAGATGCGCTCGCACAGGAGGTCGCCGTCGCTGCGGTGAAATATCAGGTGCTGAAACAAGTCTCCGGCAAAGACATCATCTTTGATCGTGAGCGGGCGCTCTCGCTCGAAGGGGACTCTGGTCCGTATCTCCAATACGCTCACGCTCGTACGCATGCCATCGCCGAGAAAGCCAAGGAACAAGGCGTCGTTCCCATATATGGGCACGTAGATATTAACGATTTGGCACGTCTGCTAAATCGCTTTCCGGAGATCGTGGAGTACGCGAGTGAGATGCGCGAGCCGCATCTGCTCGCGACCTATCTGGTCGCCGTCGCCTCAGGATTTAATTCGTGGTACGCGCAGGAGCAGATCCTCGACGGCACACCCGCCGCTGCGCACAAAGTTGCACTCACCGACGCGGTGCGCAAAACCCTCAAAAACGGTCTCTGGATCCTCGGCATTCCTGCACCCGAGAAAATGTAAAACCGGCGCGTCGGAGACGCGCCGGTCGTGGCCTTTCCTTCACCTTGTTGATTTGCGAATCGACACGCTCTCTTGGCAGTGGAGCGAGCAGAAGTAGTGCGGCACGCCGTCGACGATCTTCGGCGGAAGTGCAGTGCGGAGTCCACATTTGTCGCACTCGTGCAGCTCGGGCGAATCATTGGCAAGCGGCGGGATTTTCGAGCCAAACGAGCCATACGTAGGCATCGCATCGTCTGTCATGACGGCCTCTTGTTGGTGAGGGGTGGTGGGGTAGCTTCGGGCAGCATACTCGCCAGTCAGTGGCATGCAACTCGCGCCGGAGAAGATGTAGCGCAGCTCTACTATGAGCGTTTTCTGAACAGATTATCAGCTGCTTGCCGATTCGGCATAGCATCGAGTATGGGTGCAAATTCTGCCAAGGCCGCTCTGCGATCTTCTACTGCGTCAATCAGCTTCATAGTATTCGGAAATCTGGATTTCATACGTGCGCCGAACATTTGCTCCTCGAGGATGAACTCCCTTACCCCCATCCGCAGTCTATTGGCTAAATCCTCCAGCCCCATCCCACGCAAGAGCTCCGGCTTATCTCCAACCTGTTCAAGTGGCCGCAGGACCCTGATGAGGTAGTGCTTCATGCCCTCCAATAGGGTGACCTGTTCGGCTTCAAACTTCTGTATTTCGGCGTTGATCTCAGGCGATCCATTAATCGTATTTCTCAGCGATGATCGCAACCATTTCTCACTCAGCGAATCGATTTTGCCACGTAGTGTTTTAAGCACATCAAACGGACGTTCCCAAGCGGATGCATCCGGGAAAACGTTGAACATACTGCTTTGGCTCAGTGGATTTTCTACAGCACCAAAAATGTCGGCACGCATCGCACTCATCGCTTCAGCCTCCTGTGAAAGCGCCGTTTGTTTTCTGAGGTCGGAAAGGAATTGCCATTCCTGCGCGCGGCATGCTACGGCAGCATCCAAGAGCTCATAGCCGCTTCGAGCCACGTTTCTTTTCCGGATAGCCGTGTCCGCGCGGCTCATTCCTCGGCCTTGTACTTCTTGCACGATTTTCCCGAGACCGCTCTTGATGAATATAAATCCCTGCAATTGATCGTTCTCGAATCTTTTGATCTTGTAATCGATCTCCGGAGTCGCCTTTATGACACTAGAGAGCAACTGGACGGATAGATCCTTCGAGAATTCGTTGGCCTTTTCCGCTGCGCTTTTCAAGTCTGCAAGGTCAGGATTCGGAGGCGCGCTTGGTTGAGCGAGCGCCTCACCGCCGATTGCCATAGTCGTGCCGGCGGCAGCGGCACCTTTCATAAACAACCGTCTGCCCATCTTTTCCGGACCGTCGAGACCCTCTTTCATATGAGAGCAATCATACACCCGTGGTGTAAACCGTTGGGGAAAAGGTGGCTGGGGTAGAATGGCTCGATGAAGCAGGAAGATGCACTCACGATACTGAAGACCGGGATGAATGTCTTCCTCACCGGCGAGCCGGGGAGCGGCAAGACGCACACCATCAATCGCTACATCCAATGGCTGCGCGAGCGGGGTATCGAGCCTGCAGTCACCGCCTCGACGGGCATTGCGGCGACGCACGTCGGCGGACACACCATCCATTCGTGGAGCGGTATCGGAGTGAAGAGCAAGATCACGGATTGGGATGTGGAGATGATCGAGCAGCGCGAGAAGACGGCGCGAAGGATTATTGATGCCAAGGTCCTCATTATCGACGAGGTCTCGATGCTCGACGCCGACACACTCGCGAGCGTCGATAAGGTGCTGCGCATCCTTCGCCGCCGACCCGCGAGCGAGGGCCAGCCATTTGGCGGACTGCAGATAATTTTTGTCGGCGACTTCTTCCAGCTGCCACCAGTTTCCCGTGGATCACGCGCGGTCTTTGCATTTGAGAGCCCGGCATGGCGCGAAGCCAACCCGGTGGTGTGCTATCTCTCTGAGCAGCATCGCCAGGAGGACCCGGATTTTCTCGATCTCCTCGGCGCGCTGCGCAGTGGCGAATTCGGCATCACACATCTCAATCGTCTCAAATCACGCATGGGTATTTCGCCGAAGCAGGAAGTAGCGACGCGACTCTACACGCACAATGCCGATGTGGATCGCATCAACGCCGATTCGCTCCGTGCTATCACGGGCGAGGGCAAGCGCTACGTGATGACTTCGCGCGGCGCATCCGCGCTCGTCGAGACGCTCAAGAAAAATTGCCTCTCACCGGAGACGCTCGATCTCAAGGTCGGCGCGGCCGTGATGTTTACGCGCAACAATTTTGAAGAAGGGTACGTCAATGGCACGCTCGGCGAAGTCGTCGGATTTGCCGCGAGCGGGTACCCCATCGTGAAGACCAAGGCAGGGAAGCGCATCGAGGCAGTGCCCGGCGAGTGGAGCATCGCCGATGGCCCGAAGATTCTCGCGCAGGTAAAACAGGTGCCGCTGCGCCTTGCGTGGGCCATCACCGTACACAAATCACAGGGCATGTCGCTCGATAGTGCGATCATCGATCTCGGCTCGGCATTTGAATTCGGACAGGGCTATGTGGCGATCTCGCGCGTGCGCTCGCTGCAGGGTCTTTTTCTCGAGAGCTTCAACGAGCGCTCGCTCCAGCTGCATCCCAAAGTCGTCGGCAAAGATCATCTCTTCCGCCAGGCAGCAGCGGCTGCGCGGCAAAAATTCGCATCGCTCACACGCGAGGAGAAAGCCAAGCTGGAAGAAAATTTCCTCCGCGCGATTGGTGCACGCGAACCAAGCGTTGTGACCAAGGTGAAAGAGGCTGCGCGATCGAGCATAGAAATACTGCGCGAAAAATATCCCAACGTCGGCAAGCCCTGGAGCAAGGCCGACGACGACCTCCTCACCGCGATGCACAAGGCGGGGAAGGTGACGGCAGAGATCGCCAAACAATTTGGCAGAAAGCCCTCTGCCATCACCGCGCGCCTCGGCCACCTGGGGCTCATCGAGACCTTTTGGAAACCCAAAAAGAAGTGATAGATTGGGGACCGCTAATCACGAGAGGTGGCGAATGGTCGACAATCAATTGCGTGCACGAGTGGAGCGTGAGTTGGGACTCCTCTTCGATGAGGTGCTCAAAGGCAACGAGCAGTACGGGCTCTACGAACGTCGGGACAAGCTCTTCAGGAGCCTGGAAGGTGTTGTGTTCTTCCGCAAGACGATACAGCACACGACCCCGATCGACATTGATGTGGTGGAGCGCGGCGACAAGCTCTTCCTTGTGGCCCGGTACTTCGACAAGGTGGGGACGTTCATCCCGACGCCGAAGGACATCGAGGCGACGCCGACGAACATCCGCAGTCTCAAGTCCCACCTCGCCTATGCACTGACGTGCTGATGCGCACGGAGGTGACGAACAAAAAGCCCGGCTAGATCCATGCCGGGCTTCGTCTTTTGTGGTATCGTACGGACACATATGGCAGAGAAGAAGGGGGCTGATTTCTCCCGACCCACAGATGCAAACTCCAAGTCCTCAGTAGCGCTTCGCGAAGAAGCGACGCAGCAGTGGTGGGAAGAAAACCGCATTTTTGAAAAGTCGGTCGAGAAGCCCGCCATCCACGGCGATTACGTCTTCTACGATGGGCCGCCCTTTGCCACGGGCCTCCCGCACTACGGGCACATCGTCGCGAGCGTGATCAAAGACATCGTGCCGCGCTACTGGACGATGCGCGGCTATTCGGTGCCGCGTGTGTGGGGCTGGGATTGTCACGGCCTCCCGATCGAAAACATCGTCGAGAAGATGCTCGGCTTTAAACACAAAAAAGACATCAAGGAGTACGGCGTCGAGAAATTCAACGAGAAGTGTCGCGACCAGGTGCTGACCTATGCGCACGAGTGGGAGAAGATCATTCCGCGTATCGGCCGCTGGGCGGATATGAAAAACGCGTACCGCACGATGGACAAGCCATTTATGGAATCGGTGTGGTGGGCATTCAAAGAGCTGTACGACAAGGGTCTCGTCTACGAGGATTATCGCGTGATGCACGTGTGTACTCGCTGCGAGACGACGCTCTCACAGACAGAGGTCTCCGAAGGGTACAAAGATGTGAAGGACATCGCGGTGACGGTGAAATTCAAGGTAGTTATGGAGGGTCAAACGCTCGGCCTTAATTTGACGCCAAATACGTACATTCTTGCGTGGACAACAACGCCGTGGACGCTGCCGGGCAACGTCGCTCTTGCTGTGAACTCGAGCATTGAATACGGTGCTTACGAAAAAGATGGCGAGACGTTCATTGTTGCTGTGAACAGAGCATCTACCTATGGGTTCGAAAATCCAAGAGTTACATGGCCGGGAAGTCAGTTACGCGGCGTCGCGTACGAGCCGATATTTGATTATTACGCCAAGGACGAGACGCTGAAAAATCGTGAGAATGGCTGGAAGGTCTATGCAGCGGACTTTATAACCGACGAAAATGGTACCGGCATCGCGCATGAAGCACCAGCATTTGGTGGCGAGGATTGGGAATTGGCCAAGCAGGTGAATCTACCGTTTGTGCAGCACGTCAACTACGACGGCACCATGAAAGCAGAGGTGACAGATTTTGCAGGAATGGACGTAAAGCCTCGATCCGATGACGACAAAGAGCGCCTTGGCACCGACATCGCTGTTTTGAAATACCTCCAAGAGCACGGATCGTTCTTCGCCAAAGAAAATATCGTGCACTCGTACCCACACTGCTGGCGATGCGACACACCACTCCTCAATTACGCGACCTCGTCCTGGTTTGTAAACATCACCAAGATGAAGAGCGATATCTTGGAAAATGCCAAGCCGATCAATTGGTCGCCAGAAAACATCAAAGAGGGTCGCTGGGGCAAGTGGCTCGACGGCGCGCGCGATTGGTCCATCTCGCGTCAGCGATTCTGGGCGTCGTGTATCCCGCTCTGGGTGTGTGAAAAGTGCAAAAAGCAGCGTGTATTTGGCTCAGCCAGCGAGCTGGAAGAGGCGAGTGCGCAGAGCGTGGACGACCTGCACAAGCACATCATCGATAAAATCACCGTGCCGTGTGAGTGCGGTGGCACCATGCATCGCATTCCAGATGTCTTCGACACGTGGTTCGACTCGGGTTCCATGCCGTACGGCGAGAAACACTACCCATTTGAGAACAAAGATCGATTCGATGCGGGCTTCCCGGCGCAATTCATCGCCGAGGGGCTCGATCAGACGCGTGCATGGTTTTACTACATGCACGTACTCGCGACCGGCATCTTCAATAAAAATGCGTTCCAGAATGTGATCGTCAACGGCATCGTCCTTGCAGAAGACGGCAAGAAGATGTCGAAGAAACTCCAGAATTATCCGGACCCGATGCTCATCGTAGATAAATACGGCGCAGATGCGCTGCGCTATTACCTCATGAGTAGCCCGGTGGTACAGGCAGAGAATTTGAATTTTAGTGAGAAAGAAGTCGATGAGGCGCTCAAGAAAAATCTCGGCCGTCTCAACAACGTGCTCGCGTTCTACCAGCTCTATGCGAGTGACACACCGCGCGACTTTAGAAGTAGGAATGTGCTTGATCAGTGGATCGTGGCGCGCACCTCTGCGCTCATCGGCGAAATGACTGCTGGATTTGAGGCCTACCGCCTCGACGAGGCAACGCGCCCACTCGCGCTCTTCATCGACGATCTCTCGGTGTGGTATGTGCGCCGCTCGCGCGATCGCTTCAAAGAAGATGGCGCAGACAAGCAGGCCGCACTCGCGACGCTCCGCTATGTGCTCCTCACACTCTCGAAGCTCATGGCGCCCGCGATGCCGTTTTTTGCCGAGCATCTCTTCCAGGCGGTTAAAGAAGGGGAGGATGAGGAGAGCGTGCACCTCGCCATGTGGCCCGAGCAGCCGAAACTCGATTTCGAGCCGGCGCAGGTGCTCGCCTATATGTTTACGACTCGTGCCATCGTCTCCCAAGCGCTCGATCTGCGCGATCGTGCCAAGATCAAGGTCCGCCAGCCGCTCAATTCGCTGACGCTCCCCGAGGATCCGGGGCTCGCCGACGGGTACGTCTCCATCATTCGCGATGAGGTCAATATTAAATTTCTCTTGATCGGCGATACGCTCGATCTCGATACTACAATCACTGAAGTCCTTCGCGAGGAGGGTGTCGTGCGCGATACGATTCGTGAAATCCAGGCTTACCGCAAGGAGCAGGGGCTCGCACCAGGGGACACGACGACCTATCAGTATGTGGGCGACGAGGTCGCTGTCGTGAAGAAGCACCAGGCAGAGATAGAAAAGGCCACCTCGACTGAGATACAATTCGGCTAATGTATCAGAAGTACCACACCGAAGCGCTCATCTTGCAGGCGCTTGAAATCGGCGAAGCAGATAAGACCTTCGCGCTCTTTACACGCGATTTTGGCCTCGTCCGCGCTCGCGCGAGCTCGGTGCGCTCGGAAAAATCCAAGATGCGCTACGCGCTCCAGAATTTCGGACGCGCGAACGTCTCGCTCATCAAGGGGAAGCGCGGGTGGCGCTTGGCAGGTGCGAGTGCACTGCAGAGTGCGACCGAGCTCAAATCCATTTCTGTCTTCGCGCGCGTCTCGACGCTCACACTACGTCTCGTACATGGTGAAGAGAAAAACGATTACCTCTTTGCGGCGCTCGCCGAAGCACACGAGGCCCTGATGCGTCGTGACGCGGAGATCCCGCACGCGACGATCGAGATCGTGTGCGTGGCACGTATCCTCTTTGCGCTCGGCTACCTCTCGACGGAAGCGCTCCAGAGCACACTCTTCACCCACACCGCCTACTCGATGGAGCACATTCTCGAAGCCGAAGAGATGCGCGAGGAACTCCTCTCTTCGATCAACAAAGCCATTGCGGAGACCCAGCTCTAGCGGTACGCTCTTCAAATGAACGAGCCGCTGCCGCTTTTTTCGACACAGAAACTCGACACGATCCTCTCAAAAGATGAGGAGGCGTTTACGATTATGCTCGGCCTGGACGAAGGACTGGTTGCGCAACTCAAACAGCGCTCTTCAGATATTGCTGATACCGACCTGCAAGAAAATACGTCTGATTTTCAGCGATTTGGCGAGGGCTCGTATGAGGAGTGGTATGCCAAAGATCGCACCCCGTATGCCCTCACCGACCAGGCGGGGAAGCTTGCGGCGCTCGCGTGGTTTGGCCCCAAGCCACTCGGCAGAAAGTCGTTGCGGTATCTCTCAGCTGATGAGCGAGCCAAAGAATCCGAACAAGAAGCAGGGGATTGGCACACGATTGTGTATCGCTCGTACAACCCGTTTCGCGGCAAGGGACTCATGACGCCGTTTATGAAATACGTGATCGCCGACTACAAGCAACGGCATCCCGGTGCGAAGCTCTGGGCAGGCGTGAGTACAAAAAATGCGGCAAGCATGGCGCTGGCAACGAAATTTGGTTTTGTTATATCAGAAGAACATTCTGATCCGGATGCCGCGTGGTGTGCGATGATAGAAAAATAATATGGCGCGCGTAAAACTGAGCGAATACAAGGCGAAGAGTATATTGCTGGGTGATCAGTACCAGGGTTTGCAGCTGCGCTCGGGGGAGGTGTGGAATATGCCATCGCCCCCTTCGGTCGCCAAAGTCGATCAGGGTATCAAAAAGCGCATGAAGCAGGGGCTCGTGGTCATCAACAAATCTGCGAGCGAGATGGAAAGCGCGATGCACGAATGGGAGGGCAAGGGCTTCTCGCAATTTCTCATTGAGCCACTTCTGCCGCATGAGGGCAGCGAAGAGCAGTACCTCTCGCTGGAGCGCGTGCGCGAAGGAATCCGTGTGCTCCATGCTGCGGGCGGCGGTGTAGACATCGAAGAGCACCCTGAGAAGGTCGGACAGTACCTTATTCGTGAGTCGGCGGATCTCGCCGCGGTCGCCACGCAGATGCAGCTACCCGAGGATTTTCTGACGAATCTCTATGAGCGGTTCAACAAAGATTTTTTCGCGTTTCTCGAGATCAATCCGCTCGTCGTGAAAGATGGTGTGGTGCATCTGCTCGACGCGGCAGTGCTCGTTGATAGTGCGGGAGAATTTTTCACCAAAAGCTGGGGAGGAGACGACGTGGTTCGTGCTGCCGCCAAGCACGAGGCTGAGGCGCGTGTGGAAGAACTTGCTGCGACGACACCCTCCTCGCTCAAGCTCTCGGTAATCAATCCCGACGGCGCACTCTTTTTCCTGCTCTCGGGTGGTGGTGGCTCCATCGTGATTGCCGACGAAGCGCAGCTCGAAGGTGTCGGGGATTTGATGGGCAATTATGGCGAGTACAGCGGCGGACCGACTCGTGAGGAGACGTATCTGTACGCCAAAGAGGTGATCGGCCTCATGCTCGGCTCGAAGGCCTCGAAAAAGGCGCTGATCATCGCGGGAGGCGTCGCGAATTTCACTGATGTGAAGAAAACTTTTGCGGGGATTATTGATGCACTGAGCGAGGAGGCAGATGCGCTGCGCACTCAGGGCATCAAGGTCTTCGTGCGTCGCGGTGGTCCCAACGAAGCAGCAGGGCTCGCCTTGATGAAAGACTTCTTGGAGAAAGAGCAGCTCCTCGGCTCTATGGCAGGTTCTGACGCAGTGATCACGAGCGCCATCGACGAGGCAATTCAATTCATCAAATAGTATGACGGTCATCGAACAGGCACGAAAAGGCGCAGACGGCATCCTGGTCATCGGGAATCATCCGGTGATGGTGCAGGCGATTTTGGATTTTGATTTTCTCGCCGGCAAACAAACGCCGTCGATCATCGGTATGATCGCGGGGACGCGTAAGACACAGAAATTCTTTTTTGGCACCTCAGAGATTCTCGTTCCGTGCTTCAAATCGCTCGCCAAAGTGCCAGCAGGATTGGATGCTCGGGTGAAGTGGATGCTCAATGCACAATCCGGTCGCCGTACATTTGAGAGCACGGTGCAATTCTTCGAGCGTTTCCCAGAAGCCCTCGGCGGACACCTCTTTGCAGAAAATGTGCCCGAGAGTCACGCGACGGAATTAATTCGTCGCTTCGGCTCTCGCTATGTCATCGCCGGTCCTTCGGGTGTGGGGATTCTCGTCTCGGGCCACCTCAAGCTTGGCGCCATCGGCGGCGTGGACCTCGCGCAGATCGAGGCGGGCAAGCTCCACACGCCGGGTACCATCGCGGTTGTCTCGACCTCGGGGGGTATGACCAATGAGCTCATTCGCGCTGTCTCAGCGCGCGGCAAGCGAGTCTCATTCTCCATTTCTATCGGCGGCGATCGGTTTCCCGTGACGTCGCTCACCGATGTACTCTCGCTTGCAGAAGCGGACGAGGAAACGAAAGCGATCGTGTACTTCGGTGAATTGGGCGGCTCAGATGAGTATGAAATCGTCGAGATGATCAAGGGAGGGAAGCTCACCAAGCCCATCCTCTGCTACATCGCGGGTGTCATCGACGAGGCCTTCGACGAGCACATGCAGTTTGGTCATGCCAAAGCGCTCGTCGCACGCAAAGACGAAAGCGCGCGTGCCAAACGCGATGCGCTCTCGGCGGCAGGTGCGATCGCGCCGGCGTCCTTCCCGCAATTCCTCACCGAAATCGAGAAGCTTCCCGGCGAGAGTCGTGATAGAGTCGTGGATGTAACACCGCTTATGAATCGCAAGGCAAGCATTCTTTCGACCCGTAAAATCGTCGATCTCGAGGCGGTCCCGGTATTTGTAAAAGACGGTGCGCTCGTGAAGCAGCCAGAAAATGCCTTCGCGGCAGCAGCGATCAAGGCGATGATCGGCAAGGAAGTTTCTCCCGAAACCGCCGCACTCGTCGAAAATATTTTTGAACTCCTTATTGATCACGGCGGTCATGTCTCCGGTGCGGTCAACACCATGATCACTGCTCGTGCCGGCAAAGACATGGTCTCCTCTCTCGCGACCGGACTTCTCACCGTAGGTCCGCGATTTGGTGGCGCGGTGAACGAAGCTGCGCGTGCGTGGCACGAGGGCGTGCAGGGCAAGAAAGATGCCGCCGTCTTCGTCGAGGAGAAAAACCGCGCCGGACAGCTCCTCTCGGGTATCGGCCATCGCAAATACCGCGTCGGTATCCCTGATCCGCGTGTCGCCGCGATTGCAGAATTCTCCACACTGCTCTCTGCGCATCCGCACTACGATTTTGCGCGCGCCGTCGAAGGTGTCACGACTGCCAAGAACGGGAATCTCATTCTGAATGTCGATGGTGTCATGGCCGCGCTCATACTCGATATGCTTGCCGAGAAAGACGGCTTTACGGATGCAGAGCTCCAGGAGCTGATCGACGCGGAATTTTTCAATGCACTCTTTGTCATCCCGCGCACTGTCGGTTTCATCTCGCACTTCATCGAACAAAAAAAGAATGACGAGGGACTCTTCCGCTTGCCGGACGAACTCCTCTTCGAGCAAGGGGATAGTGAGTAGCCCCGGGCTTCCCGCATGTGCTCCGGGGTCGGGAATTTATTGCTATAAATTTCCTCCGTTTCGCGCCGACGCGCTGCAAAGACCCCGTCACACATACAGGAAGCCCGGGTCTTGGTGGTAGAATTATTTGAATGCCTCCTTCGGATCATGAACAAGAGCGTGTCGAGCGCTTGAAGCGCGCAATGTATAGCCGCGACCTTTCGGGCAAGCTGAAAGAGCGCCCGCGCCATGAGCTCGACGATGGGAAGGCGCCGGTAGGAGAGGACTGGGTGCGCCCTGAGCCGAGCATCGCCGGTGTCCCTGTCGCACCCAAGGTCTTGCACATGACACGATCACTCCTCAAATGGTTTCTCATGATCGCCGTCCTGTTTTTTGTCGTGGCGGTTGCGTTTTTCGTCTACTTCTTTGCATTTGGCTCCGGATCGCACCCGGCGTCGCCGAGCAACATCGACATTACCGTCACCGGCCCGCCGACCATTGCGGGGGGAGAAATATCAGAGTTACAGGTGGTCATCCAGAATCGCAACAATGTCCCGCTCGAGCTTGCTGATCTGGTAGTGAACTTCCCATCGGGAACACGTTCGCCGGCGGATTTTGCAACCGATCTGCCATCGACCCGTATTCCACTCGGCACCATTCCTCCTGGTGGAAAGCGACAGGGGACCATTCCTGCCGTCTTCTCCGGTGCAGGCTCATCGAAATCGAATGTGTTGGTTCAGTTGGAGTATCGTGTCGGCGGATCTAATGCAATTTTCCTGGCCAAGCGCGATTACGCGATTACCTTCCGCACCTCACCGATCGTGATATCGATTGACGGCAATACCGAGACGGTCTCGGGTCAGCCCGTGCGCTTTACCGCCAATGTCGTCTCCAATGCGAGTGCGCCGCAAAAAGATATCGTGCTTCATATCGACTATCCTTTTGGTTTTTCTCTTACGGGTGCTGATCCTTCGCCAAACGCTGCGAATACCTGGTACTTGGGAGACTTTGCGCCAGGCGAAGTAAAGTCGGTGGAGATCAATGGCACCGTGCGCGGTGAGCCAGGCGACGCGCGCGTGTTTCATCTCACGGCGGGCACGCGCAAGAGTCCGCAAGCATCGACGATCGACACCAAGCTTGCCGATAGCACGCACCCGATGCGCATCTCAGACTCTTTCCTCGGTCTCTCGATTGGCATCAATAGCGGATCGAAAACAGCGCCGGAGTCAGATCCGTTTACGACCGTGCTCTCAACACAAGGTGCGGCGATCGTTGGTCCTGGTGAGACGGTCGCGGTCACCGTCTCATATGTAAACAATCTTTCGACCGCGATTACCGACGCCATTATCGTAGCCCGGCTCACGGGGCTCCCGATAGATGGCTCAACCGTACGCACTACCGACGGCTTCTATCGCTCGAGCGATGGCGTGGTTCTGTGGGACAAAACGACGACCAAAGGAAAGCTCGGTACGATTGCTGCGGGTGCGCATGGGACGCTTTCCTTCACCTTCAAGGCACCGGACATTAAAGCGATCAACGGCAGTGCCGCGGTGGACATTAGCGTCAACGCGGCAGGTAAGCGCGCCTCGGAGACAAACGTCCCGCAAAATCTGCAGTCTGCCGCCGTAAAGAAAGTGCAAATCGCATCCAATCTGCAGCTGTTTGCGCAGGGCCTGTACTACACCAATCCCTTCCTCGAAAATCGTGAAGGTCCTATGCCGCCGAAGGCACAGATCGAGACCAACTACGGCCTCCTCTTTACCATCACCAATACGACAAGCCGCATAACCAATGCACGCCTTACGGCGCATCTGCCGTCCTATGTGCGCTGGCTCGGCAAATATGCTCCTGGCTCGGCTGCCATAACAGTGAGTGCGGCGGATGGGACCGTGACGTGGAATGTGGGCGATATTGCGCCCGGTACCGGCATCACGGGGACGGAGCCGCTCCAGGCAGCAATCCTGGTCGGCTTTACACCCTCAACCTCACAAATCGGCCAGGTCCCGGTCTTGCTCGAAGATATCGTGCTCACTGGTACCGATAGCGCGACCGGTCAGAAGATCATATGCGGCGAGAGCACGACCAGCTGTGCCGCCAAGGACATTACGACCAATCTCTCGGGAGATGCGGGCTTCAATCCGGGCGATGGCATCGTTGCGCAATAGGATTCTATTTCGGACTGTTCTACGGTAGACTCTTCTCATGTCGGACGTAACGATGGACAAGATTATCTCGCTCTGTAAGCGCCGTGGCTTTATCTACCCGGGCTCTGAAATCTACGGGGGACTCTCCGGCACCTGGGATTACGGCCCGCTCGGCATCGAGCTCAAGAACAACGTTAAGCAGCTCTGGTGGCGCATGTTTGTGCATGATCGCGAAGACATGGCAGGCGTCGACGCGGCGATTTTGATGAATGCAGACGTCTGGAAGGCCTCCGGCCACGTCGCAGGCTTTTCTGACCCACTCGTCGAATGCTCCAACTGTAAGAATCGTTTCCGTGCTGATCATCTCGAGGACGCAGATGTGTGTCCGTCGTGTGGCAAGAAGGGTACGATCGGTGAAGCACGACAATTCAACATGATGTTCCAGACGCAGATCGGTGCGACCGAAGACGCGTCGTCGGTCTCATACTTGCGCCCCGAGACAGCTGGAGGTATCTTCGTGAATTTCAAAAACGTCGTCGATTCGCTCCATCCGAAGTTGCCGTTTGGTATGGCACAAATCGGTAAGGCATTTCGCAATGAGATCGCGCCGCGTGATTTTATCTTCCGCTCGCGTGAATTCGAGCAGATGGAAATCGAATATTTCATCAAGCCATCGGAGTGGGAGGGGAGCTTTGAGGAGTGGCGCCAGCAGGTGCATGCCTTTATCGATGCGGTTGGTATCGCGCGCGAAGGAGTGCACGAGCTGGAGGTCGCCGACGATGATCGCGCGCATTACTCCAAGCGCACGATTGATTTTGAATTTGATTTCCCGTTTGGTCGCAAAGAATTGTACGGACTCGCATACCGCACGGATTTTGATCTCTCCGCACATGCTGGAGCGTCCAAGCAGGAGCTCTCGATCATCGTTGATGATGCCACGGGTGAAAAAATCGTACCGCACGTGATCGAGCCGTCGTTTGGCGTCGATCGCACTATCCTCGCGATTCTCGCCAGCGCATACACCGAAGATGAGCTTGGTGGGGAAGTGCGCACCTATCTGAAATTTGCTCCCGCTGTTGCGCCGATCAAGGCAGCGGTATTTCCGCTCCTCAAGAACAAACCTGAACTCGTGGAGAAGGCGCGTGAGATCTATGCGGCGCTCAAGCGCGAAGTGCCGCAGATCATGTGGGACGACAACGGCAACATCGGTAAGCGCTATCGTCGCCAGGATGAGATCGGCACGCCGCTCTGTATCACCATCGATTTCGATACGCTCGGAGAAAATCCAGAATTGCTCGACACGGTCACCGTGCGCGACCGCGACAGCGGAGCACAGCAGCGCGTCCATGTGAGTGAGTTGACAAAACTGCTGAAATTTGCATAATATCGCGCAGGTTAGCGTACGCCGCTCCCTCGCGGTGTCACCAACCGTCAACAGACGGAGAACAAGAATGTCAAATCTGGTGGTGCTCATCAGTCGTCCCACGAGACGAGGTACGGTCAAGTGGAGTCTGATCAACAGCGTGATGCTGGTTGCCGTTGGCGAACGGGCTCGCTTCGCCATCATCTACCTCCCTCATCTGCGCAAGCCGCTGAGTCACGAAGATTTGCGTGTCATCAGCGCCTATCACGATGGGTGGCCAACGGGTGAGATCACGGCCGATGGTCGAACCGTCTTCATGGCGGTACCGCTTGAGCAGGTAGGGCGAGGTGATCTCGCACGCCTGCGCCGGCTGCTCGAAGACATGATCGGCGACGATATCGTGGAACTGAATGCCTCGGTCGACAACTTCGACGTCTTGTACGAAGAGATTCTCGACCGCGTCCATGCGCCGCGGCTGCCGCGGATCACCAGAACATTGCCAAAGCGCGTCCGACAAAAGCGCGCGGCAACTAGTTAAGCGGGAGCTGTCTCCGCTGTCGACCTCGTTTTTCCCTGGGAAGGAGAAACGAGGTCATCTTTTTTATAAAGCCGTACATGCTACGATGCGCCGTATGAGCGAGCGGATCATGAATATTTCCATCACTCCTGGTACGGTCGTCAAAACGATCGTTATCCTCGGCCTGGCCGCCCTCTTCTACAAAATCTTCGATATTGTCCTCATCGTGCTCGTGGCGATTACGATTGCCTCGGCGATTGAGCCAGGCGTCGCCGGTCTCGTCGCGCGCAAAATTCCACGTATCTTGGCGGTTATTTCGATCTACTTGCTGATGTTTAGCGTGTTTTTTGTGATGTTCTATTTCTTCCTCCCGTCTGTGCTGGAAGATTTCGCGACGTTTATTTCGCAGCTGCCATCCTATCTTGAGAACTTCACGCGCAGTGGTGCATTCGATACGTATTCCAAGATTCTTGGACTGCCCGCGCCCACTGATGCATCCGCCGAAGAGATGATGGCGGGTATTCGAGGATTTTTTGATCTCGGTGCGGCCTTCGGCAATCCGATTGCTGCAGCAGGCGCTATTTTCGGCGGGCTCTTCTCCTTTATGATCATCGTGATCTTTTCGTTTTACTTTGCGGTGATCGATACGGGTGTCGATGATTTCCTCCGCATCGTGACGCCCAAGTCGTATCAGTCGTACATCCAAGGACTCTGGAAGCGCTCACAGAAGAAGATCGGTCTGTGGATGCAGGGGCAGCTTATCTTGGCAGTCATCATCGGCGTACTGGTCTTCCTTGGCCTCACGATCATCGGAGTGCCGCATGCGCTCGTGCTCGCGGTGATTGCGGCGTGTTTCGAGCTCATCCCGGTATTCGGCCCAACGCTCTCGGCAGTGCCGGCGATCATCATCGGATTCGTCTATGGCGGTCCGCTCACGGGCCTCGTGGTGATCGGGCTCTACGTGGTCTTGCAGCAGTTTGAAAATCATTTGATCTATCCGCTCGTCGTGACCCGCGTCGTCGGCGTCTCGCCGATCCTCGTGATTCTCGCACTCATTATCGGCGCCGATCTCTTCGGCTTCGCCGGTGTTATTCTCTCGGTCCCTGCTGCGGCCGTCCTCCAGGAATTTGTGCGCGATCTGCAGGCAGGGCGACTGCCGTTTCAGCAGCAGGAAGCATAGCTATGGCAAAGCCTCTCTACCTCACCACGACCTTGCCGTACGTAAATGCTGATCCGCACATCGGCTTTGCGCTCGAGATGGTGCAGGCTGATATCCTGGTGCGCTATCGCGGATTGCTCGGTGATGATGTGTTTTTCACCACGGGCACCGACGAGCACGGCCAGAAATTGTACGAGGCTTCGCAGAAGGCAGGGAAGAGCCCGCAGGAATACGTCGACGAATACGCCGCCAAATTCCGCTCACTCAAAGACACATTGAATCTCTCGCCGGATCTGCATTTTATTCGCACCACTGATCCGCATCACATGGCAGCTGCGCAAGAAATCTGGAAGCGCTGTGCAGCCAAGGGTGATATTGAGAAGCGTACCTACAAGGGTCTCTACTGCGTGGGCGACGAAGCGTTTATGAAAGAGAACGACCTCGTGAATGGTCGCTGCCCCAATCATCCAAACATGGACCTCGTCGAGCTCGAGGAAGAGAATTATTTCTTCAAGCTCTCGAATTACCAGGAAAAAATCCTCGCGTATCTCTCCCGCGAAGGCGTGATCGTACCGGAATGGCGTCGCCAGGAGGCGATCACATTCGTCGAGAAAGGGCTCGAAGATTTCTCCATCTCACGCGTGAAAGAGAAGATGCCGTGGGGTATTCCGGTCCCAGGCGACGATACGCAGGTGATGTACGTGTGGTTTGACGCGCTCACCAATTACATCTCGACGCTCGGCTGGCCCGAAGATCACGACGGTAATTTCAAAAAGTTTTGGGAAGGAGGTGAGGTCATGCAGATGGCCGGGAAGGACCAGGTGCGATTCCAGTCGATCATGTGGCAAGCCATGCTCATGAGCGCGGGGATCAAAAACACCGATCGCGTCTTCTATCATGGCTTTATCACGAGTGGCGGGCAGAAGATGTCAAAATCGCTCGGCAATGTGATCGATCCGATCGCGATTGCTGAGGAATATGGCATCGATGCACTGCGCTTTTTCTTGGCGCGCCACATTCACCCGTTTGAGGATTCCGATTTCACCATGGAGCGCTTCAAAGAGACGTACAACGCCGATCTCGCCAATGGGCTCGGCAATCTTGCGGCGCGTATCATGACGCTCGCCGAGACGCATCTTGAGCAGCCCATCGAGCGGCCGGAGCCGACGGGCCTTCCCGACGCCTACACGGGTGCGCTCGCGATCTACGACTACAATCGTGCGTTTGAATATGTCTGGAGCCGCATCGCCGCGCTCGATCAGCGCATCGCCGAAGAGAAGCCATTCTCGCTGGTGAAGACCGATGTGGAGGCAGGGAAGCGCATGATCGCGGAGCTTGCGGCTGAGCTCTACGCCATCGTGCGATTGGTGACGCCGGTGATGCCTGAGACGAGTGCGAAGATCAAAGCGACGATTCTTGCCAACAAAAAGCCGGAAACCCTTTTCCCACGTAAGGAGTAGGTATGGATACAACGGTCTTTGCGTGGACTATTGCTGCGACTATTTTTGCTGGTCTCCAGACATTTATCGGCAAGGTTGTTGCGCATGAACGACGCGATTCTGCGTTCAACGGTATATTCATGTACGGAATTTCCGGCGTGGTCGGTGTCGCGTGGCTCGCGACGATGACCGAGGTACCCGCCGCATGGCTCGCCGTTGCAGCGTTTAGTTTTGCTGGTGGTGGTGTGCATGCGGTGGGAAATTTCTTTCGCATCGAAGCGCTCAAGCATGTCGATAGCGTCATTTTCTTCCCTATAAACAAAATACTTGGACCGGTATTAGCGGTACTCGCGGGCGTTTTTATTTTTACGGAGTCGTTGACCCCGACCCAGTACATCGGCATCTTCCTCAGTCTCACCGTACCGCTCCTTTTGGTCTCGCAAGCTGAGCATCATCGTCAGAACAATTTAAAAAAGGGAGTTGTCTATCTTTTGTTCGCGACAGCACTCTCGGTAATCTCACTTGTCGTGTCAAAAGGAGCCTTTATCTACGGGGGCGACGTCATGTTCGTTATGTTCGGGTCCCAGGTGGCGGGCTTTCTCGTCTCGGTGACAATCTTCAAACTCACTCGGGGGAATTTCCACTCCGCATTTTCGATGCCACGACGAGATTTGTGGCTCGGCGTGCTCTCGGGCGTGTTGGGATTCCTGTCGTATTTCACCTTCCTGCAGGCTATCAGTGGCGGGTATTTGAGTCTCGTCTACGTCATTCACGCGCACTATATTTTGATCCCCATCGTGCTTGCTGTATGGCTACATCGGGATCATATCGACGCACGTAAGCTCTTTGCCATCGTGGTTTCGTCACTCGCGGTTATTCTTCTGTATAAGGCATAAGACATTGCATGCTTCCGGACACTGATATTGAAGTGCGGGTGATGAAGAGTGGTTTGCGTGCCGTCTTCGCACTCACCGATTTCATGCCGGGCGCGGTGATCTGTACGTGGGATGCGTCGAATACATTTACCGACGAGCAGTATGCGGAGCTGTCGATGGAGCAGCGCGCCTTCGTGCGGCGCTTTGACGATACGTGGACATTTATGACCGAGCCGGTGTGCTACATGCGCCATGATCCGAAGGGTACTGCTATCTCCCGACGTGGCGCGATCGTGGCGATCAAAGAGATACATGCGGGAGAGGAAATTACCATCAATTACGAAGCGGCGCTCACATAAGCTATAGTGTTTCCATGAAGTACTTCGACGCCCATACGCACACGAATTTCATCGCGTACAAAGACGATCGCGATGCGGTGATGGTGCGTGCTCGCGATGCGGGCGTCGGGATGAATATTGTCGGCACACAGCTCGACACTTCACGCTCGGCCGTGGAGCTGGCACGGAAATATGACCACGCGTGGGCATCGATCGGCCTGCACCCGGTCCACACTGCACGGTCGTATCACGATACAAAAGAGCTCGGCGAAGGCGGGGAAGAATTTACCTCGCGCGGTGAGGTCTTCGATTTTGCCGCCTATGAAGCGCTCGGGCAGGATCCCAAAGTGATCGCCATCGGTGAGTGCGGCATGGATTACTACCGTGTCGAAGAGAAGACCAAAGAAGTGCAGTCTAAAGCGTTTATCGAGCAGATCGAGCTGGCGAATACATTGCATAAGCCGCTCATGCTCCATATCCGCAACGCCTACGACGATGCGATCGAGATCCTGAAGGCGCATGCCAAGGTGAAAGGCGACGTCCATTTCTTCGCGGGGGATTGGGGAGTTGCGAAACGCTTCCTCGATATGGGTTTCACCTTGTCTTTCACGGGTGTCGTCACTTTCACAGGTGATTACGACGAGGTGGTCAAGAATGCGCCGCTCGACATGCTACTCTCCGAGACCGACGCGCCCTACATCACGCCGACCCCGCACCGCGGCAAACGCAATGAACCCGCCCATATCCCGCTGGTGGTGCAACGCATCGCCGAGATACGCGGCGAGGACGGCGAGGCGGTCGCCGCACAACTGCTCGCGAATGCACGACGAGTTTTCTCAATCTAAATATTGCCACGCGCTATTTTGCGTGGTATAAATTCGCCCGGTTAACGAGGGAGAAACTGAGATGGACGACACACTCGATCGGGTACAAGCGTCGACCGCTGTATCGGAGGCGTTCGCATTTGCTGCCGAGTTCTTCGGCTCGATGCCCGTCGTGAAGGCTCACACGCTTTTGGTCATGCCCGGGCAGGGCGAGAGGTCGCGCGTGGACGCCGCCGTTCGCGAATGGGAACGGCGGCAGCACAGCCGGCTCCTCATCGCCGGGATCAATCCGAAGGAGAAGACGTTCGAGGAGTACACGCACGCGACGCTTGCCGAGGCGCCGTATCGGCTGCGCTTTAATCCCGATCGTGTCACCGTGCAGCTCCGAGCCGGCAACACGCTCGACCAAGCCGAATGGGCAGTCGATCGAATCGTGGAGTACGGTCTGCGTGAGCAGGATGCCGTCGCCGTGATCGCAACCTGGTACCATGCGCCGCGTGCGTACCTGACCGTCCTGAAGAGTCTGCGCAAGCGCAAGCTACGGATCGGGCTGTTGCCCATGTGGGTGTCCTGTCCGCCGGCGGACAACATCCCAGAGCCGGATCAGCATGGCGCCTTCCGGACGTACCGGCAGTCGGTCCCCGGTGAGTGGATGCGAATCCTCAAGTACAAGAACGATGTCGCCTCGCTCGCAGAGCTGCGCGAGCACATCGACTGGATGCACTCCGTGTTGAGATGACCCGAGGCCCCCGACGTTCGCGTTGGGGGCCTCCGCTACGCCTTCTTGCCTAGAGACGGGTCTTTTGATAGAGTGCGCGGACTTATGGCTGACGCAGTCATCGAAAACATGGAAGCCGAGACTGATCTCGGGACCTCTCGCATTTACGAGATTGGCTACATCATCGTCCCGACCGTTGCTGAAGACGCTGTCGAGCAGGCTGTTGCTGCCATCCGCACCCCGATTACCGATGCTGGCGGTTCCTTCATTGCTGAGGGTGCGCCGAGCCTCATGCGCCTCGCCTACGAGATGACCGCCCGCGAAGGCGACAAGAACGTCGATTACGACCGTGGCTACTTTGGCTGGCTCAAATTTGAGGGCTCGACCGAAATTGCTGAGAGCGTCGAAGCATCACTTCGCACCAATGCGCAGGTCCTCCGACACATCGTCTTCCGCACCGTCCGCGAGGATACGCGCGCCAAGATGAAGGCTCCGCACCTCCGCGAGGTCAAGGCATCGCCAAGTGCCCGCACCGCACCGCGCCGCGAGGAGGAGACAGCCGCACCGGTCTCTGAAGCAGATCTCGACAAGGCACTCGACGTGCTCACCAACGAGTAAGTATGTACATCAACAAAGTGATTCTTTTCGGTAATCTCACGCGTGATCCGGAAATCCGTGCGCTCCCGAGCGGTATGAATGTCTGCAACTTCTCGATTGCGACGAACCGTGTCTACAAGGATCGCGATGGCAAGAAGCAGGAACAGACCGATTTTCATAACGTCGTCGTCTTCGGTCGCCAGGCCGACACCGTCAATCAGTATCTGAAGAAGGGCAGCTCCGCATACATCGAAGGTCGTATGCAGACGCGCAGCTGGGACAAGGACGGGGTAAAACAGTACCGCACTGAAGTCGTCGCTGACTCTGTCCAGTTTGGCCCACGCTCTTCTGGTGGGGGAGGCGGTGGGGGTAGCCGCCAGCAGGATGAGCCGCAGCAAGATATGCCGCCGGCATCAGGCATCGATTATCCGAAAGACGACATTAACCCCGACGACATTCCTTTCTAAGCACACGATATGGCAAACATTCTCACACAAAATGACATCCAGCACGTCGACTACAAGGACGTCGAATTGCTCAAGCAGTTCGTCAATCCCCACGGTCGCGTACTCGGTCGCAAGCGCTCTGGCCTCACCGCCAAGCAGCAGCGTGCAGTCGAGGCAGCAGTAAAGCGTGCGCGTTTTATGGGGCTTCTGCCTTTCATCCAGAAGTAAAAAGAAAACCGGCGAAAGCCGGTCTTTTTATTTCTGGATGAAGAACGCGAAGCGTTTGTAAGGCAGAAGCGGCCGGAGCTGGGGCCCAAGCGCGACGGCGCTTGGGATAGCGAGGCGGGCCCGGCGTGCGACCCGCAGCAGCGGGTCGACATGTGGGGTGCTGCCTTTCATCCAGAAATAAAGAAAAAAGCCCGGTCCACTGACCGGGCTTTTTCTTATGGAGTGTGTTTTCTCTTAGAGACGCTCAACGTAGCTACCACTCTCCGTATTCACGCGGACAGTATCACCGGCCTCGACGAACATTGGCACGGTGAGATTGGCGCCAGTCTCGAGCACGACGACTTTGTCGCCACCCTGCGCGGTGTTGCCGCGATTGTTCGGCGGCGCTTCCTTAACCTTGAGATCCATCTTGATCGGGAGGCGCACCTGGATCATCTCATCATCAAACCACAGCGTCTGCACCTCGGTATTCGCCGTGAGGAATTTCGCAGCATCGCCGAGCATATCCTCGCTCGCGGTGAAGCGCTGGGACTTGTCCTTGGCATCATGGAAGAAATACTCGCCATTGCGCTCGTAGATGAAGACAGACGTCTTCGTTTCTGTTTCGGCCTCTTCGATCTTGTCGGAGACGTGGAAGGTCATTTCGGTGGTCGATCCGGTCTTGAGATTACGGATCTTGGCCTGATTTACCGGCTTACGCTGTTGTTTGCGGAATACCCAAGCAGAGACGACCTCGTAGGGCTCGCCATCGACGATAATAAGGCGCTTCGGGAGCACTTCGTTGTATGCAAGCATCGACATAGTGGGCGTATTTTAGCCAAATAAACGTTCCTGTCCACTAGCCCAGGACTTTGATAAGTGCGTACTTTTCGTTGTGGAAGGTACCGAATCCTTGTTTTTCGAAGAATTCCACGGCACCGGTAATCGAGAGGACCTCGTACACCTCCTTTTCTTTGGCCCATGCGACGCAGGTGTCGACGAGCGCACTCGCGATGCCTTTGCCCTGATGGTCGGCATGGACGGCGAGAGAGCGGATCTCGGCGAGGCGCTGCGAGTAGATCTCGAGCGCGCAGCAGCCGATGATCGCGCCGTCTTCCTCAGCGACGAAGAATTCGTGCGGCTCAGGCAGGTGATCCTGCACGAGCTGATCAGGGAAGGATCGTATGAGTGTGAGAATAGCGGGCCAGTCCGCGGGCTCAGCCTTACGGATTTCCATATTACTCGTCAGCACCGTCAGCAGGGCCCTTGGTAGGGACGCCACCATCTTGGAGACCTTTGCGAATGTCCTTGAGAAGGGCGTTGAGTACCGGCTTGTTCTCGCGCAGGAAGGTACGCGCCGCATCGTAGCCACGACCCATCTTGGTCTCGCCGATGGTGTACGAGCCGCCCGATGATTTCTCGACCAGGCCGAGCTTCTCGCCAAGCGCGATTGCTTCGCCTTCTTTCGAGATGCCTTCGCCGTAGAGCATATCGAATTCGGTCTGGCGGAATGGTGCCGCGATTTTATTCTTCACGATCTTGACGCGATGCCTGCCGCCCATGACCTCGTCGCCCTTTTTGATCTGTGCGATGCGGCGGATATCGATACGTACCGACGTGTAGAATTTCAGCGCCTTGCCGCCTGGCGTCGTCTCGGGGTTGCCAAACATCACGCCGATCTGCATACGAATCTGGTTGATGAAAATGACGATGGTTTTGGTCTTCGAGACGATGGCCGTGAGCTTGCGCAGTGCCTGTGACATGAGGCGTGCCTGCTTGCCGACGTGCTGTGCACCCATGTCACCCTCGATTTCGTCTTTGGGGGTGAGCGCTGCGACGGAGTCGATGACGATGACATCGATCTTGCCGGAGCGCACGAGGCTCTCGACAATTTCGAGTGCCTGCTCGCCGGTATCTGGCTGCGAGACGAGGAGCGTCGAGATGTCGACACCGAGCTTCTTCGCATACTCAGGATCGAGTGCATGCTCCGCGTCGATAAATGCGCAGATGCCGTTCTTCTTTTGCGCTTCTGCAATCACGTGGAGCGAGAGCGTTGTTTTGCCGGATGATTCTGGTCCGAAGACTTCGATGATGCGGCCACGGGGGAGTCCGCCGATGCCGAGCGCCCAATCGACGCCGATAGATCCGGTGGGGATCGCATTTACATCCACCTTGGGCGTGGCACCGAGCATCATGATGCTGTCGTCGCCGAATTTGGTTTTGATATCAGAAAGCGCGCGTTCGATGTCTTTGTCGGTCCCAGTGCCCGTCGTTTTCGGAGGGGCTTTTTCCTTTTTTGTTACAGCCATAGAGCCAGTATACAGGCCTCAAAATAGGCAGTTATCCCCACCGGTAGACGCCCTCTGAAGACTCTGTTACCGTCGAAAAAGGCCAAACCCCTTGGTCTGAATTTCACGGAGGACGTTGGCAATGGAGACTTTTGGCATCATCGGCGCGATGTCCGAGGCAGGACAACAGGCGATCGCACAATTGCAGCGCAAGAACGCCCCGCTCCACCTCGCGCGACTCTTCGAGACACCGGAGCGTTTCGAGGAGAAGCAGCGTCTGCGCGTTCCACACCGGTTCATTCCGGTCGAGAAGTTCGACCCGAAGGTGTTGCCGACCCTGCAGGTCGCGATCTTCTGCACCACCGGCGAGTTCTACCGCGAACACCTGCACGCTGCGCGTGACGTCGGCTGTGAGGTCTACTATGCGACTCAGAACGGCGTGAACCTTGAGACCATCAGCCGACTGCAGGCTCTTGCTCAAAGCGCGTGAATACGCGCACCCATGTGAAGGGGAGAAGCCGCCCACTGAGGCGGCTTTTTCTATTGCGCAGTCGTTGTGGCGGTCGAGGTGGCAGTCACGTTTGTTTCAACAGTTGTAGTCGCAGTGGGAGCGATCGGCTCGTCGGCAGGCGTGTAGACGACCTGCATCACGCTCTGACGTGAGCGGCCGTATTTGTCGGTGGCGTCGAGCAAGATGCGATTGAGGCCAGGCGAGAGGAGGTAGGGTTCGTCGAATTCGCCCTGTTCCGTGACGGGGATTTGCTTGCCGTTGAGCGAGAGGCTGGAGATGCGATCCGCCTTGCCTTTGATGCGAATAAACGGCTCGTGGACCTCTTGTGATTCTGTAGGAAGATTTATTTTCGGACCAAAGAGAAGTCCTCGGCTCTCGTAGTACGCGTAGATGATCACGACAACGAAAAAGACAACGAGTGCGATTTGGGTGAGGCGGGAATCTCGATAGGGAAGCATATCGAGCTAATATTGGGTTTCATCGCTCTCCTCAGGCGGTGCTTTGGCCAATTCATCTGCATTGCCGGCACCAATGATGTCGCGGGGCTTGGCGCCATCTGCGGGGCCAATGACTCCGCGATCCTCCAAGAGATCCATGAGTCGTGCTGCGCGTGCGTAGCCGACGCCGAGTTTGCGTTGGAGGTAGGAGGTAGAGGCTTTACCGGCCTCAATGACCGTTTTCTTAGCCCCCGGGTAGAGATCATCATCGTCATCTCCGCCTTCAGGATTTCCTTCCATAGATGAGAAGACCGCGTCGATGCCACTGCCGACCTTGGCGGCATCGTTGAAGTCGATTTCGCTCGGTGCCTCTGAGCCGTTGTGCTTGGCGATGAATTCCACGACTTTTTTGACCTCGTCTTCGGAGATATATGGCGCCTGGATACGACGCGGCTTCGACATTTCGCCCGAGAGGAAGAGCATGTCGCCCGCACCGAGGAGTTTCTCTGCACCACCGGTGTCCAAAATGGTGCGTGAGTCGATCTGCGAGGCGACCTGGAGTGCGAGGCGCGCGGGAATGTTGGCCTTGATGAGGCCGGTGATGACCTTGACCGACGGGCGCTGTGTGGAGAGGATGAGGTGGATACCGACCGCACGGCTCATTTGCGCAAGACGCACGATGCCCGCCTCCATTTCGCGGGGATAGGACTGCATGATATCCGCCAATTCGTCGATGATGAGGACGATATACGGCATTGCCTCGGGGAGTGGCTTGTCCGAATTCTTGCTTGCCTTGGCGAGTGCGGGCGCGAGGATGTTTTCGTGATACGAAGCGATGTCGCGCACCTTTTCTGCCTCGAGAATGTTGTAGCGGCGATCCATTTCCTTCGCTGCCCACTTCATGGCGAGGATGGCTTTCTTGGGATCGGTGATGACCGGCGTCAGGAGGTGCGGAATCGGGTTATAGAGCGTGAGCTCGACGCGTTTTGGGTCCACCATGATAAATCGTAGACGCTCTGGTCCGCAGCGGTAGAGGAGCGAGATGATGATGTCGTTAATCGTGACCGATTTACCGGCGCCGGTCGTACCTGCGACGAGCATGTGTGGCATCTTCGCAATATCCGCAAAGACCGGCGCGCCGTTGATGGCGCGGCCAAGGCCGGCGAGAAGTGGCTTGTCGGAGCTTGCAAACTGCTCGTCTGAGACGATCGGGCCCATGCCAAGTGTGGTGCGAGCAATGTTCGGCACTTCGATGCCCACCAGTGATTTGCCCGGAATCGGTGCCTCGATGCGTACCGGCGAAGCAGCGAGCGCGAGCTCGAGATTGCTCTGAAGTGCGACGATCTTCGCGAGACGCACGCCCTCAGCGGGCTTCATGGCGTAGCGAGTGACCGTCGGACCAATCGACGCCTCATCCATTTCGACTTGAATGCCGAAATTCTGCAGCGTGCGCTTGATGATGTTCATGTTGGCCTTCACGTCGCCCACCTCTGGCTTGCCTTTGTTTTTGGCAAGCAGGTTTGCTGGCGGTGGCACATATGCGCTACCCGTCGCGAGAATGACAGGGAAGCCATCCTGCGGGGGCGCCTCGGTAAAGCTCTTCACCGGCGCGTCCTTTTTCAGTATCGGCTTTTCTTCCGGCTCCATATCATCGTCGTGCGTATCGAGCGGGAGCCCGACTACCGGCACGTCTTCGAGCGGCTTTTCGATCAGACCCTCCTCGTCGGTCTTCAGTGCAAACATCGCGCGGATCTTTGTGAAGAGTTCCGTGAGCTTGATATCAAAAGCGATAATGAGCGAGACGACGATAAAAGACAGAAGGAAGATAACGGTAATCGGGGTGTCGACGGCTGCGACGATCGGGTTCGCTATGGCAGAGCCGAGCACACCGCCGCGGCCAGCTGCAACGAGATTTACCAGTCCCAATCCAGATAGAAGAAAGATCGCCATCGAGACCCCTTGCACCCACCCGAAGCTCTTTTCGAGCGCGCGGAAAATAAGGACCGACACCATGATCATCGAGAGCGGGAGCAGCATGTAGCCCAGCCCCAAGATCCAGCTGAGTCCCTCGAATGTCGCCGAGCCAAGTGTGCCGCCGAGCCCGAAGGCAGCCAAGATCAGCGCCAGGGCAACAGCCGAGAGCAGTATCGCAAAGACGCCTCGAAGTGCTTCACCGCTCACCGTCTGCGCGAGCGACTCCGTCTCAGGCTTTCGTTTCCCATTTTTCTTTGCAGCCATCGTGATAATGATAGCACGCAAGAAAAGGCAAACGGGCGCTGAGATACGGGCTTTTTCACGGATTCTAAGACGCGTCAAAATATGCACGGTTGTTGTTGCGTCTGAGCCATGTCCTTATATAATAGACATGTAATCAACTCGTCTGAGACGCTAAGGGACATTACATAAAATTACAATGGACGAGATAAAGGACACACAAAAGACAGATTCTATATCCCGCTTTATTGACGGACATTCAGTCCGTACGAACCCTTTTGGTGACAACAAAGCAGGTGATCGCGCGTATCGTAGGGCAGAGCGCATCACCGCAGCCATCCACCTCCTCACCAATCACATTGATGGGGATGAGCCTGTCTGCAGCGCCATACGCACGGGTGCCGTTGATCTACTTCAGTACATGCTCGAGCTTCGCAGTGAGATGCGATCATCGCAGTCGAGCATCTTTACTCGTGTGCAAGCAAAGATTCGCCACCTGATTTCACTCATACGAATCCTCACGGTTTCCGGATACGTGTCTATCCAGAATGCGACGACCATGGTCGAGGCGCTTGATGAGCTTGGCAATTTTCTTACGGCATCGCAGCGCTCCATACTCTCGGAGAGTGTCGCACTTTCGCGCGAAGACCTACTTGACGTACGTACTTCTGGAAGCAAAGCACCGAGCCGTAGCGTAAAGGACATAAGGGACACAGTGAGTCTGAAAGACGATCATCGTGATCATGACGCTGACAAGTCGTCTGTTAAATCTGCAGATACTAATGGACTGGTATCGGTCAGAGCGCAAAGTATTGTCGAAACACTCCAGAGCGGGGGCGTTATGGGTATTAAGGACATCTGCGCCAATTTGCCCGAGTACAGCGAAAAGATGATTCAGCGTGAGCTTGCTGAGATGGTAGAGAGCGGAAAAGTGCGAAAATCGGGCCTCAAACGTTGGAGTCGCTACTCCGTTGCGTAGCACGAGATATCGTGGCCTTATAAGGCTGCGAAATCACATGAAGGTCTCTTGAAATGAAGGGGCCAGTGGCCCGTCTATATTATTGACTCCATTGCGGGGCTGGAGTAGGCTAAGGCCTCGCTTGGGTCATAAATGTGGCGGTAATACGCCCTTTTTTGCCCAAGTTATCCACAAAACGCCAGAGTGCCTAAAGCGCCTTGCGTATTGTGTCACGTATAATTGCGCTTGATGCAGTGAATGCATCTACAAAGCGCAACACGCTTCGTTGTTCATTGACATTTCAATATTGATTACGATTTCCGGGTGTAGCACACCCAATTCTTCATGAGAGTAAATGCTCATGAATGTTTTCTGCATGGCCGCTTTGTCCGGATACGATAGAAAGACTGATACGAAAGATTCCCTTCTCGCTGCTAATCCCAGACTCCGCGTCGACATTATTAAAGGAGTAGGGGCTAGCATAATTATTAGTTTTCTTTTTTCTCACGAAAGAAGAAAGCACAACGCTGACATTTTCACGTCGAATGAATTTGAAAGCGGTCTCGATTTAATCGAGATAACAAGTCAACATCAAACTATGAGTAAAGCATTAGCAACGAAAAACGTTGCGGCAGTGCTCCTTTCTGTAGCGATGGTTGTCACGTTCGCATTCGCATTTGCCACTCCGGCAAAGGCGCAGTCGACGACTGACCTCCAGGCTCAGATCAACGCACTTCTCGCACAAATCGCAGCCCTTCAGGGCAATACGGGTTCTCAGCAGGTAGGGGGACTCAAATGCACCACTACCTTCACACAGAACCTCAAACAGGGTTCAACAGGAGGTGAGGTCATGGCCCTCCAGAAGTTCCTCAACAGCGTTGATGGCACGCAAATTGCCACCGCTGGAGCAGGTTCTCCTGGTAATGAAACATCCTACTTCGGTGCAGCCACGAAAGCTGGCGTAATCAAGTTCCAGGAAAAATTCGCGGCGGACATCCTTACACCGGTAGGCCTCTCAAAGGGCACCGGTAATTGGTTCGGTTCCACGCGCGCCAAGGCCAACGCACTCTGCGTCGGTGCAGGCACTGGTACTGGTACCGGCACTGGTACCGGCACTGGCACGGCAACGGGCAGCACGACGACTGGTGGCAACATCATGGTCGGTGCTTCTTCGCAGCCGGCTAACTCGCTCGCTCCGGAAGGTGCAGCGCGTGTTCCGTTCACAACCCTCACTCTCACCAACACCTCGGGTGCTGCTGTCACGATCAACTCGATCGCAGTGCAGCGCACGGGTCTCGGTGCGGATGCGGTCTTCTCCGGTCTCGTCCTCGTGGATGAGATGGGTACGCAGCTCGGTACGAGCCGCACGCTCAACTCGAACCACCAGGCGAACGTCGGTGATGCCTTCGTGATCCAGCCGGGCCAGACCAAGACCCTCACGGTCGCTGGTAACATGGCTGCAACGCTCGACAGCTACGCAGGTCAGGTCGTCTCGATCTCTGTCATCGGCGTCAACACGTCGGCGACGGTCTCTGGTTCGCTCCCGATCTCGGGTGCTTCTCAGACGATCAACGGCACGCTCACGATCGGTGCAATCTCGGCAGGTCTCGGATCATCCGACCTCAACTCGGCTCAATCGAACACTTCGCTTGGAACGAGCAACCTCATCGGTGGCTCAATCCGCCTCACCGCGGGTTCTGCTGAAGATGTGTGGGTCAAGTCGATCCGCTGGAACCAGTCTGGTTCTGCTTCGGCTTCGGACCTTGCCAATGTCATGACTGTCATCGATGGTACGAACTATCCGGCGAACGTTTCGTCTGACGGCAAGTACTACACGACGGTCTTCCCAGGCAACGGCATCATGATCGCCAAGGGCCTCAACAAAGAAGTCACGGTCAAGTTTGACTCGGTCGGTGGTGCTGATCGCACAATCGAATTCGATGTCTACAAGAACACGGACATCTACGCTGTTGGTGGTACCTTCGGATACGGCATCGGTGTGACGCAGAGCCAGAACGGCTCAGTGTCTACTGGTTCTGAATTCACGAGCGGTACGCCGTTCTACTCTGGCTCTGTCTTCACGATCGCAGCAGGTACGGTCACGTCCCTCGCTCGCGCTAATGAAGTTCCGGCTCAGAACATCGCAGTTGGCGCTCCTAATCAGGCTCTCGGCGGTTTCGCCATGGACGTGAAGGGAGAGGCTATCTCGGTGCAAAACCAGACCTACCACATCACCTACACCAACTCTGCAGCTGACAACGGCGAATACCTCACGGGTGTCCGTCTCGTCAACGAGAACGGTGCAGTTGTAGCAGGTCCGGTGGATGCAGTCGCTGACGGTAACCAGCAGAAGGTAACGTTCACCGACACGGTGACGTTTGCTACTGGTCGTCACGTCTACACCCTCCAGGGTCAGCTTCCGACGACGATCTCCAACGGTCAGACGCTCGTTGCGTCGACCACTCCGGGTGCGGCAACGAATCCGGACTGGAGCAACGTTACCGGTCAGACGACTGGCAACTCGATCTCGCTCACGGCTCTTACGTCAATCGTTACGGGTAACACCATGACGGTCCGCACAGGCTCTGTCGTCTTCTCGACGGCATCACAGCCTGCTGCTCAGACGGTAGTCGCAGGTGTCTCTGGTCAGGCTGTTTCTGGCGTCGCATTCGACGCTACGCAGTCTGGTGAGGACGTCCGCTTCAACTCAGCCAAGTTCAAGTTCAACGAAATCGGTACGTCGTTGAACGCGGGCGAAATCCCGACGAACTGCTTCGCCTTCGATGGTGCAACGCGTCTTAACGACACGGCTGTCAACATCACGGGTACAGCTGGCGACGATTCTGCTGACACAAACTTCACCTTCAACACGCCTCTCGTAGTCACGAAGGGCACGGTGAAGACCGTCACGATCAAGTGTGATATCCCATCAGGCGCTACCGGCTCATTCAGCTGGGGTGTCGTCTCGACCGCTACCTTCACCGGTACCGGCACGCAGTCGACGCAGGGCATCACGCCTACGTCTTCGACGGGTGCTACACAGACGGGTAACACGATGACTCTTGCTTCGGGCGGTAACCTCACGGTCACTCTCGATTCATCGTCACCGTCGTACAAGGTCGCTGCTGTTGGTGCCAATGGCATCAGCGGTCAGACGCTCTCTGTCCTCCGCTTCTCAGGTACGAACGAAAACATGCGTCTCGATCGCGTAGCGCTCGAGCTCGCAGGTGCTTCTTCGTCTCCTGCAAACATCAACCAGGTCACCCTCTGGGCTCCTGTTGATGGTAGCGGCATGTACTCGTCTTCGGGCACGATGACGCAGGTTGGTACCGCGATCTTCGCTGGTACTGATTACGCTACTTCGACCCTCTCGAGCACGCTCATCATTCCGGCCAACCAGTACGCGATCGTGACGGTCAAGGGCGACCTTGCCGGCATCTCGCTCAACGGTTCCGGTACGTCGGGCTCGCTCCTCGCGGTCAACTACGATGGCGGTGATTCCACGGGTACCCGTGCTATCGGTATGTCATCTGGTTCCACGATCAATCAGGGCTCGGCTTCTGACACGGCAGCTGCAGGTGTTCGCACCTTCAAGACCAAGCCAGTCGTCGTCGCTCCGATCGCACTCAGCAGCAACACGCTTGTTGTCGCTGGTGGCCAGGAGCTCTACCGCTTCTCGATCACGGCTGATGCTGCCGGTGATGTCGGCCTCAACAAGGTCACCATCAACGTCGCAACGTCATCTGACTCGGTTGCTGTAGGTTCGACCTCGGTTAGCGGTATGGACTTGTATGCCTTCACTGATGCGGCTATGTCGCAGGGTGTTGCAGGCTTCACGTCTGGTCTCATCTCAGACAACTCGGGCGGTGTCGCCAACGGCGATAACGACCTCGTTGTCAACGCGAGCGGCCAGACCAAGGTCCAGGTCCCAGCTGGCACGACGATCTACTTCAAGGTAGTCGGCGATGTCGCTCAGACCGGTACTGCTTCTGGTACTCGTACGGGCTCGGTCACCACGAAACTCTCGGGTGATTCGAACTACCCATCGTTCGCTGCCAACGTCTTCATGGGCACGGCAACAACGATTGAGGCTGATGCCAACGACAACTTCATCTGGTCGCCGAACTCGACGACCACGTCTCCGACGACCACTCACATCGATTGGACGAACGGTTACGGTATCGACGGCCTCCCGGCTGGTGGTACGAACTCAGTTACGTTGTCTAAGTAACCTGAATCCTGAAGTCCAGCCTCTGGTTGCGACCTCAGCTCAGTCTCGTGGCGACAACATGAGAGCAAAGCCCCCTCGAAAGAGGGGGCTTTGTGTTTGGAATTTTGCATTTGTCCGCACAGACTTTTCATCTATACTGGTCCACATGAACAATAAACATACCTATATCGCTGGTGGGATCGCGGTCTTGCTCGTTGCAGGTGGCGCCTACTACTTTTTAAAGGACACGGGTGTCTTGCCGAATTTCCTCGACGACAGCACAGCAGCAAGCAGCACGGTGCAAGGTGCCAAAGAGACAACGCTTGCGGTTGGAGAGAAGGAAGTACCGCAGCCCAAGAATTTTGATCGCGCGCTCTCGTACCCCGCCAGCATCACGGCGGATATCAAGGTCAAGATGCAGGCTGCGTTTGAAGAAGATCTCAAGCAAATCCGTGCGTCCAACGATGTCAATGCGTGGGCCGATCTCGCAGTCCTCCGTAAAATCACTGAAGATTTCAAGGGTTCAGCAGAAATCTGGACCTACCTCTCGAAGCGCTACACGACATACGTCGGCCCCTACGCAGCGCTCGGTGATCTCTACAGCAACAACATCAAGGACTACCCGAAGGCGGAAGCGAATTATCTGAAGGCAATCTCCCTTGATCCGAAAAATACCGATCTCTACACAGATCTGTACCAGCTGTATCGCGGCCTATACGCAAAGACCAATACTGCTGCGGAAGACATCCTGAAGCAGGGCATTGCGGCAACCGGCGGCGTATACCAGCTGCACGTCGAGCTCGCTCGATACTACGTCGGCAAGAATCGCACAGCTGAAGCCAAGACCGAATATGATGCCGCGATCGCCAATGCCAAGGTACAGGGCAACACTGCAGCGGCTACGCAAATCGAAGCAGAGAAGGCAGCGCTCTAACGAGCTATCCCCACAAGCAAACGCCCCGCACACTGTGCGGGGCGTTTACAATAAAGGACATCACTTAGTAAATTTGTCCGTTTTGTCCATGAAGTACATTAAATCCGCAATTCAGCGCTCCATCCTCCCGATTCTCATCGCTGTCGTCGCCTCCGTGATCTTCGTCGTCGCCATGCTCCAGGCCTAGCGCCGCCTGAGCTCAAAATGATCGCGCAACGCGCGATCATTTTCCAATTTATCGACCACCATATACAGCACCTCCTTACCGAGGCGGTAGTCTGTCTTGAGCAGCGCCACCAACTCCTCACAATCGTAGGGGTACACCCATGCCGAATTCTGGAGCTTAAGAAAGCCAATTCTCCTCAAAGTATCTCTTAGGACTGCGCGGGCAGCTCTTCTTCTCTCTGGTATATCGAAAATGACCATCCGCCATTTGCTATCCCATTTTTGTTGCTCTGCTGGCTTGAGAGCGTGACGGAGCAAGAAAGCCCGGCCCTCATGTGTAATCTCATATCCGCTTTTGCGCTTGGTGACCAGGCCCTTTTTGATAAGTTTCCCCAACGCACTTCGGGTCTTCTCGCGCTCGGCACGCACAATGTGCTTTCCAACAAGGCCTGCGAGATTTGGTGCGATTACCACAAGGCTTAGGAGGCCACCGACCTGAAGCGTCGTTAAAATAGTCATCCGAATCTTGGTCATTCTCACTTCTTTCTTCAAATCCGCCTCTAGTCCCATGCAGATATAATTATGCGACCGCACATTTATATCTGCAGCCAGGAAAAGGGGTGGGTGGGGATAAGTTCATGAGGGAATGTGCATACGTGGAATAATTTGAACTATGTCCACGGCTAAGAAAGTTTGGAGGGGCGTGCGCTGGCCACTCCTCGCATTGCTGATCGTGTGGGCGGGTTTCGTGCTCGCCGAGGTGCATTGGCCGGTGAACAAGGAGCGATCTGATGCAGCGGTAGCCGCTATCCAGGCGCAGAGGCTAACCATGGCCGATGTAGATGGTTCGAATCTTCCGCCTGAGCCCGATCCGAAAAAGGTGAATGCCACGATCGCTGGCATCGACGCAAACGAGAATGGAATTCGAGACGATGTGGAGCTCGCTATCTTCAAGAAGTACCCGAATAACAAAAAAGTCCGCGCCGCTGCCTTGCAATATGCGCATGCGCTCCAGTCTCGGTTAACGCAAGTAATCGATGAAAACACCTGGCAAGCTTCTGTCTATATGAAATCGCGTGCCTACAGCTGTGTTTCTAAAGCGACCGATCTCAGTGCGGGCGCAAAAAGACTGGCTGCAATACAGGAGGTGACGGATTTTATTCAAAATCTAGTTCTTAATACTGCATCTCGAAAAGACAGAGACGTTAAATTAGAGAAATTCGCGACTTCTGCCGAAACTGCAGCGGGCAACAATTGTGATGTGTACGAATAAATAAACTCTATGAAGCGAGCGCTCAGTCTCGTGGCTCTGACAACAGTCCTCGGTTTCCCAGCTTTACTCTTTGCGGACAGTTGTTCGACACAAGGCTATTCGGTCTTCATAGTAAATGGAATTTTTAATACTCAGGAGAAAGCAGACGAAGGTTCCGATAAGCTTAAAGATTTACTGGGGGACAGTTTGAATAAAGAAGCACTGACGGTACGATCCGCCTACAATCCGACCCATATAGCCGGTTTGGGCGATGTTGTGCAGGCAGTGACGCAGGCTTTTAACCAACCAGTTAGTAATTTTGACCGAGACACTATTTTACATCGTATTCATTCTCAACTTAAGACGCAAAAAATCTTATTAGTCGGACATTCGCAAGGGACTTTTTACACAAACGAGCTCTATAAATATCTGACGACGCATGGGGTGCCGAAAGAATCTATCGGCGTCTACAATATCGCGACTCCGGCGAGTTATGTGGAAGGGGGTGGTGGGTATGTGACTTCTACCAATGACAAGATTATTAATCTTGTTCGCAATACAGAGGTTGATGGAAATCTCAGTATTCATCTCAATTCATACTACGTGCTCGGCAACACGGTGAATTCTGCGCTGCGTGCGAACATTACAGTGCCCAAAGAGCCGGGCTACGACCAGAGCGATTTTGGTGGGCATAAACTCAGTGTGTATCTCGACGGTGCTGCACCGCGAATCATGAGCGATATCGATGCGTCTTTGCGTCGACTCAAGGCGAGCGGGGGCTCAAGTAGTGAGTCGTGTTTTGAACCACCTGTCGAGGACATCTCGTATAAAGCCAAGTCTCTCTTCTATGCGATGGTGGATCCGCTTGCTGAGGGGACCAAGACGGTCGCGGTCGCAACGCGAAATGGTGCCGAAGGATTTACCGACTACGTCGCTGCAGGTATCAATGATACAAAAAGCTTTGCGCAATCAGTCTTCAAGAATCTCGCGTCTGCGAACAACAGCTCGACCAATCAGGCGGCCGCAGCCGTGCTCGCGACTCCAGTTATCACTACAAAGCCCGTGCCGCAAAACGCACCCAAGCCTCCTCCTGCGCCAGTCACAAAAGTAACTGTTCAGACGCCGAGCCAGGCCGATTCGGTAAAGCTGCCTGTGCAATCGCCCGATATGGAAAAAGCGCCGGAGGAAAATAATCGAGAGCCAGTAGCGCCCGCTGTCGTTTCGACAGCGGGTTTTGGTGGTGGACAGCCCAGCTCGCCACAACAACAAGATCCTACGATGGTTGCGCTTTCTATAACTGCGCCTGCCAACAACGCCTTAGTAGCGACATCCTCGGTCGTTCTTGTCGGGACGGCAGACGTGGGCGCGTTAGTCACCGCGAGTTTCAATTCGTTGAGTGCGACGACAACAGCGGACGGGGCGGGTGAGTGGACTGTGCAACTCACTCTGCTCGAAGGAACCACCACGGTGACGGTGAGCGCGGTTGATGCAGCAGGGAAGAGTTCAGCAGTGCTGTCTCGCGACATAGTGGTAGATACAATGGCACCCACAGCGCCGACGCTCGGCATACTCGAATGCGCATCGACCATCGTGACAGGGCTCTGCGTCGTTCCGATTACTGCCGCGACGCTCGATTGGTCGGATTCTGGCGCGGACCACTATCGCATTTTTAGAGACGGAGGATATGTCGCAAGTTTCATAGCGACCTCGAGCACTCAAGCAATCTCGACCAACGCAACTTCGAGTTTCGAGGTAGTTGCGTACGATCTCGCTGGCAATGCTGCGACCTCAAGTGCTGTAAATATCTACGCACTGTCTCAATCTGTCATCATCAACGAAATAGGATGGGGTGGGACCGACACCGGCAGTGTCTCAGGACAGCAATGGATCGAGCTCAAAAATATGTCTGCATTTATGATCGATCTCTCGCACGTGGTGATCTCGCGCTCTGGCGGAGCGGAGATAGCGCTCGCTGGCGCAAGCATTCCTGCTCACGGCGGGCTCGTCGTCGAGCAAACAGACATTGCATTCACCGGCACAAACAAGCTCGTCACTCCTTTCTCAGATCTCTCCACGGTCGCGGCAGAACAACTTGCGATTACCTGGCGTGGAACGCTACTTGATGCGAGTCCTGCGGTCAGCACTTGTTCATCGTGGTGTTCGGGAGGGCTCAATGTATCAATTGGCACCAATGTGAGTGGTGTTGCTGGGTTCACTTCGTCACTCTCGATGGAGAGAGTGACGAATGCCGCAGATGGAACGCTCGCTTCTAGCTGGCAGAGTACGGATAGCTACAACGCGGCTTTCTGGGGTACGCCCAATGTTGAGAATAGCAGTGGCTTGCCGGAGAGTGGGGTCATTTGTAGCGCCGGCGGCTTACTGGTGCCAAGTGCAACAACGCGTCCCTACGATACCGGCAATGTTTCGTGCACCTACCTAATGAAATTTATCTCGAGCGGCACGACTGGCGCACCTCGCTATGCCGGTCTCTACATGGGCACCGTGGGAAGCTCGACCGTGATCAACGCGCATTTCTTCAGCAAGTCTATGCAACGCGAGAGTACTGATGTGGTGCCGCCGGGGACTCCTGCTGGCACAGAATTCTTCTTTGTGATCTACGAAGCGCCGACATGGATGGATGCGGTCACGCCATTCGGAATGTATTTCACCAAGGGCTCCGACCCTGCAAATGGCGGTGCTCCGCCGCCGCACGGCAATTACGTAACCATCCCATTCGTCTACCAACCCTGAAAAACCCTGCAGATATAAATGTGCGATCGCATAATTATATCTGCAGGCTGTCTATAAGACGTGGCGCTCATATTATGAAGATGCTAGTCTGCGAAGAGGAGAGATGATACACGTGGTCTTTCCGACCGCTCACGCGGGTCTTACACGTGTTCTCAAGGACAAAGGACTAGAAGATGACCAAGCTCAAATCGGGTGCCGACGGCACTCCGGAGACGGCCAACACGGGTCAACACGGCTGCCTGCCGATCGACGTCGTCACCAAGGGCGACAACAACATCGTGGCGATCGTGGGCGCCGGTTGCATTCCGATCGACCTCTTCCTGATGGAGGGCGCCGCGACGGGCGTGGCCTACCTGCGCGACGACGTGTTCACCCTGGTCAAGACCAAGGAGAACTTCGACCTGTCGATCATCCATGCGGCGCCGCGCGACAACGACACGTTGCATGCCGACGACTTCGCCATCTCGCGTGAGATGATCGACGTCGACCCGTTCAACGGCCCGGCGGATCTCGTCCTCAACAACGTCACCGAGCGCTACGTCGGCCTGTTCGGTGCCTCGCGTCGCAAGCTCGCTCAGCCGGAGGCCTCGCTCAGCGGTCTCGCGGTGTGCGAAGCGGACGCTTTCGGCGATCGCCAGTGCATCAGCGACTCCGCCACCGGCGGTGACGACGCTGATCAGCTCGGCGACGACGGCTCGATGCCCGATCTGTTGCAGGCGTGGCCCGAAGGCGGCGACGGCCGCCCCGTTCCGGCCTACATCGCAGCGGCGGCGCTGGGCGCTCACGCTCCGATGGGCTTCGCGGCGACGACCTAGCGGCCTCTCCTCGGCCCACACTTTCGGAGCGATCGTCTCAACGACGAGAGTTCCACAAGATGCCGGCGGACTTCGCGTCCGCCGGCGTTTCTTTTTTATAAAACCTGTATGAGTCAGGTGTGGACTGGATTCATGAAGGTGATACCGTGGAGGTAGGGAAGATACATGGCGCGGTCTTTCCTCACACCGAGTATTTGGTGCGCAGATGCGCCAACGGAGGTGACATGACTACACAGTCAGGTTGGAGGAACGGTGCCTTGGGCTCGGGAGATGTATCGCTCCTGGATTCCATCGGCGCGCGAGCCCTCGACGGCTCGATCTCCCTCTCGGAGCGGGAGCTCGCTGCACAGTATGTGCTGGGCGAAGGTGAGACGGAGCCCGCGCAACTGCTCGGCATCATCGGCGGGCCGGCTGCCAGCATCATCGACTTCGGCTAGCCGCAGCTCAGGGCAAGTCAAAGTCAGATCGACACGTGTCGATCACAGACCTTCTCCTGTTGAGAAGTGCGGCGGACCTCCGGGTCCGTCGCCTTTCTTTTTTAGAATCGGGGGCGATTGACCCAATTTTTTAGTGTGCGGAACACAAGATACAAAAGTACGATTGCGAGTACATAAAAAAGCCAGCGCGTGTCGAATGCAAAGAGTGCAGCGGCAGCGGCGAGCTGAAGGCCTTTGGCACCATATTCCTGAGCAGAATCGGTGAGCGATGGTGCGACCGCGCTGTTCATCGGCGGTCGGGTCTCGACTTTCTGCTTGGCGTAGGGCTCGACGAAATTCGCACCTGCTTCCCGGGCTTTTTCTGTCTGCTCGATGATGGCATCGGCGACGGTGCCGACTATTGGCACGGAGCTCGTCATATCGGAAATGGTGCTGCTCACAGTCGACATGGTTTTATCCACGACGCCCGGCTCTTTGGGTGGCGGTGGCAGGGCGGCCGAGATCGTCACCGATATTTTTTCGGTCGATTCCTTCTGGGTGCCGGAGACAAAGCTGGCGCTGAGCGCGTGCGTGCCTTTGACCGCCGGCCAGCTCGATGTGATAAGTGATGAGCCGCCAGCGGGGAGTGAGACCTCCTTGGTATCAAATGTGGTACCGTCGGCGAGGAATGCGACGGCACCTTTCATCTCGCTGTCGGAGGCGTTGTACACCGCGGCGTACATGGTGACCTTTTCACCCTCGCGTGCCGTCGTCGATGAGACCCAGAGCGGCTGGCGCGGGAAGCCAAATGCAGCGGCAGAGACAAGCGACGGTGCAAGAACGAGGATGGATACCAGGAAAACTCGGGTACGCATGCCTACAGTATAATAGAGATATGCAGCAGTCTGGGACGAGTGATTTCTTCAAATTCCTCTTCGGCTTCCTCATTTTTATCTGCGTGAGCTTCGGCGTGACCTTTACCGTCAACAAGCTCGCCATCGCCAAAGACCTCTCCCAAGCCGCCGCGGCGGCGCGCGCACAGACCTTGGGCGAATAAATGAAAACGCCGGGACCCGAAGGCCCGGCGTTTCTCAGTGGCTGGCGTCACAGGACGCCGTAGTTGCGGAAGATCGTGGCGATCGCTGTGCGGTGGGTGCGATGCTCGTCACCCGCGTCTAGCTGTTCGAGTTGCCAGTCGAGGGTCTGGTGGTTGCCGACGAGCGCGGTGTCGAGAGTGGCGATGATCGCCAGGCGACCCTGCCTATTGGTACCGAAATGCTGCTCGATCGCTGCTTCGATCATCGCCCGCTGTACGACGGCCGCATTGTGAGGTGCCCGTCCTTGAGTTGTTTGCATGAAAGCCTCTACACATTGAGGGGAGCGCAGCGGATTGCTGCGCCAAGGATGCACAGCCTGGTGTGCTGCCGGCATAATGCCACAATTGATTGATTCGTAAAGGTGGTGTAGGATGCTCCGCACAAGGCCAGAGAAAGCGGGTTCCGAAAGGATTCAAGTCGCAAGACACCTGCCGAGGTCGAACACTCCCACCGCTCCGGCGGAAAGAGGGCCTTGTAGTCATTAGCAAGGTCCTATTGTCATTCCATGGCAAAAACAAAAGCACAGAAACAGGTGATCATCACGAAGCTCGAAGATGCATTCAAAAATGCTACCTCGACTGTCTTCGTGCACTTCAACGGGCTCGCGGTCTCGGATGAGAGCGCGATCCGTCGTGATTTCCGCAAGGACGGAGTGAAGTACTTCGTCGCCAAGAAGACCCTCATTCTCCGCGCGCTCGCGGCTCTCGGCCACCAGGTCGACAGCCTCGTGCTCGATGGTGAAATCGCCGTCGCATACGGCGGCGGTGAGGATTCGACCGTTGCGGCACGTCTCGTGCATGCAGCGGGCAAGAAGCTCGCAGATAAAGTCGGCATCGTCGGCGGTATCTTCGAGGGTAAGATCGTCGACGGCGCAGCAATGCGCGAGATCGCTACGATCCCGTCACTCGACGTACTCCGCGGTATGTTTGCGCAGGTGATCAACTCACCGCGCCAGCGTTTCGCAGTCGTCTTGAGCGAAGTCGCAAAAACCAAAAATTAATCAGTATCAATTATTGTTATGAACAACGAACAGATCATCGAAGCAGTTGAGAAGATGACCGTCCTCGAGCTCAACACGCTCGTGAAAGCCATCGAAGAGAAGTGGGGTGTTTCTGCAGCGGCAGTCGCCGTCGCCGGCCCGGCAGCAGCCGCAGCCGAAGAGAAGTCGGAATTCGACGTCGAGCTCACCGCGACCGGCGAGCAGAAGATCGCCGTCATCAAGGCGGTGAAGGAAGTTCTCGGCCTCGGCCTCGCGGAAGCGAAGACGATGGTAGAGAGCGCACCGGTCATGATGAAGACGGGTATGAAGAAGGAAGATGCCGAAGCCCTCAAGAAGAAGGTGGAGGAAGCAGGCGGCAAGGTCACGCTCAAGTAACCCGAGAAGCCACAAAGCGGAAAGCCGATCTCGCGATCGGCTTTTTCGTTTTCACGCCGCGTGCGCGTCATTCGCGCACGCGATATTTTCTCGGGAGCTTGGTGAGGTCGACGCGGTATTGCTCGAGCTGCGCCTTCGCCGCTTCGGCGCGATAGTACAGGTGCTTGCTGCATGCAGCGGCGTATGCCTGCACATCGTCTGCCGAGGCGCGAGCAAATCCTTGGAAGTAGATCTTCTCGACAAGGCGATGCTGCCCGGGGATGCGCGCCTCGATGTGGTTGTCCCACTTCGTTTCGTGGCCGTCCCTCCCCAGCGCCTTCCTGCGCCAGCGCGTCAGCGACACGCGCAACTCTGGCGAGCCGTCGAAGGTCGTGAACGTGTGCTTCACAAGGCTGCACATCTCATCGCCTCCGCGATCCGTGCTCTCGTGTCGGAGAATAATGACGCCGTCCTTTCGGAACAACCGGTCGTTGTCAGTAGGGGGCGCTTTGGTCGTGATTATCACGAAGCACCCTTGCCCGAGCTTTTGAGGGATGACTTTCATCGTGCGCTCCTTATGCCGGCGGGTACTCTAAAGGTGCTCACTCATTATTGCAAGCTCGCTTGCAGAGCCGTTTGAGTTTGTTTCGCGCGGCGGTACGATGCTGACATGAGCGATGTCTTTCTCGGGTTGGGAAGTAATCTCGGCAATCGCATCGAGAATTTGCGTCGTGCACTCATCGCGCTCGAAGAGCATGTCGCGGTGAGTGAGAAATCGTCGGTCTACGAGAGTCTGCCACATGGCGTCGATGATCAGCCCTTCTATTTAAATATGGTGGTCCGTGCGACCACGCCGCTCACGCCACGCGGACTCCTCGCTGCCGTGAAGATGGTGGAGCAAAATATCGGCCGCGAGCCCAATACCCATCATCTGCCGCGCCCGATCGATATCGACATCCTTATGTACGGCGACGAGGTCGTGCAGGATGATGATCTCTCTATTCCGCATCGCGAGCTGCACAAGCGCGCGTTTGTGCTGGTACCGCTCGAAGAGCTCGCGTCATTCCATATGCATCCCACGCTCCGAAAGCCCGTGATTGATCTGCTCGATGAGCTCGGCGGATACGAGGGATTGGTATGGCCAGCGGATGACCGACTATGAGTTTCGCGTGGGGCAAGTACACCCAGGTCATGGGTATTGTGAATGTGACACCCGATTCATTCTCGGGTGATGGCATGTCAGAGATCGACGATGCGGTCGCGCAGGGAATACAGATGGCGCGCGATGGTGCACACCTACTCGATGTGGGCGGCGAGAGTACGCGCCCCGGCTCCACACCAGTGTCGCTCGAAGATGAGCTTGCGCGAGTCATTCCCGTCATCGAGAAGCTCGCGCGGGAAGTCCCAATCCCGATATCGATAGATACGTACAAAGCTGAAGTCGCGCGGCGCGCGATCACTGCGGGTGCGTCCATCATCAACGACGTCTGGTCCGGCGCGATGGACCCGGCGATGCTGCCGCTCGCAGCAGAGATGCGCGTACCGATTATTCTCATGCACAATCGCTCACGTCCGAAAGACGCGGCCCAAGAGGAGATACTCGGCGGGCGCTACATCGGTGTCGAGTACGATGACCTGATTGCAGATATCTCCGACGAATTGCAGGAGCGCATTGATGCCGCGATCGATGCGGGAATCGCGCGTGAGCATATCATCATCGATCCCGGCATCGGCTTCGGCAAAACAGTCGAGCAAAATCTCACGCTCGTGCGTCGCCTTGGCGAATTCAAGAAGCTCGGTTTTCCGCTACTCGTCGGCCCGTCGAGGAAATCCTTTGTCGGGTACACGCTTGCGCTCCCGCCGGACGAGCGGGTGGAGGGGACAGCGGCCGCGGTCGCACTCTGTATCGATCGCGGGGCAGACATGGTGCGGGTGCACGATGTGAAGAGTATGGTGCGGGTCGCGGCGCTCGCCGACGCCGTGCGCGCCTCATGAATTAACCTGCCTACCGGCAGGCAGGCTATCCACAGGTATACCTTCATCTCCGAAGCAGGTGCTACTATCGAGGTATGGCAATCAAAGAAGATTTTCTCGCATCGTTCATCGGAAATAGGGAGCGCGCGCAGCTGATGCGCGTCTTTGTTTTTAATCCATCAGAAGTCGTCAGTCTCGCGACGGCAGCCAAGCGTGCCGGTATCTCAGGCAAAGCAGCCGCGCGGGAATTGAAGGTCCTCGAAAAGCTCGGCATTGTGAAGCGTGGGCGCTCGTTCTCGGTCGCGCTGGCCAATGGCACCAAGCGCATGGTCCAGGGCAAGCAGCGCGAAGATCTCTGGGTACTCAATACTGATTTCAAACACCTTCGTGGTGTCTCCGGCTTCATCCACGAGACCTCGCCGGTCAAATTCGACAACATCGTCGGGGCGCTTCGCCCCGGTGGGAAGATCTCGGCCGTCATTCTCTCGGGCTCCTTTGTGGGAGATCCGACGCGTCCGGCAGACTTGATCGTCGCGGCAGATCCGCTCCATGAGCGCAAACTCGAAAGCGCCATTCGTCAGCTGGAGCCGCAGTTTGGACGCGAGATCCGCTTTGCCGCGTTTTCGACCCCGGAATTCCGCTATCGCCTCACCATCCAGGATCGCCTCATTCGCGATACCCTCGATTTTCCGCACCTCGTCCTCTTGGACAGAACGCGTCTCCTGTAGCGAAACGGCTCAATTGAGCCACCGTACTATCCACACGGCCCCCCTGCGGGGCCGTGTCCTCATGAACGAGTTGTTATCATTACGTTCATAGGGGGTCGAAACCTTAAGTCCTTTTAAAAATTATTCATTAATACTCTTACTACTATGATAGTTACTCAGTCAGCGGCTTCGGTGCAGGGTTCGTTTTACGATATGTGGTACACCGTCGCTCAGTACGTCCCGGCAATCTTGGCTGCGGTCGTCGTCTTCCTCATCGGGTGGATCGTCGGCATCATCCTCTACCGCGTGGTAGTGGAAGTCGTCCGCGTGCTCCGCATCGATGACGCTTTGCGTGCAGCCGGCATGAACGATGCTGCCAAGCAGGCGGGCTTCAATCTCGACACGGGCAAGTTCCTCGGTCGCCTCGTCGAGTGGTTTGTCATCTTGGTGTTCCTCGTTGCGGCGCTTGATATCCTCAACCTCACGCGCGTGACGGTCTTCCTCCAGACGGTGGTACTCCTCTACTTGCCGCAGGTCATCGTCGCTTCGCTCATCATCATCTTGGGCGCAATCGTCGCAGAGGTGGTACGTGGTCTCATCTCGCACTCGGGCAAAGCCACGGGTGCTCACGGCGCAAATCTCGCTGGCACGATTGCCAAGTACGCGATTCTCGCATGGGCAGTGATGGCCGCGCTCCAGCAGCTCGGCATCGCCGCAGACATGATCCAGACGCTCTTCACTGGTATCGTCGTCGCTCTCTCGCTCGCATTCGGCCTTTCCTTCGGCCTCGGCGGCAAAGAAGCAGCAGGACGCACCATCGAGCGCCTCCGCTCCGAAATCGCACACAAGTAATTTCGGCCTCGTTTCTCGACACGACCCCGCCCGTGGCGGGGTCGTGTTTTGTTACACCCGGACATGTCGCTGCAGCAACATGTCCGGGTGTAACTCTTCAAATTCTCAGCTGAGAATTTGAAGGTTATACTGCGCGCATGCAAGCAGTCATTCTCGCCGCCGGTCGTGGTACGCGCATGGGTGCGCTCACCGAGTCGACCCCGAAGCCGATGCTCCTCCTCAATGGTCGCCCGGTCCTTGAGTACATTTTTGATTCGCTTCCCGATAGTGTCGACGAAATTATTGTTGTCGTGGGGTACCTGGGCGGCGTCATACAAAAGCATTTCGGCGGTGTTTATATAGACAAAAAGATATTGTATGTCGAACAGGAGACACTCAACGGTACTGCCGGTGCACTCTGGGCGGCACAAGAGCTGATTCACGGACCGTTTCTTGTGCTCAACGGCGACGATATGTACGAGCGAGAAGACATGGAGGCGTGCTTCAAGTACGACTGGGCGGTACTCGTCTATAAGATGGATCACCTGGAAGGCGCGAGTGTGATCTTCGATGCAAACAATGTCGTGACCTCTATCGAGGAAAACGATGCTCGCGATCGTGAGAGCGGGTACGCGAACGCGGCACTGTACTTTTTGCAGCCAACAATTTTCGAATACCCGCTGATTCCAAAGAGGCCGGGCTCATCAGAATTCGGGTTGCCACAAACCATCATTGCCGCAGGATTACCGCTTGTGGCAGTACCAGCTACGTCGTGGGTTCGCCTCACTGAACCGAGCGACATTCAAAAGGCTGAAGAGATACTTGCAGCGCGTTGACACCACTGCGTATCAGCAGTCTCGCATTCGCTTAACCGCTGCTTCATTGCTGTCGGCGTACAACGTATAGGGAGGTCGATTACTAGTTACCAGCTAGTCGTACACATATGGCACAAGAAAACAGCACGACGTCGAAGCGTGGCTTCGCTGCGATGGACAAAGAGCAGCAGCGCAAGATCGCATCGATGGGCGGCAAGGCGAGTCATGGTGGTCGCGGTGCAAACGCGAGCGCGAGTGATCGCACCACGAGAGGTGATCGTTAACGATACTCTCGATTAGCAACCTCACTTCATTCACCTATGGCAGATACCACTCATCGCAATCAAGTCACCTCGTCCAATCGCGGCTTCGCCGCTATGGACCAAGACAAACAGCGCGAGATTGCTTCCAAAGGCGGGCAGTCGCAAGGTAAAGAAAACAACCCCGGTAACTTCGCGAATGATCGTCAGAAGGCTTCTGAAGCCGGCAAGAAAGGAGGGCAGGCGCGCGGTCGCAATCAAGACAATCAATAGGGTGTTTCTCCCCGCAGAAAAGAGGGCCCCGAGGCCCTCTTTTCAATGGCTCAACGGAGCCTTGAAACAGGTATTTTCCGTGAAGAAAGACCAGATTTGACAGGGTATAGGGGCTCGCATATACTCCTCCCTACATATGTGTTCGGAAAGACACCTGCAAACGCGGCAACCGTAATCGGGGTAATTCCCGGTAAACGCAGTTGGCCGCGAAAGCGGCTTTTTTCACGCCCCTCGGGGCACGACACGTATGTTGCTCGTTGACATACGAAGATGACATCAAGACCGTACATACGGGAATTTCTCGTATGCACGGATGAATCAAATAAAACAAAAAACATCTCGTTACCGGTTAGTAAGTCTTTATCCGGGACGGGATGCAGGAAATTGTAAATTCATTTCGTCTCTCGCAAGAGAGGCGGAAGAGCAAAACAAAAAAGCCCTATCCATCTAGACAGTGGGTAGGCAAGCAGATCTGTCATGAGCGGAGCGGTCCGAACATGATAGATACAAATACGCGGTTCTTAGAATTCCTAGCGGGAGTTCTGAGTAAGGGCGTGTGGTGGATGCCTTGACTGAAGAAGGCGACGAAGGACGTGGTTTATCTGCGATAAGCTCCGGTAAGGTGATAAGCAACCGTTATACCCGGAGATCTCCGAATGGGGCAACCCTAGAAAGTAAACCTTTCTAACCTCTCACTTAAACGATGAGAGGAGCTGACCTTGGGAAGTGAAACATCTCAGTACCAAGAGGAAAAGAGACCAATAGGTATTCCCTGAGTAGCGGCGAGCGAAACGGGAAAAGCACAAACTCAGCCACAAAATCGAAGTATGAGCGCAAGTTCATACAGCGATTTTGGGGATGGGGGTTATAAGGCTACAGCGCTAGCAATAGGTAGAGTAAAAAAATGCTTAGATAGTGGAACGAGCTGGGAAGCTCGGCCCCAGAGGGTAATAGCCCCGTACACGAAATCAAAGCATCTCTATGGCTGTAGTTCTTGAGTAGCTCGGGACACGAATAGCCCGAGTGAATTCGCCGGCACTAACCGGTAATGCTACATACTTCTTCAGATCGATAGTGAACTAGTACCGTGAGGGAAAGGTGAAAAGAACCCCGATAAGGGGAGTGAAATAGAACTGAAACCACATGTCTACAAGGAGTCGAAGAGGGCGTACGTCCTCGACGGCGTGCCTATTGAAGAATGAGCCAACGAGTTGATGCATGCGGCTTGGCTAAGCCCTATCGGGTGGAGCCGTAGCGAAAGCGAGTGTGAATAGCGCGTTTGTCGCATGTATCAGACCCGAAGCCGGGTGAGCTACCCATGAGCAGGATGAAGTTTGTAGAGATACAGATGGAGGTCCGAACCCGTAGATTGTTCAACATCTTGGGATGACTTGTGGGTTGGAGTGAAAAGCTTATCGAAC
>CAZJEQ010000002.1:0-101434 GCA_964545165.1 uncultured Candidatus Saccharibacteria bacterium
ATCAAAAGGCTATACGCGAGCAGCATAGCGACACCCACGACCACAATCGCAATAATGGTTCGTCTATTGGTGTGCACGCGCCAGCGCTCAGAAAGACGCGCCTGCAGTTTGTCTGAGACGTCAAAAAATTTCTTGAGCAATTTCTCGAAGCGGTCCATACAGAAAAATTACATTGGCAAATTCGGTGGTGCCGATGCCTTGGTAGATGGTACGCGCTGGAGTCCCGGGGTCGTGACGGTACGCGATGGCGGTCGCCACATGGTCGCAAGGATTTCGTTGGTGACCACATTCGTCGGGATGATCCACGGCGAGTGGTAAAAGAGTCGACGACGATATGCGTCGAGAAAGCGTCGAATCGTGAGATTCCAGCGAAAATCGGCAATGTCCTGCCACGGATAGTCGAAGTCGTTGTGCCACCGCTTGGGACGCCAATGCGACATGTAGTGTGGATTACCGATTGGCTTCCACAACCAGCGAAGACCCATGAACGTAGGGCTGTGCATGTGGTCGGTGGTGATATAGATGCCGCGCGCACCGACTTCAAACGGGTACTTACCGAGGTGTCGCTCAATGGTGCGGATTTGCTCCGTCTGCTTCCAGGTTGGATGCGGGAAGAGACGCGCCTTCTCCTTTGAGGTCAGCTCAACACCGGCAGGTGGCGCAGATGCCTGCTCACGAATCTTCTCGACCTCCGCTTCCATCATGTGGATCCAATCGTGATCCTGTTCGCTCTGCCAGAGGATGCCGAGGTTGCCGCATTTGCGAATAACAATTTGGCACCAGATCTGTTCCTGCGGCTCCACACCACCAAGGAATTCGATAATCGTGCCGAGCGGATCAACCTTGAACTCTTCCTTCGGATCCTTGTCGAGCTCGTAATCAATGTAGCTCTTCGGCAGATACGCATTGATTCTGAATTTACTGTTGAGTCCCGACTCGACGTAGGATTCGAGGCGCCAGTCGGTGCAGAAGGCGCTGTGTTTTTTAGGATCAAATTCGAATTTCGATGCATAGTCCTCCACCTCGAAGATTTCGACTTCGGGGTACTGGCTGTAGAGCGCGATCTCGACTTTTGGCTTGTAGTTGCGCCAGCACCAGACGTAGTAGTGGATCTCGCCGCCGAAGGATGCCATTTCAAATGAGAAAAATGGACGCACCTGCCCTTTCCATGCGCGCTGCAAGAACGTGGTCTCTCCCGATGAGATCGAGAACATCGTGTATGCGATTTCCATGGCACGAGGCGATTTGAATACATCGCGCGGCATCCTCACCTCAAGCAGGACCGGATTACGGCCCGAGAGAAAGAGCGACTGGATGTACCAAATCCACGTCTTCCATGCACCAATGATGAGCGCGATCGGCGCCCAAATCGGTGCCGTACCGAAAAGCCAATTGAAGGTAAAAAGCGGCAAGCTCGGAATGAGATTGCCCAAGAACAAATAGAGCGAGAAAAATACGGTAATAAGAAATCCTGCGCGCGAGACGCCCCATCCAGCAAGCCAGTCGACAACTTTCGTCGGCTTCTTAACGAAATCGACGGCCATTTCAAACATTGCCACGGGAATTGGCGGCGGATCATGGTGTCCTCCTCCTGACATTCGGAAATTTTAGCATGTAAAAAGCCCCGCAATTGCGGGGCTTTTTACAAAGATGCTGCTTTATTTCGAGATCGTGTATTTGCCGTCAGCAAGACGCACAAACATGTTGTTCTGAAGATTGACTGCGATCGTCGCGTCTTTGACATAGCGCTCGCGCTTTACGCGCTCGACGATTTCTTCGCGCGTGAGCGGTCCTTCGCGCTCGATGATACCGCGGATGACATCGCGCACGACGCCTGGCTCATATCCCCACTCCTTGAGGGCGTAGAGACCACGGCCCACGAGTACAAAGCGGCCGTCCTTGATCAGTTCATTGTGCGTGGTAGCAGGATGCGTCTCGCGACCGAAGAGCTTCTCGATGCCCTGTGCGACTTCCGTGAAGTGCATGGGAGAGCCATGGCGCTTGAGGGTGAGGTACGCGAAATCGCGCGTGTTCTTGATACGTACATGCGGCGAATCCAGGCGACCCCATTCGCCGAGCGGGTTCTTGCCAATGCGCTTCGAGATGAGGAGCCAGCGCTCCATGGCTTCTGTCTGGCGATTTTTTACTCCCTCCTGTTTCAGATACTTGGCGAAGAGTTCAAGGAATTCATCTTGCGGCGTGAGGCGATTGGGCTCGAGTGCTTCATAGAGTGCTGAGAGTGCTGCCTCGACCTGCTCGGCGAGTGCCGCATCCACATGCCAACGCGTCTTGAAATCAGCGGTCTCCTTGGCACGATCAAAATGATGGCCGACCGTAAGCAGAAAGACGATGTGATTGTGATCCGCTTCATTCTTGGCGATATGTGCGAGCAAGACCTCTTCGGCGAGCACGCTACCGAGCGTCTGGATTGCCTTCTTGAGGTCTTCGAGTGCCGCGAGCTGCTCCTCGTATGCATCGCTGTCGCGAACGCTGGCAATACCGTGGTTTTCGATCTGGCGAATACGCTCACGCGTGATGCCATATTCCTGGCCGATCGCGTCGAGGGTGCGGCTCTCCGATTTAGGCGAGAGACCAAAACGGTCGACGAGCACGCGGCGCGAGCGATCCGGAAGCTCACCGAGGAGCTTGGCGGTTACTGATTTAGGTGAAAAGGAAAGCATAATGAAAAGTGGGCAAATATGACGTGGCTCTAAATATAGGTTTTCTGGGCGAATTTGACTATTTCTGCCGCCGTGGTTTCGTTTTATCAAATATATTGGATCTCGTCAAGGGCTTCATAATCCCCTGTCCACCCGGGCTGGCTATCCCCACCTAAGACACAGAACCGCTCATGAGGGAGCGCCGAGAGATGGTCACACGGGATGCTAGTATCGATGCATGGTAATGAATCCGAAGATTCCTCCACAGGACCTCGACATGGAAAAAGCCCTTTTGGGGGCGCTCCTCATCAGCCAAGGAGCGATGTATGAGGTGGCAGACCTCGTCGGCGTCGATTCATTCTACGCAGGTAAACACCGCACCATCTATGACGCGATGCTCACGCTCTATGCCAAGGGTGAACCCATCGACGTTGTAACTGCTGCGGGAAAATTAAAAGAGCGTAAACAGCTCGCGGATATTGGCGGTGCCTCGTATCTCACAGAGCTCACCAATAGTGCCGCTTCCCCTGGCAGTGCACGGCATTACGCGCAGGCAGTGCAGTCGAAATTTATTCTCCGCGCGCTCATTGATGCTGCCGCAAAAATCGGTGAACTCGGCTTTGCGGAAGATCGCGATATTGAAGAGGTGCTCGATGAGGCGCAGTCGGCTGTCTTCCAGGTCTCGTCGACCCCGATGCTCCAATCCTTTACGGCTATTAAAGATGAGCTCACGGAAGCCTGGGAGCGCCTTGAGAAGCTCCAGAAACACTCGGGAAGTATGCGCGGCATCCCGACGGGCTTCCGCGATCTCGATAACATGCTCGCCGGCTTCCAGAAGTCGGACCTGATCATTCTCGCCGCCCGCCCTTCCATGGGTAAGACCGCGCTCGCGCTCGATATCGCCCGCCAGACGGCGACCAAGCACAAAACACCCGTTGGTATTTTCTCTCTCGAAATGAGCTCGCAGCAGCTCGTCGATCGTATGCTCGCCGCACAGGCGGGTGTGAATTCGTGGCGCTTGCGCACCGGTAAGATTAAATCGGATGAGGAGTTCGAACGTTTGCAGGAAGGTATGGGCGCGCTCTCAGAAGCTCCTATTTTCATTGACGATAAGCCAGGCTCGACGGTGCTCTCGATGCGCGCCGTCGCACGACGCCTCAAGATGGAGAAGGATCTCGGTCTCATCATCATCGACTACCTCCAGCTCATCACGCCAAGCTCAGGCAAATCCTCGGACTCGCTCGTGCAGCAGGTGACGGAAATCTCACGCGCACTGAAAGGCATGGCGCGTGAGCTCGATGTGCCCGTCCTCGCGCTCTCCCAGCTCTCCCGTGCTGTCGAACAGCGCGGTGGCCGCCCTCGCCTCTCGGACCTCCGCGACTCCGGCTCGATCGAACAGGATGCCGACGTCGTGATGTTTATCCATCGCGAAGACATGATGGGCAACCGCTCCTCCAACGACAAAACCAACATTGCCGAGATCCTCGTCGAGAAGCACCGTAACGGCCCGGTCGGCAAGGTAGATCTGCGCTTCGATGACGAGAAGACCACCTTCCTCTCCGTCGACAAGAGTGACTTCGGCGATTTCACCCCGGAAGCCAGTGTCGAAGAAAGCGCACCGTTTTAAACCATGGATCCCATCGAGCAGCTCTCCGCTATTTTTGAGCGATTCCCGGGCATTGGGCCACGCCAGGCGAATCGCTTTGTGCAATTCGTGCTGCGCATGACGCCCACGGCTCGTCGAGAATTTATCGATAGTATCGCGGCACTCAGCGGCAAAGTGGTCCAGTGCCAGGAGTGCATGCGATTCCACGCGGGCGATCGCACCAAGTGCGGCATCTGCGCCAACCTCGAGCGCGACAACGCGCAGCTCGCGGTCGTCGCCTCTGATGCGGATTTGCTCGCGCTTGAGCGCAGCGGCACCTACAGCGGCTACTACTTTGTCCTCGGAGGCACGATTTCACTCGCCTCGGAGAAGACCTCGGGCCTGCGCCTCCCCCAGCTTTTGAGTGCGATTGAGAAGCGCCAGGCAGAAGGCCTCGAAGAGATTATCCTCGCCTTTCCCGCCAACCCTGAGGGTGACGCTACCGCGATTCGCGTGCGCGAAGAGCTGCTGCTCGCCGGTACCAAGGTGACGACACTTGGCCGCGGACTCTCCACCGGCTCTGAGCTGGAATACGCGGACCCTGACACGCTCAAATCTGCCTTTGATAGCCGCCGCTAACCCTGCAGATATAATTGTGCGACCGCACAATTATATCTGCATCGACACACAGATGAGCGGCAACGGAGAAGCCACCCTTTCGGGTGGCTTAAAACATGTTGGTGAATTTAGTTTACGGGAGTGCCGTGATTCGTACACGAGCAAACGGCTGGCGATGGCCACGCTTCTTGTAGTAGCGGCTCTTCTGGCGGTACCGGATGACGGTGACCTTCGGTGAGCGGCCGTTCTCGACGAGCTCTGCCTTGACTTCAGCACCCTTGATGTACGGCGCACCGACATTTGTCTTCGTACCGTCGTCGGTAAGGAGCACCTTGTCGAAGACGATCTTGTCGCCCTCCTGCTCAGCACCCTTGAGGATTTCAACCTCAAGAACGCTGTCCTGTGTGACAACGTACTGCTTTCCGCCGGTCTCGATGATCGCGATTTTGGCCATATATCTGAAGTCGGCGCAGTGTACGACAAAGCCATTATTTTCGCAATAGGCAGCTCAGCGCGACTTGACGTCGAAGCTTATATATGGTACAAATAAGGCCGCAACAACGGAGAACCGCAATGCTGACAATCGCAAAGATCGTCGTCGCCATCGTTATCAGCATCTTCTCGGCGCCGCAAACGCCTGAGGAATATGTAGTCGGGCGCTACTATGACGACGTGGTCGACGTGGGGACCTTCTACGAAGATCCCACCTACGAGGGCTCCCCGATCATCGAGAGCGTCGGACTGTTGCCGTAGCAGCTCGCAGCTGCCGAATGTTCTACTATCATGGACCTGGCTTTCGAGCCCGGTCCATGTTGCTTTAATCGTCGAGACCGAGCGATGGCTTTTCGAGAAGCGAGGTGTCGAGCTCCGCTGAGGTGCCCGTAATGCGGTAGACATCCTTATCGATTTTGCCGAGCTCTTTGCGACCCGCATTGAAATGATTGACGGTGGTCGAGAGCGAATTGCCGAGTTTGGAGTAGTAATCTTCGTACGCCTTGATGTGGCGCGAGAGGCTCTCGACATTCTTTGCAATATCTTTAGCGGTCTCCTCGATCTTAAACGCTTTGAATCCGTAGAGGACTGATTGTAGGTAGGCCGCGAAGGTTGTCGGCGAGACGATAATCACCTTTTTCTCGTTGTACGCGTAATCGATAAGGTTGCGGGTATTTACCTTCACCGAGCCCACTTCGTTGACGAGAAGATCGTAGTAGATCGCCTCAGCCGGGATGTACATAAAGGCAAACGGCAGCGTGCCATCCTTGGGTCGCACATATTTGGCACACTCGTCGATACGCATCTTGAGATCGTTTTTGAATTGCTTCTCCAGGTCCGCGCGCTGCTCATCGTCGATGGCATTCACGAGGCGTTGATAATTGTCGAGCGAGAATTTCGCGTCGATCGGGATCACGCCCTCCTTGGTGACGATCACCGCGTCGACCGTCTCCCCGCCCGGAAATTCGTACTGCATTTTGTATGAGCCAGGCGGGAGGATGTTGCCGAGGATCAACTCGAGCGATGCTTCACCGAGGTTGCCTCGCTGCTTCTGGTGTTTGAGCACCTTTTCGAGATTCGCGAGCTGCTCGGCGATCGACATAAATCGCGTGGTGGCCTCGTTGGTCTTGGTCTGTTCGACCTTTACCTCGGAGAGCTGGCGCGCCACCAGATCACGAATGTCGGTAGCCAGGCGCTGCGATTCGCCAAACTGGCTCTTCATATTTTCAAACATGCGATTGGTCCCCTCGCCTAGCGAAGACTCCATCGACCGCTTCAATTCTTGCATCTGCTGCTGGATCAAGAGGAGCCCCTGGCTGTCATCGGGAGCGTCTTCGCCGCCACGGGACCACAAGAAATACGCGACAAGGGCGAGATTCGCGAGGAGTAGCAAGACGATGACCCATTCCATAGCCGCATCGTACCATGAGGCAATTTCGATAGATTTGGTACAATTGCTGCATGCTTACAGCCCAAATAAAGTCCGACATGATGAGCGCGATGAAGGCTCGCGAGAGTCTCAAGGTGGATACGCTTCGCGGCGCCATGAGTGCTTTTACCAATGAGCTCGTCGCCAAAGGGCGTAAACCCACCGAGGAGCTCTCCGACGACGAGGCCATCGCCGTCCTCAAGCGTCTCGGCAAACAGCGCAAGGATTCCATCGAGCAATTCACCAAGGGCAACCGCCCTGAACTCGCCGCGAAGGAGACAGAAGAGTTGAAAGTGATCGAAGTCTACCTCCCGCAGATGGTCGCTAAAGAAGAGATCGAAAAAGTCGCACGTGCCAAGAAAGACGAGATGGGTGTCGACAAAGCAGGCATGGGCAAGCTCATGGGCGCCGTGATGAAAGAGTTCGGCGGTCGCGCCGATGGCGGCGACGTCAAAGACGTTGTCTCCGCACTGTTTGAATAATTAGCGTGCGCGAGCGCGCGCCGTCTGGATCGCGAAGAGGCCCGCCAGTGCCGCGATCGCAAAACTGCCGCCCACGATAATACCGAGCGACTGTGTTTCGCTGAGCAGTAGAATTCCTCCACACATCAGGATGCGTCCCAGCGCATGTCCCATTTCTTTGAGCGCCGTGTATTCATCGATGTACGTGTGATTGTCGGCAGCATGCTCGTACGTGGCCAGATCGATCCCCCGCTTCTGCGTCTCTCCGCCGGCATGTGCATAGACGTCGACCAGTAATATCGCGCCAGCACCGCCAGCGAAATAGCGCAGCACCCAGCCTGATAGATAGATGGTATCTGCAATGAGACGCGTCGGCGCGATTTTGAAACTACGCATGATCAACCGCGCCACCATCGTAACGAGCAGGGTTGCCGAGAGCACAACTCCCAAAAGCGGATACGAACCATCGAGCATGATCCATGCCGTAATGGGCCAGACGAGCAGGAGCGCTGTCGCCTCAATCCCCTCGCTGATTGAGCTCAAGAGTAGCGGTCGCGACCCGCGGTCAAACAATCGATGAAAGGTCTCGCGATATCCCCAGGAAAATCCCTCGTGCAGATTCCGCATGCGATACGTCGGTATTAAAGAGAGCACGATGAGCGCTGCAGCGCCGAAGTACAGCGCTTGTGGGATATACCACGCACTCGCAATGAGCACACCGGCAAGCGCAGGCATAAGCGCAACGAGTATATCGAGTGATGGCAGGGGCTTCTCTTCGCGACTCGCGAGCGCATACGGAATGTAGTACAGCGCGCGGTATGCACCCATCAAAATCGCAAACGCTCCCATCGCCCAGGTAAAGGCGATACCGAGGGAGATGTACATGCCACCAATCGTGGCAAACGCTGCTGCCGCGCAAAGGACCGCTGCCTCGAGCGTACGCTCAGAGCCATGTCGCATGTTGCGGGCTGCCAAGGGAACCAGCAAGATCGCAACCGTGTGCTGCAGTGCGTACGTCAGTGCCACACCCGCAAATGCGCCAGCCAGCGAGCCTGTATAGAAATACAAAAACTGAAATGCCGCGATCCACGCAAACACCTGCGCACCGGCAAGTGCTGCGCGCAGTAAGAAGCGATGGAGTTGGCGAGCACTCATACGCCAGCGTGCGCACTCATGCGACGCAGCAACGGTACTGCGAGAATTGGCACAAGGAATACGAGGAGATAGCCGATCCAGACGTTGAGATCAAGATAGAGCTGCCACCCAGTGAACGGTACGCTCATGAGCCCGTCGAGCACGATCACCTCGAGCATCCAGACGAGTGCATACGGCACGACATCCCATACACTGTGTCGGCGAAGCGAGTGTCCTGCCACGCTCGCAAAGCCAATCAGGGTGGCAAGCGCCGCGATGCGCGCAAAAAGCGGACCCACCTGGTAGAGCGAGAGTCCGGCGACGAGCAGGTACATCACCGAGTAGATGACAATGCCCCATCCGAGGAGTTTCCCATACTGCATGCGTACATTATAACCTTCAAATTCTCAGTAGAGAATTTGAAAAGTTACACCCGGTGCAAAGCTTCGCACTGAAGCTACTGAGTGTTCGTTGAGGTGGCGGAAGTGCTCGTCGCTGTTGAGGTCGCGACTGTGGTCGTCGGCTGCGCCATCGGCGGCATAAATGCGCTGATGAACGAATTCAAACGCAGGTCTGCATCCGCATGCACTTCGGCGCTCTCTGCTGTGCGACCTGCTGCCTGCAACTTCTTGAAAGCCTCACCGTATTCGCCTGCCTGGAGCTGTGCCTCGCCTTCTGCAGCAGCATTTGCCGCAACCTTGAGCGATGTGCGTGCGGAGAGCGTGGCAGAATTCTGTGTCTTCGTCGCGGCAATCTTGGCGGTAGCATTTTTAATACTTTCACGCGTATTCTTTTGCGAATTTTGCGCCGCAATTTTTGCACGATCACCACTCTCTGCAACGCGCGCTTCCGCGGTGGAGCGTCCCGAAGCAGCCGCATCTTTTTGGATCATGACCGTCGCAAGTATGGCGCCGATTGAGGAGTCCTTTTCTGAGGCGAGGACCGCGAGTACTTCCTGATGACCAGAGAGTGTTGCCTCAAGACTCGATTGCACTTCGGCGACCTGTGCGACCTCATCAGCTTGCGCGAGCTTTGCGACATTCACATTGAAATCTGCGGTTTTCACCGCAATCGCCGACTGAATTTCTGCGCGCACCTCCGGTGTGAGCTTACCAGTGAGCGCGAGCTGCTCGGCCTCTTCGAGGCGACGCGTCACGAGCTTCGTATTCCATTCAGCTTGCGATGCGTCTGAGCGCGCGAACGTGCCTACGATGGACTCATTGAGATAAATCTTGACGGCGTAGAGTGGATCGCCCGGCAGCGCTCCCTCAGCGGCATAGGAGGTCCCGACACCCAGGACGAGCACGAGTGCGCATGCGCTTGCCGCGAGTCCGCGCGCGGGCATAAAGCGCATCGTCGCGACACGCTCATACGTATCGGAGAAAAAGTCTGCCGCGCGCATCCACATCGGCGCGATCGCAGGATGCTCCGTCATAAAAAGTTGCAAACCGTTGCGCATTGAAATGCGCTCGCTCTCGGTGAGCGAGGCGCCACGCGCTTCGTCAAAGATGTTTTGTATGTCGTTGGTCATAGGGACATCGGAAGTTGATTCGTGTGGTTCGTGCATAGCGAGACTTCCTTGTCAGATGAGACGGCTCAAGTACAGCCATCTTACCCTGTAAAACCTCATGAACAAAAGCAAAAGAGCCCCCTTTCGGAGACTCTTTTGCTATCGGGTCTGGAGTTACCGTGCCTAGCGAGGGTTCGCGGCGCAAGCTTGCTTGCATCGCGCCCGAGCGACGGCACGGGAGAAATTTCTTTCGAAATTTCTACCAGCGGCTACCGCCGCCGTTGCCACCGCGGTTTCCACCGCCGTAACCACCGCCGCTGTTGCCACCTCCGAAACCGCCACCGCGACTATCGCGGCGAGGGCGCTCTTCCATCGGGCGAGCTTCGTTGACCGTAAGAGTACGACCACCGAAATCCTTGCCGTTCCACATGTCGATGCCCTTCTGAGCATCTTCATCGGACGCCATCTCGACGAAACCGAAACCCTTGGAGCGACCGCTCATTCTGTCCATGATGATCGATGCTGATTCAACAGCACCGGCACCAGAGAATGCTTCGCGGAGCTCATCCTCGGTCGTGCTGTAGGGCAGCCCGCCGACGTACAATTTCTTTGCCATGAGTCTACAAATTTTCTTCCTCTAAAACATGTAAATCAACCTTCCCTCTTGCGATGGAAACTTACACTTGCCAAAAGCGTAGCATCAGACGGAGAAAATGCAATAAAGCCCTACGGGCGCGGAGACTGCGGCACATCCCTGTTCATAATCTTGGAAAGTCGCTCGATGCCACGATGTATTCGCACCGAGACGACGTTTTCTGAGACCCCTAGTTGTGTGGCAATCTCGCGCGGAGACATTTCATCGACGTAGCGCATGGTAATAGCTGTGCGGTAGATCTCGTCGAGCCCTTCGAGCATTTTCATAGCCTCACGAGCAGCAGGCTTGTCTGCAAAATCGCGAATGCTCTCATCCACCGGCTCAAAGCCGTCATCGTCCATCATAGCGTCGAGGGATGACGATTTTTTCTTGCGTGAACCATCCACGATCAGGTTGTTGGCGACGCGATAGAGAAATGCACGAATGTAGTCCACCTTCTTGCCTTCCGAGAGGTAGACCCAGGTGCGACTGAAGGTTTCCTGTACGATGTCTTTGGCGATCTCACGATCTCGGACGCGGATCAACACGTGACGAAAGAGCGCATCGGTGTGCTCATCATGCGCCGCGAGAAATTCGCGCTCGAGCTCCGCCGCCCATGCGGCCTGTCTTTTTTTCTCTTGTGCCATAGTGCCGGGAAAACTCCCCCATATCAGCATGCTGAAGATGAAGACGAGATTAACCTGTCTTCATCTTCACCACGCCTCAATGAGGTTTCATTTTAGCATTGAACGCTCTCGTAAAACGAAAGCCACCCGCAAGAGCCGCGAGCGGCTCCGTTGGGTGGCGCGCGGCATGGTCGCTACCAGTCGATGCCGCGAGGCGGGCCTTCATCTTTGCGGGACGAGTTCTCACTTTTACGAAAACGCTCGGATAACAAGAAATAGTACCGGGCATAGCCCAAGAAGTATCGCTAGCATGGTGAATACAAGAGCGCGCTGGATGAGACCGGTACGCAATGCTCTCTGCGCAAGATAAGGAAAAACGATAAACGCTGGCGGCACCAAAAGCAGCAGATATGCCCCTCCCGATGCAAAAAAAGCGCCTTGCGTTCCTGCCGGAGTACCCGAGCTCGCAAGCAATCCAACAAATGCCATCAAAGCACCTATCGCTGCCGCGATGATCGAAATTATCCAAGCAAACACAAGCAACGACCGCGTAAGCATTATCACGTGAGAACTATATCATCCAAACCTTGGTGGACCCTACCGGATTCGAACCGGTCACCCCCTCATTGCAAATGAGGTGCTCTACCAAATGAGCTAAGGGCCCGTGGCGGTGATTATAGCCAAAGATTACAAGAATCTCCAATATGTGCTAATTTGTCGGCCGGTCCCCCACATGGTGAAGCAATGCAGTACCTGAAAATGGCAATCCTCTTAGCCGCGCTCACGCTCGGCGCGTGCGCCCACAACGATGCCGATGTTCCCCACTCGAAATGGCCTCACATCGTCGGCCAACCCTGTGCGAACCCGATCTACTACGACCATGACATGGTCAACCAGAGCTACATGTTCCACAGGGGCAACTATTGCGGTGGCCGTATCTGGACGCCGCAGCCCTATGTGCCGAAGTCACTCATCGCACCCGTTGAGACACCGGCACCTGCTCCCTCCACACCACCGAGCCCACCGCGGGCTCCAACTAAGGCGACCCTACGGGTCGCCGCTTTTTTTATTTGTTTGCTACAATTTTGTCATGAAGCCACAACATTTCGACATCATCGGGACGCTCGCATTCACGTTTATAGCAGGCTTCGCGATCTACGCGCTGCAGACAGATCACGGCTCCATTCCTACCTGGTCTCTCAACCTCCTTGCACTCATTGGCATCGGCGGACTCTTCATCGATCTCACGATCGTGTATGTGTATTTCGGCAGAAAAAAGTAGCGAGCTATTTCGCACGAGCAAGACGAATCGCGTGTTCAAGGAATTCCGTGACAGAGGAGCCGACACTCTCAAGCATTGGAGGGAATGATGCACCCGGATAGAGCCCGGGGGTTGTATTGATTTCGAGCAGATAGACATGGCGCGGCGTCACCATCATGTCCGCGCGAGAAAAATGCGAAAGCTCGAGCAGCTTGTGTGCGCGCTTGGCGATATCGAGAAGCGACAGCTTTTGCTCATAGCTAAACGCGCTCGGCACGGCATGACGCAGCGTGCCACCGTGGTGGGCATCGGGATTGAGATACGGCAAACCGTGTATGACCTGTGCAGGCGGCAAGGCATAGAGGTCTTCGTTGCGAAATCCTTCGATCATGCCCACGGACGCTTCTTTGCCGCGAATAAATTCTTCGACGAGTGCGGCACCATATGTATCCAGCACATCTCCGATCACATCGGGCAATTCCACAATCGATCGCGCGATACGGATGCCATGCCCCGCGCCTTCTGCTGCGGGCTTTACCAGATACGGCGGACCGAATTGCTCAAACACGAGATTCGCCATGTCGCCCGTGTGCATGTCGTTTTGTGCAGAGAACGACACCGCACGCGGCATACGCACACCCGCCTGCGTGAGCACCTCGCGCGCACGGATTTTATTGAGCGCGATGCTCGCCGGGAGTGGCTTGGAGCCCGCATAGGGCGTACCCGAGCGCTCAAGGATACGCTGCACCGTTCCATCTTCTCCTACGCCGCCGTGAAGGGCATTGAGAATCACATCAATCTGCGTGAGAGCACGCACCGGCGTCGACGGCATACCGCGCATGTGCCACATCCCTGTCTTGTCGATCAAAATGTCGCGCACATCGTACGTGTCTTGCGGTAATGCTGCCATCATCGCAGCACCCGTTTTGAGCGAGAGATTGTATTCACTCGAAGTCCCGCCGCGAAGTACGCCCACCACGGTGCGTGTCATGCGAGCATTATATACGCTACTCAAACGATTTGTTGGTACGTCGCTTGCGGTGCCACGTGATGGCGAAGCGGTGCGCCTCATTGTTTGCAAGCAGGATGTCGCGCTCGTAGGCTTCGATCGCACGACTGTCTCCAATGAGCCGCTCTGGCTGGTGCCGGTCGTTTTTTACGACACCAACGAGCGGGATCTGCAGTCCTGCGGCCTTAAGAATCTTTTGTGCAGCGCGCATCTGCCCCTTACCGCCATCTACCACAAACACGCGCGGCAGTGGCCACTCGCTATGATTGAGGCGCCGCTGCAGCATCTCAGTAAGTGCGCCGACGTCGTCATTACCTACCGTAGTGATCTTGAATTTGCGATATGCCGCGGTGATTTTCTCGCCATTGTCGACTACGGTCATGACGCCGACCGTCTCCACTCCTGAGGTGTGTGCCACATCGTACGCCTCGATGCGAATGCCGCCGCCTGCCGAGATGCGCTCCTGCTTGATGAGCGAGACGTCCTTGATGTGCTCGAGCGCACTGCACTGCCTGCGCAGCATTTCGGCACGCTCAAAATCCTCTGCTTTTGCCGCAGCTTTCATATCCTTGGTCAGCTCGCGCTTGAGGCCTTTGAAATTGCCGGAAAAGAGCGTGCAGATGTATTTAATGCGCTCCTTATATTCCTCGAGTGACATCTCGCCCGTGCACACACCCGGGCAGAGCCCGATCTGCCTGTTGAAACACGGCTTGCAAATGGCAAGGCCGGGCCTTGCCATTTTTTGATCTTCGCAGGGCGTGCATTTCGAATCCCGAAAGGGAAAAATGCGACGGATCATCTTCATCGCCTCCTGGAGCTGGAGCCCGTGCGGAAACGGACCATAGAGGTGTTTGATGTCTTTGTTATTCCATGTGGTGTACAGCTCACGGCCACGGACGACCAGTACGCGCGGAAATCGCTCTTTGGTAATGACGACGTAGTTGAAGCTCTTATTGTCTTTGGACGCGACGTTGTACGGCGGCATCTCGCTCTTGATGAGATTGGCCTCGAGTATCAAAGCCTCGAGCACAGAGTCTGTCTGTACAAAGGAGATCGAATCCGCCTCAGCGACCATCTGCACGATCGCCGGCGCACGGCTCTCAGCAAGATCCTTCGCGAAATAGCTACGTGTGCGATCGCGCAACGATGCTGCCTTGCCCACGTAGAGAATCTTCTTACCTTTCTTGAATTGGTAGATCCCCGGCTCGTCGGGTAGGTTGAATTGATCGAGGTCTTCACGCTGCATCGCTTCAATATAGGCCATATCGCTATCCACAGCGAGTGTTTTTTGACTTCACTTTTGGGACGCGTATACTCACGTCTTAATGACCTCCAAGAAGTGCGCGCCAAAAGACACCCCGACCGGGGCTATTTTTTTGCTTAATTTTCATCCCGCCACCAGCGGGACTTTTCTTGCCGTATGAAATTATTTTTGGAAGACGGGTCAGTATTCGAAGGCGAGAGCTTTGGCGCCAAAGTAGAGCGATCGGGCGAAGCAGTGTTTGCAACCGGCATGACGGGCTACGTCGAATCCCTCACGGACCCGTCATTTGCCGGACAGATCCTCGTATGCACGTACCCGCTCATCGGCAATTACGGCGTACCCTCGCCCGACAAATTCGAATCCAGCAAAATCCATGTCGCAGGACTGATCGTCTCGGAATACTCCGAGAGTTACTCGCACGCAGACGCCAAACACTCCCTCGCCGAGTGGTTGAAGAGCCAGGGCGTACCCGCTATTACTGGCGTCGATACGCGTGCGATTACCAAGAAGCTGCGCGAGCGCGGTGTGATGCTCGGCAGAATTGGTGCCAAAGAGCCGCGTGCATACGAAGATCCCAATCGCGAGAATCTCGTCGCCCAGGTCTCCCCGCGCGAAATTCGCGTCTACGGCTCGGGCCCGATTAAGATCACGCTCGTTGATTGCGGTGCAAAGGAGAACATCGTTCGTTCGCTCGTGCGCCCGGGCATCACACTCACCCGCGTCCCATGGGATTACGATTTTACCGATGATGAGTACCACGCACTCGTACTCTCCAACGGCCCGGGCGATCCGGAGATGTGCGTCGCGACCATTCACCATATTGGCATCGCCATGCGCCGCGAGATTCCTATTCTCGGTGTGTGTCTTGGCAATCAACTGCTCTCCCTCGCGGCGGGCGGAGCTACCTACAAGCTCAAATACGGCCATCGCTCACACAATCAGCCCTGCATCGATCGCATTGGTCGCGATGCACTACCAGATACCAAAGACCGCTGCTACATCACGTCGCAAAATCACGGCTTTGCCGTCGACGCCGCATCGCTCGGCGCTGCGTGGGAGGTGTGGTTTGAGAATGCTAACGACGGCTCCGTCGAGGGCATTCGCCATACGACCAAGCCCTGGCGCTCGGTGCAATTCCACCCCGAAGCCGCGCCCGGCCCGACGGACACGGCCTGGATATTCGACGAATTTCTTGCTGAATTACCTAAACGATTTCGCCTATGATCAACCCAAAGAAAATCCTGCTCCTCGGCTCCGGCGGCCTCAAGATCGGACAGGCGGGTGAATTCGATTACTCCGGCTCGCAGGCGATCAAGGCATTCAAAGAAGAAGGTATCAAGGTTGTCTTGATGAATCCCAACATCGCGACCGTGCAGACGGACGAAAAATTGGCTGACACCGTCTACTTCCTGCCGCTTACGAAAGAATTCGCCATCCAGGTGATCGAGAAAGAGCAACCGGATGCGATCTCGCTCTCCTTCGGCGGGCAGACGGCGCTCAACCTCGGTCTCTCGCTCGAAGAGAGTGGCGTACTCAAAAAGCACAAAGTGACCGTACTCGGCACACCCGTCTCATCCATCCGCGATACCGAAGATCGCGAACTCTTTGTGCAGCGCCTCGCCGAAATAGACGTCAAGACCGCAAAAAGCATCGCAACGAAAAATGTCGCCGAAGCCGTCATCGCCGCAAGATCGATTGGCTACCCGGTGATGGTGCGCTCGGGCTTTGCACTCGGCGGCGAAGGCTCGGGCAGAGTCGCCGATGAGAAAGCACTCAAGGCCAAGCTCTCCGAGGTCTTCAAGAGCGTCTCGCAGGTCCTCGTCGAGGAATACCTCGGTGGCTGGAAGGAAGTGGAATACGAGGTCGTCCGCGACAGCGCCGACAATTGCATCACGGTCTGCAATATGGAAAACATCGATCCAATGGGCGTGCACACCGGCGAGAGTATCGTCGTTGCCCCGTCGCAGACCCTCAATAACGAGGAATACCATCGCCTGCGCGAAGTCGCGATCAGGACCATTCGCCACCTCAAGATCGTGGGCGAATGCAATATCCAATACGCGCTCAACCCGCAAAGCGGCGACTACCGCGTGATCGAGGTCAATGCGCGCCTCTCACGCTCATCAGCACTGGCGTCAAAAGCGACCGGCTATCCGCTCGCCTTCGTCGCGGCCAAGCTCGCGCTCGGTTACAAGCTCACGGAGCTCAAGAATTCTGTCACCAAGCGCACCATCGCCTGCTTCGAGCCCGCGCTCGACTACGTGGTCCTCAAAATGCCACGCTGGGATCTGAGCAAATTCGACGGCGCAGCGCCGCATATCGGTACCGAGATGAAGAGCGTCGGTGAGGTCATGGCGATCGGCAGATCATTTGAAGAAGTCTTGCAGAAGGCGATGCGTATGCTGAATACCGGCGCACAGGGATTTACCGCGCAGCACAACGGCAATTTCAAAATCGGGAATCCCCTCTCGGAGATCAAAGATCCGACCACGCGCCGTATCTTTGCACTCTCGCAGGCTCTTGCGAGCGGCGTGAGTGCCGAGAAGATTCACCAGCTGTCGAAAATCGATCGATGGTTCTTGAGCAAGATGGAACGCATCATCAAGATCGAGAAAGAGCTCAAGAAAGCGAAGCGGCTTGATCGCGCACTCTTGCTCAAGGCAAAGCGTGCCGGATTTAGTGATACGCAGATCGCGACGATCAAGGGCATCAAGCATGATGCCGTGCGCGCAGCGCGCATCAAGCAGAAGGTCGTGCCGTATGTGAAGCAGATCGACACCCTTGCGGGAGAGTTCCCCGCGCAGACCAATTATTTGTACATGACCTATCACGGCTCGGAGCATGATGTGGCGCCGTCCAAGGATCACGTCGCCGTGCTCGGCTCGGGCCCGTACTCCATCGGCTCCTCGGTGGAATTCGACTGGTCATGCGTGCAGGCGCTCCGCACGCTCCAGGCCAAGAAGCTCGGCACCATCATGATCAATTCCAACCCGGAGACCGTATCGACGGACTACGATGTGTCGGACCGTCTCTACTTTGATGAGCTCTCGCTCGAGCGCGTACTCGACATCGCTGATTTCGAAAAGCCGCGCGGCATCATCGTCTCGACCGGCGGTCAGATCCCCAACAACCTTTCGCTCCCCTTGCATCAGCGCGGCGTCAACATACTCGGCACCTCGCCCGAGGACATCAACCGCGCAGAAGATCGTCATGTCTTCTCCAAACTCCTTGATGAGCTCGGCGTGCATCAGCCAGGATGGACCGAAGTAACGACCCCCGCTGCTGCGAAAAAACGCGCCAAAGAGCTGGGCTATCCGGTCCTCGTGCGCCCGTCGTATGTGCTCTCGGGCTCCGCGATGAAGATCGCACACGACGAGAAATCCCTCATGACCTTCTTGAAGCGCGCCGCCGCGGTAAACACCGATCATCCGGTCGTGATCTCGAAATTCGTCGAGAACGCCCGCGAAATTGAGATCGACGGCGTCGCCAAGAACGGCAAGCTCGTGATCTACGCGATTAGCGAACACGTTGAAAACGCGGGCACACACTCGGGTGACGCAACGGTGGTGCTGCCACCGCAGCGCACCTACCTCGAGACCATTCGCCGCGCCAAGGGCATCACCAAGGGCGTGGTGAAGGCGCTGAAAATCACGGGACCCTTCAACATCCAATTCCTCGCCAAGGACAATCACCTTATGGTGATTGAGTGCAACGTACGCGCCTCGCGATCATTCCCCTTCGTCAGCAAAGTGACGGGCCACAACTTCATCGACTTCGCGATCCGCGGGATGCTCGGCGATGACATCTCCGGCGAATACCGCACCGTCGAGCTCGATACCGTCGCGGTAAAATCGCCGCAATTCTCGTACAGCCGCATCAAAGGTGCAGACCCGACGACCTCGGTCGAGATGGGATCAACCGGTGAGGTCGCCTGCTTCGGTGATTCGTTTGGCGAGGCTCTGCTCAAATCCATGATGAGCGCGGGATTCCGCTTGCCCAAGAAAAATATCTTTGTCTCGCTCGGCGGTGATGAGAATAAGGTAAAGCTCCTTGCATCAGTCGAGCGCCTCGCGCAGATGAAATTCAATCTCTTCGCCACCGAAGGCACGGCGAAATTCTTGAAGCACCACGGCATCAAAGTCACCGCGATCGAGAAGAAGCCGGGCAAGAAGCTCAATGCCTTTAGCTTGATCGAGAGCGGTGAGCTCGATCTCGTGATCAATATCCCGGTGCGTCAGCGGGAAGGCCTCGATGGCTTCACCATGCGTCGCAAAGCGATCGACATGAACATCCCACTCATCACCAATCGCCAGCTGGCGGAAGCTTTCGTCACCGCGCTCTCCGAAACCAACGTGTATACCGCGCCGCTCAAATCCTGGGCTGAATATCGCGAGTAGACGGCTGGCAACTTCTGCCGTCTTCGTCTTTTTCCCTTAGTCGAAATTGACGTTCCCGTCTTTGTATTGTAAAGATATTCGCAGCGCGAACCTGTGTTCGCCAACCGAAATATCAGGGAGAGAGCGATGCTTCGTTATATGACGATCAGCGTGATTGTCACCTCGCTGGCTGCAATCTTGGCCTACGAATTCTCGGGACCGCTCAACGGCAACCCGACGATGAACGCCATCGGTGCGTTCTTCTGCGCGGCTTGGCTCACGCTGTTCAATTGGATGGCCATGCGGCTGAGCCCGCGCTGGTACGTCTACGTGTTCTGCATGCCCATGCGCCTGGCGCTCTTCTACGGCGTGTTTATCTTTCTTGCTGGCAGCCTCGTCATCCTTGCCAGCGCGGCCGAGTTTGTCGAGGAGACACAAGCCATCAACGATGTCTCGTATGCCTTCGGCCTCTCGATGCTGACGAGCATCGTGATGCCGCTCCTCGTGTGGTATCTGATCTGCCTGCCTGAGATGCGGCGCAACCCACCAACCGATCCTCGTGACGAAGCCACTGCCTTGGATCATGATCTCGATCGCATCCGACGCGGCGAGACGCTCGATCGCTAAGCTCCTCGCCCCGCTCACCAAACGCCCGTCACGCGCTTGCGTGACGGGGCTGTTTATATTCAGGCACACCCTGTTGCAGACCGCCGTATCTAATCGTGGCAGAGTATCGGGGATAATCTTGACATACGGTCTACCTCATGCTCCTATAGTGCCAGCGCGCCCATCCGGGGCGCTGCATAATCTTGGGAGAGCCACATGCTCGACGATTCCAATTTGCTCCAGTTCGCCCCTCCGATCCCCCTGGTGGGTCCCCAGGCCGTTTACGGCTTCGGGGCAATGGAGATTCAGGTGGGCTGGCAGTACCAGTCCAATCTGATGATCGGCACGGCGCTCATCAACGTCGCCATCGGCGGCACCGAGGGCGATGTCATCACAAGCGCCAGTCGTATGATCGACATCGTCAACGCCGGCGGCGGTGACGACCTCGTGATGATCACCGGTGGCAACGGCAACCTCAGCATCGTCACCCTCGGCCTGGGTGCCGACACCGTCATGGTGCAGGACAATCCGGCGGGCTTCCAGCGGCTGACTATTACAGACTTCCGCACACGGGAGGGTGACACGCTCCTCGTCAGCCAGCACTTCGATGGATTCGACGGCGCACCGCCCGTTGACTACGTGCTCGACGCCTTCCAGGCATTGAAGAATGTCGGGTACGTCGATGGCAACGACCTCGTCGGCTTGATCGGCTACAACGAGATTCGTCTCGTCGGTCTCGCGCACGAATTCGTGCCGCCTGAATACCACGACGGAAAGGGCTAGACGCCCTCCGACCAACGACGCCCCGAGCACCGCTCGGGGCGTTCTGTTTTTTGCAGGAACGGATCTCCTTTAGCTAACTCGCCGAAGCCTTCGTTACCGCCCTCTCCGAAACCAACGTCTACACCGCTCCCCTCAAATCCTGGGGCGAGTACCGCGAATAAGAGATCCAGCGAGACGTTTCATTCATATATGTTTTCAGGCATAATCGAGTGATGAAATTCAAGCCGCGAACCGTTCGCGAATTAGCAGAGATGATCTGCGGTGACGCAGATGGCGCGGCAAAGCGCGAATTTGCATACCGTTCCAGCTCGAAACTAACTCGTTTCTTCAGAGAATGTGACACTGATTACGTCCATGACGGGACCACGCGCGCTGGCTGGGTATCGCAAGTTATTGAGGATATATTGTCACAGCCTCACTCGGATGCGGATACGCCACCCGAAGAATTTCTCGCGGTGATCCGCACATTGATGGATCTGGGCGACGCTAGGTATGACGACCCAGATCGTATCGGCGCCCTTACGATACTGAACGCATCTCTCGCACGCGAGGGATTTCAAGCATTTTACGGTGAAGATAAAATTGCATACCTGCAGCACGTCGCGACACAGCGCAAAGTGTCGAGCACTCTGAGTCCGCAACGGCCTCTTTCAAAAGCAGAAAGAATCAAGCGAGAGGCATTGTCCCAGTACCTCGATTCTTGCTCAGAAGACGAACTCATCGAGCAAATTCTCCTACCGCTTTTCAGGCAGAGGGGTTTCCACCGCATCACTGCTGCTGGCCATAAAGATAAGGCGCTCGAATACGGTAAGGACATATGGATGAAGTATGTACTACCCACAACCCATTGCCTCTACTTTGGTATTCAAGTCAAGCGTGACAAGCTCGACGCTGCCGGTATGACAAAGAACGTTAATGTCAGCGAGGTACTGGACCAGACTAGGATGATGTTGGGGCATGAAATCTTTGATCCAGAGATCAATAGAAAAGTATTAGTCGATCATGCCTTCATCATCGCGGGAGGAGAGATTACGAAGTCAGCACGTAATTGGATTGTTGGACGACTCGACGCTTCGCAGCGACGAGACATTCTTTTCATGGATAGGGACGAGATCTTGGATCTTTTCACTGTGTCCGATATAGACGTGCCTACTTCTTCCCCTTCTTGAGGATTTTTTTGAGGTAGTAGCCTGTGTGGGAGCCAGCGGTCGAGGCGACTTGCTCGGGTGTGCCTTGCGCGACAATCTTGCCGCCACGCTGACCACCTTCGGGGCCGATGTCCACGATATGGTCGGCGCTCTTGATCACGTCGAGATTGTGTTCGATCACGACCACGGTATTCCCTCGGTCTACGAGCTTCTGGAGAATCTGAATCAGCTTCGCAACGTCGTCATAGTGGAGACCCACCGTCGGCTCATCGAGCAGGTAGATCGATTTGGTGATATGTGGACGGTAGAGCTCCGATGCGATTTTCACACGCTGCGCCTCACCACCCGAGAGTGTCGTCGCGCTCTGGCCGAGCTCGAGATAGCCGAGGCCGACATCGTCGAGCGACTGCAGGCGATCGTGAATAGCCGGGATGTCCTCAAAGAATTTCATCGCCTGCTCCACGGTCATCGAGAGCACATCGTGAATCGACTTCTTTTTGTATTTGACCTCCAGCGTCTCTTTCATAAAGCGCTTGCCGTTGCAGACATCGCAGGTCACGTAGACCGTCGGAAGAAAGTGCATTTCCACGGCGATGAGACCATTGCCCTGACACGCCTCGCAACGCCCACCCTTCACATTGAACGAGAAGCGGCCCGGGCCCCAGCCGCGCGCACGACTCTCTTCGGACAGCGCAAACATATCGCGAATGTGCGTCCATGCGCCGGTGTAAGTGGCCGGATTTGAGCGTGGCGTGCGGCCAATCGGCGACTGGTCGATGAGAATCGCGCGCCCCACGTATTCGGTGCCCGAGAATTCCGCGACGTTGTAGAGCTTGGCCGTGCGATAGCGCTTATCGAAGCGTGCCTGGAGATTGCGATGGATGATTTCGTACAAGAAGGTCGATTTGCCCGAGCCCGATACGCCGGTGATCGCCACCAGCTTCGAGAGCGGGATATCGACATTCATGTTTTTGATATTGAATCTGTTGCCGCCGCGAATCTTGATTTTGCCGCGATCAGCAGTGCGACGATGCTCGGGGAGCGCTACCTGCGCTTCCTCGCGCAAATACGCGAGCGTGCGCGATCCCGACTTGTTTGTTTTCGCTGCAAGCAAATCCTCGAGCCAGCCATCGACAACGATTTGGCCGCCATGTACTCCTGCGCCCGGGCCGATATCCACGATGTAATCCGATGCGTAGATGGTGTCTTCGTCGTGCTCGACGACAAGCACGGTGTTGCCGAGATCGCGCAGACGCTTGAGTGTCTCGATCAATTTGTCGTTGTCGCGCTGGTGGAGGCCGATGGTTGGCTCGTCGAGCACATACAAGGCTCCCACGAGGCCTGAGCCGAGCTGTGAGGCGAGTCTGATGCGCTGTGCCTCACCACCGCTCAAGGTGTTGGCCTTACGATCGAGCGTGAGGTATTCGATGCCAACATTGAGCATAAATTGCAGACGCGATGTCACCTCTTTGACGACGGCCTTGGAAATCTCTTGCTCCTTTTTGGTGAGCTTGAGCTTATTGAAAAATTCCATCGCATCCTCGATCGAGAGGCTCGCGATATTCACGATGTTCATACCCTTAGCAGGGCCCGTATTATTTTCCGGCTCTTCTACCGAGCCGAGAAAGACATTGAGCGCCTCTGGACGCAGGCGATTGCCTTGACACACCTCACACGCCTCATCGCTCCAGAGATACTTGGTACCGAGCCCTTTGCACTCAGGGCATGCGCCATACGGTGAATTAAACGAAAAGAGTCGCGGCTCAACTTCGGGAAATGAGAAGCCATCGTATGGGCACATAAATTTTGCCGACACAATGCGGCCTTTGCCATCTGCTCCGACAATCTTGATGAGGCCATCGCTCTCGAGAAGCCCACGCTCAATCGCTTCTGAGGCACGCTCAAAGGCACCTTTGGCATCGGTGTCGAATTCAGTCACGAAGAGCTCATCGACCACCACATCGATGTCGTGGCGATCATTCTTGCTCAGCACGATGCGGTCGCGCAGCGATTTCTCCTCGCCATCCACCACCACCTTCTCAAAGCCTTTGTTGAGGAGATCGTAGAGCAGTTGGTAGTACTCACCTTTGCGGCCCACTACGAGCGGCGAGAGGATTTTGATCTTGGCATCAGAGACATCCTTGATCAATTTCTTGTCAGCTTTTTTGGGCTTTACCCCACGAGAGGTCTCAACGATTTCGAGAATCGTTTCGAGAATTTCTTCATTCGAGAGCTTCTTTACTTCCCTCCCACAGGTCGGGCAGTGCGGATGGCCGATGCGCGCGTACATGACACGGAGATAATCGTAGATCTCGGTAATCGTCGCGACGGTCGAGCGCGGATTGTTGGAGCGGCTCTTCTGGTCGATGGAAATCGCTGGCGAGAGGCCCGTAATCTCGTCGACATCGGGCTTCTGCATTTGGCGGAGGAATTGGCGGGCATAGGCCGAAAGCGATTCCACATACTTGCGCTGACCCTCGGCAAATATCGTGTCAAACGCAAGAGAAGACTTCCCCGAGCCGGAAAGGCCGGTGAATACCACCATTTTGTTGCGCGGCACCTCCACGCTCACGTTCTTGAGGTTGTGGGTACGTGCACCTTTGATGACGATCTTATCGGGACCTATCTCTTTGTCTGCCATAGCAATGGTTTTGACCCCCGCGACAGCGCCAGGGGTTAGTAAAGACGACTATACCATAATGGCGTACCTAGAAAACGTCGGTCCCGGTCGCCTCATGGACGACCGGGACGGTGCATGTGAAGAACGGGGCCTTAGGATCTGCGCCCGAGGCGGGGCTTCTTCGATCCAGGCTTCGTTGGCGCGGGAGGCGCCGGCGATGGAAATTCGTAGACGCCCCTATTCTTCAACCAGACGATTGTCCGGTCATCCCTCTCTTCGAGGATTCGGCCGCATAGTCCCGCCGGGAATTCTTGGCTCGCGTCGCTCCAGCGGCCCGTCAACGTGAAGGTCCGAGGGTAGAGCGTGGCGGTCTCTTCCCAACTGCCGTGCGCGCTTTCCTCGCCGACTTTGGTCGCGTATCGGATCGGGCGCGGGTCGGTGTCCCTCCTCGGCTGCGAGAATGGCGTCGCCGAGTCGCGCGAAGGCGCGCTGTTTGCGAATGCGCCACCTCGTCCAAATATCATCCGATCAATCCATGTCATTGCCATAACACCCTCCATCGCGCGGAATTGCGCTTTACCAGAGTGCAGATTACCTGCCGGCGAGTAAATGTCTATTACAGCAGCGCTGCTTCCTCTTGCAGCTCGATACCGAATTGGCCGTAGACTTCGAGTTTGATCATTTGGGCGAGATTGCGGACATCGTGATCGGTGGCGGTGCCAGTATTCACGATGTAATTCGGATGCTGGAGGCTCGCGATGGCGCCGCCCACCGTCGCCCCCTTCATGCCCGCCTTCTCAATCAGCCAGCCAGCTGGGACGCGCCCCTCGCGCGATTTCACCCCCTTCTCCGTTTCAAACATCTCGACGATCTCCTGCGGAGCGACCGGATTCATAAAGAAGGAGCCTGCCGCCTTCACATTCTGCAAGTGTCGCTTTTCGCGCTCGGCGATCGTCTCATCGGCGATGCGTTTTGATTCTGCCGGATCAATCTGCGCAAGCTTCAAAATAACGCGCGTAATGATCCAGTCGGGATTTTGTTTAAAAAAAGAATTGCGATAGGAAAAATCGCACTCAGCATTCGTAAATTCCCGCTTCTCAAGTGTTTTCCCATTGAGCGCATGCACCGAGGTCACGAAGTCCTTGATCTCGGGACCAAAGGCTCCCGCGTTGCCGCGCACCGCGCCGCCAATGGTGCCCGGGATGCCGGCGAGCTTCTCCCAGCCGCCAAGTCCCTTCAGACCCATGGAGCGAATGAGCAGGTAGAGATTTGTCCCTGTCCACGTATCGATCGTCGTCCCCTGTACATCACTCAGATCCCCCACAAATCGGATCACCAGCGCATCGAGACGCTCTGGCACGAGTACGTTGGAGCCACCGGAGAGCAGCACGATGCGCTCGCCTTTTTCCTGCGCCCAGGCGAGTGCCTCGCGTAATGCATCTTCGGTGCGCACCTCTACGAAATACTTCGCTTCGCCACCAATTTGAAAGGTGGTAAATGATGCGAGCGGTACCTGTTCTAGGATGTGTTGCATAGTGCTTATGCGTCTTCTCGTTCAGCTTCCTCAATCGCCTCTTTAGCGGCTTTCTTCTCTTGATCAGACGCGGTGCCTTCCTGCGATGCCTTTTTTGCTTTGTGCGATGCAACCTTCTTTTCAAGCTTACTTATTTCATCTCTGAGGAGTGCCGCTGTCTCGAAGTCGAGATTGTCGGCGGCCTCGTGCATCTGACGACGCTTCTCCTTGATCGCACGCTTCGGGTCTCCATACGCGGCCGCGTCTTCGGCAGCCAGCATATCGATTGCCTTCATGCGCGAGCGTTGGATGTCGCCAATGATGTCGTGAATCTTGCGCTTCACGGTCTGCGGCGTGATGCCGTGTGCCTTGTTGTATGCAATCTGTTTTTCGCGGCGACGAGCGGTTTCTCCAATGGCACGCTCCATCGAGCCCGTAATGTTGTCGGCGTAGAGGATGACGCGCCCGTCCACGTTGCGTGCAGCGCGGCCCATCGTCTGGATGAGTGATACTTCGGAGCGGAGGAATCCCTCTTTGTCGGCATCGAGAATCGCCACAAGCTCCACCTCGGGGAGGTCGAGGCCTTCGCGTAGGAGGTTCACGCCGACGAGCACATCAAATTCTCCTTTGCGGAAATCGGTGAGGATCTCGATACGATCAATGGTCTTCACATCAGAGTGGATATAGCGCACGCGAATCTTCTTCTCCTCGAGAAATGTGGTGAGATCTTCTGCCATCTTCTTGGTCAACACCGTCACCATCGAGCGCGAGCCCTTCGCCGTCACGAGCTCGACCTCTTTGATGAAATCCCGTACCTGCCCCTCATAGCCGTCGCCAGATACGATCGGACGCACCGTGATCTCCGGGTCGATGAGGCCTGTCGGACGCACCACCATTTCAATCGGCTTGCCACTGTGCTCAAGCTCGTATTTGCCCGGCGTCGCCGAGGTGTAGATCGTCTGCCCTACCCGCTCTTCAAACTCCTTGAATTTCAGCGGACGATTGTCGACAGCGCTCGGCAAGCGAAAGCCGTGCTCAATGAGCATGTCTTTACGCGAGCGATCGCCCGCGTACATCGCGCCAATCTGCGGTACCGTCACGTGCGATTCGTCGATCACGAGCAAGTAATCCTTGGGGAAATATGAGAGGAGTGTGTACGGCGGCTCTCCTGGCTGGCGACGATCAAAATGCCGCGAGTAATTCTCAATGCCATTGCAGTAGCCAAATTCTCGCACCATGGCGATGTCTTGTCGGGTGCGACGCTTCAGGCGCTCGGCCTCGAGAAGTTTGCCGCTGTCATTGAGCTCCTTGAGCCGATACTTGAGCTCGAGCTCCATATCCTTGAGCGCTGCCTCCACGACGTCTTTTGGCGTCACATAGTGACGAGCCGGGAAGATGATGGCGGCCTCGCGCTCGCCGCGGATCTCTCGCGTGATGTGATCGAGCTCTTCGATCTTGACGATTGTGCCGCCCGCCAGATCGATGCGATAGATGGTGCGCTCACTCGCCGGCATGATCTCCACGCGTGATCCCAGTGCGCGGAATGTGCCTGGTGAGAGATCCCCAGTCGTACGCTCGTAGTATGCAGCGATAAGCTTCCTCGTGAGAGACGCGCGGGTCTCCGCCTCAGCTTTGGTGAGTCGCAAGATCGAGCGTTCGTACTCGACAGGCGAGCCCAAACCGTAAATGCATGAGACGGAGGCCACGATAATGACATCTTTGCGCGTGAGAAGCGCTTGAGCGGCGGCGTGGCGGAGGCGTTCGATGTCTTCGTTGATCATCGCCTCTTTCTCAATATACGTATCCGTGACCGGCACATACGCTTCTGGCTGGTAGTAGTCGTAGTAGGAAACGAAATAGTGCACGGCAGCATCCGGAAAGAATTCTCGGTACTCGCTCGCGAGCTGCGCAGCGAGCGTCTTGTTGTGCGCGATCACGAGCGTCGGACGATTGGTCTTCTCGATGATATTGGCGATCGTGTAGGTCTTGCCGGAGCCGGTGACACCGAGGAGGGTCTGGTGCTTCTCACCTTTCTTGAGCCCCTTGAGGAGCGCCTCAATAGCGGCAGGCTGATCGCCCGAGGGCTTGTAGTCTGAGTGGATTTTGAGGGCCATCCAGCTACTGTACCTCGCCGACCGCCCTCAGTTCAATAGCTTCTTCATTGAACGGCGACTTACCCACAGGTTGTCGATGCGCCACCGAGGGGCTATCGTTTTCGTAGGGAGGGCAACATGCGAGACATTGCCAACGACTACGTTGCGCGCATTGAAGCGCGCCTCAAGAAGAATCTCGACAAGGAGATCGCACGACGTCGTGCCATCGCGATGAGCATTCCCGAAGCAGAGGGGGCCCGTCAGAAGTTCCTAGATCACATCAAGGAATACGAGAGCGAGCAAAAGCGAAAGATGCCGGACGTGTCCGCCTTGGCGCAAGGATCATTCGCTGCAGCATGGCGTATCGCCAGCAGCATGGACGAGAAGGAGTTCTTCAAACGGCTCATTGCCGGAGCAGAATGGTCACACCTCGAGTTGACCAAGATGAGGGAGGCGGCTTCTTAGCCGCCTTCACCCTTTTACGTAATTTGAGAGGAATGCTTTTTTGTATTCTTGAAATGTCCCGTCGAGGATCGACGCGCGAATGTTCTCAGTGAGGCGTGTAAGGAATCGCATATTGTGTGCGCTCGCGAGGATGCCGGCGAGCATTTCTTTCGAGCGGAAGAGGTGTTGGATATAGGCCTTGGAGTAGCGCTTACAGACGAAGCAGTCGCATTGCTCATCAATAGGCCCGAAGTCCTGCGTGTAGTCAGACTTCTCGACACTGATCTTGCCTGCGTGGGTGAAGACAGTGCCGTTGCGGCCATTGCGCGTCGGCAAGACACAGTCGAAGGTATCGATCCCCGCTTCAACGCCAATAAAGATATCTTCGGGCTCACCAATGCCGAGCAGGTGGCGCGGCTTCTCCGCGGGCAATTCCGCATTCACCTTTTCTAAAATGCCGAGAATATCCTGCTTGGAGAATGAGCCACCGATGCCGTAGCCGTCGAAATCCATGTCTGCGAGTGTGCGCGCACTCTCGAGACGCAAATCTTCAAATCGGCCACCCTGCACAATGCCGTAGATCGCCTGGCGCTCGTTGGCCTCGATATTCTGGCGATGTGCGGCGAGCGAGCGCTTGCCCCAGCGATGCGTGCGATCCATCGCTTCTTTCTGGTACTGATGATCAGCTGCGGGCGATGTGCATTCATCGAATGCAAAGATGATATCCGCACCAAGTCCGTGCTGGATTTCCATCGATCGCTCTGGGGTAAAGCGGTGCAGCGAGCCGTTGACATGCGAGGTAAAGGTCACACCCTCTTCGTCGACAATCGCGAGCTTGCCATGCTCGGTCGCGAATTCTTCGTTGTAGACCGAGACACCGTCATCCTCTTTGGGCACATCCTCTACGGATATTTTTGAGACCTTCTTACCCAAGCCCTCGCCGAGTGAGAAGACCTGGAAGCCGCCAGAGTCGGTCATCGTCGGGCCCTTCCATGACATGAATTTCCCTACCCCACCTGCCTGCTCGACAAGCTTCTCGCCAGGAGAAAGATAAAGATGATAGGCATTGGCAATGAGGCCCTGAATGCCCATATCTTCGTACATAAACGAGCCTAGGCCCTTGGTCGTCGCCTTGGTCGCTACTGCCATAAAGGCAGGCGTCTGGATGTCGCCGTGTGGCGTATGGATCACACCCGCGCGAGCGAGCGTACCATCCGCCTGTTTTTCTATATCAAATGATATCGGCCGTTTCATATTGCCGGGACTATACCTACACGCGAGCGTAAACGCTACTTGCTGCGCGGAATGGAGCGACGACCTTTGCCGAACTGTCCGGCGCGCGACGCGATACGCGGCGGTGTAAAAGCGCGCGACTGCGGCTTGTCGTAGAGCGGCTTATTGTTCTTCTTCTGATTGTTCGAGGAGTTTTTCATATTAGGACAATGTTAGCACGCTGACGTTGCGCTTCCCGCGTCGCAAGATACCGATCCCTCCCGTCGCCTCAATCATCTGCGCGAGATTTTCTGATCCATTTACTGCCGCATCATCGAGCGAGACGGCGCCATCATCCAAGAAGCGACGTGCTTCTGTCTTCGAGCTTGCGAGCCCGGTCGCGACGATCACGTCTGCGACATTCATATCAGCTGTTACGACAAAGGTCGGGGCGGAGTCTTTGAGTATTTTCCTCGTATTCTCGTCGAGATCTGCCGCCTTGCCCCAGCCAAAAAGCAGCTGCGAGATCTGCTCGGCACCCATGGCGGTATCCAGGCCGTGTACGAGTGTCGTCACTTCGCGCGCGAGCATACGCTGCGCAGCACGTGCACCAGGATTTTCCGCATGCGACTTCATCACCGTCTCGATCTCACTCCAGGAGAGCAGTGTCATCTTGAGCAAGAGCTCTTCTGTCATGTCGTCATCAACATTGAGGAAGAACTGGTAGAACTTGAACGGCGAGGTCTTCTGCGGATCGAGCCATACTGCCCCCTCTTCGCTTTTGCCGAATTTCTTGCCCGTAGATTTGTTGACGACGAGCGGCCAGGTCATGGCGTACACGGTCTCGCCTTTCTTGCGCTTGATGTAATCCACGCCGGCGAGGATATTGCTCCACTGATCGGAGCCGCCTACCTGCACATCGCAGCCATACTGCTCGTTGAGATGGAGGTAATCGTAGCCTTGCAGGAGTGAGTAGCTAAATTCGGTAAATGAAATCGGCGACTCTGCGTCGAGACGATTCTTGACCGTATCCTTCTTGATCATCGCGTTGACGGTGAAGTACTTACCAACCTCGCGAAGGAATTCGATGAGATTGATCTGCGAGAGCCAGTTCGCGTTGTTCTCCTCCGCGAAATCACTCGAGCCAAAGACTTTGCGGATTTGTGCAGCGACCGCTGCCGTATTTTGCTTGATCGTATCCTCATCCAGCAGATTGCGCTCTTCGCTCTTGCCGCCCGGGTCTCCAATCATGCCAGTAGCCCCGCCGGTGAGCAGAATGACTTTGTGACCATCTTCGAGAAAGCGACGCAGCACGAGGAGTCCTACGAGATTGCCGATGTGGAGTGAATCCGCCGACGGATCGATACCGAGATAGACGGTGCGCTTCTGCCCGTCGGTAATCTCTTCAAGCGTCTCGGAAGACTGCTGATATGCATATCCGCGCTCGCGGAGAATCTCTGACAATGTCGCCATATGGTCAAAATACTATCACGCCCAGTCAGTAGAATGTGCCTTTGCGACAGGCGGCATGCCGCCCTGTCGCGGCGAGTTTGGATGGCCGTCTCGAACGAAGGTGCTTAGTGCTGAGCTGTTGAAATCTCGGTAAAGGCCCGCCGAAGGCACATTTCACTGCTGGGTCACGCCCGGCCGTCATCCCGCTTCTCCTCCCGAAGCTGCACCTGGTGCTCGTCCATCCCGAAATGATGGGCGAATTCGTGCCACACGGTCTCCGCGACAATACGTCGTACCACGCGTGCATAGTCCTCCGCCGAGGCTTCCGGCGAGCAGTCCTCTTCGGCGAGATCCAGCGTCGGCTCTTTGTATATCGTGATGGTATCCGGCATCACCATGCCCACGCCATAAATGTCTCCCCGCTCAGTGAGCGGCACGCCCTTGTAGAGGCCGAGCAACGTCTCATCATCACCAAGACCCTGGAGCTTGCGATCTTCTTCGGACGGATCATCTTCGATGAGGATTGCCACATTCGAGATCTTTTCTCGCACCCACAGAGGCAACTGCTCGAAGCCCTCTTCTACGAGCTTTTCAAAATCCTCATCGGTCATACGCGGCATGGTAACGTATCGAGACTTCCATGAAAACCCGACGACGATTTACCCCCGGCACCTTTGACCTACAGATCAAACGATCACGCACCGGGCGCGGCATGTTTGCGGGCGAGCAAATCCCGCGCGGCGCCTGCATTATCGAATACATCGGCCGTCCTGCTACGGAGAAACAGATCCGTGACAACACAGGCAAATACCTCTTCTGGACGAGCTCGAAGACCATGATCGATGGCTACATCCCAGAGAACAAAGCACGATTTATCAATCACTCATGCGCGCCCAATTGCGAGATTGATATCAAGGATCGCCGCATCTATATCTTCGCGAAGCGCGCCATCAAAGTCGGTGAAGAACTTACATACGACTACGACACTGAATATTTCGAGGCGCACATCAAGCCCCTCGGCTGTTTGTGCGCCTCGTGCGAGAAAAATCGCGTGAAAGCCTAGCGATGGAATTTGTTCCAGACCATCGCACCGATGTAGCCGCCGGCGTAGCCCATGACCGCTGTCATAACGACGAGCACACCTGCAGCCGTGGCATCAAACGGACCGATGACGATCGGTAGATGAATCATGTGCGCCCACAAAATGTAATCATAAATCATCTGCGCGATACCCATCATCACAAGGACTGCCCACAGCAAGTGGAATCCGCCCAAAAGGGCACCGAAGACGAGACCGACTTTGTTTGCATTAGTCATATAAAATATGAATAAAGAATAATCTATTCAGTATATGCCTCGCTCGCAGGCATCAATGCACGCTACTGCTTAACCAATTCTGCAAAACGCTTGCGGACTTTCTCCACCTTGGGCTCAATGATGAGCTGGCAATACGGCGCGCTCGTATTCTCTTTGAAATAATTCTGATGGTAGCCCTCTGCAGGGAAGAATCCGCCAGCAGGCGGACTTCCGAGCGGTACGATCTGCGTGACCACGCGCGTGCCATCGGTAAGCGAATCTTGGATTTCTTTGCTCACGCGCTCAGCTATAGCCTTATCCTCCTCTGATTCCACGAGAATAATTGAACGGTACTGCTCGCCTACATCTGCACCCTGACGATTCGGCGTCGTCGGATCGTGCGAGCCGAAAAAGACGGTGAGCAGATCTTCGTATGAAATAATCGCTGGATCGTACGTCACGCGGATCACCTCGGCGTGGCCCGTTGTGCCTTCAGAGACGTGCGTATACGTCGGATTCTCTACCGTGCCACCCGCGTAGCCACTCTCTACCTTTTCGACTCCTTTGAGCATTTGAAATACCGCCTCCGTGCACCAGAAGCATCCGCCACCGAACACGGCGGTTTTAGTCATACTAGTCCGTCTTTGGGCGAAGAAGTGGGAATGGCTGCGCTTCGTGGGCGGGGCGATTCTCAAGGAATGAGAAGAATCGCTCCGAGACGCCGAAGCCAAATGCCGGCGGCATGCCGTATTCCATAGCGCGCAGATAATCCTCATCGAGTCGCTGTGCTTCATCGTCGCCTGCATCACGCATCGCCTGCTGCGCCTCAAATCGCTTACGCTGGTCGATCGGGTCGTTGAGCTCTGAATATCCCTTGCCCATCTCAGAGCCCGCGAGAATGACCTGGAAACGCTCCACGGTCTCCGGCTTGTCGGCATTCCTTTTCGCGAGCGGCTCAAGAAATACGGGGACGCCGACGAGAAATGCCGGGCCGCTGATCGTTTTGCGAATTTTCTTCCACAGGTTGTCGATGGCGCGAGCTTTGTTTTTATCACCATCGCCGAGGACGCCTTCGCGTACCGCCACGGCGACCGCCTCTTCTTCTGATACCGAGACAGGATCAATACCGTAGTGCTTCTGGATGATGTCGCAAAAATCGATCTCCTCCCAATCATTTGCCAGATCCACCGTGTGTTCACCGATTTCAAATGTCTGCTTGCCGTACGTCTCCTGTGCGATATAGCGGTACATCTCGCGCACGAGTGCCATACCACTCTTGTAGTCGCCATATGCCTGGTAGAACTCCATCTGCGTGTAGTCCTGGAGGTGTTCGCGCGACTGGCCTTCATTTCGGAAAATGCGGCCGATTTCAAAGGTATTCGGGAAGCCACCGATGAGGAGCTTCTTCTGCCACAGCTCACCGCAGGAAATGCGCAGATACACTTCGATATCAAGCGCATTGTGATGCGTGATGAACGGGCGCGCATCGGCGCCGCCTGGCGTCGACTCGAGTACCGGCGTCTCTACTTCGAGAAAGGCCCGCTCAATAAGAAAGTAGCGCATCGAATTCCAGAATCGCGCGCGACGCATAATCATCGTGCGTGTGCTTTCATTGAGCAGCATGTCGAGGTATCGCTCACGAAGAATCTTCTCTTCGTCTTTGAGGCCGTACCACTCATCCGGAATCGCGAGAATCGATTTGGACACCATTTTCCACGACGCAGCCTTGAGTGATTTCTCGCCACGCTTGGTGGTGTAGGCGACGCCCGTCACCTGGACGAAATCTCCCTTGTCGGTCGCCGCGGCGAAGAGGTCAAATCCCTCCATGTCGTCTTTCTGCAAGACCACCTGCACGCGAGACGTACCGTCGAAGAGGTCAGCAAACATAATGCCGCCCTGGCCACGCAATGCCATCAGGCGCCCCGCGAGAACCACGGTCTCGCCGGAGGTCTCAAGTACCTCAAAGCGAATCAGGAACTCATCGACTGCCGTATCGCGCTCAATGCGTGCCGGATATGCGGGCATCCCTGCCGCTTCGAGAATCGCGAGCTTCTTCAAACGGTCTTCGCGCAAGTCCTGTTCGCTCATATTGGCGCCACTATATCACGGTGACTTCGCTTTTTTCTGCAACAGCCTTCCAGCGTCTGCCCGGCCAGCGGTAGACGAGAACCGGGATGAGGACGAGTGTGAGGATCATCGCAAAGGTGAGGCCGAAGAGGATGGCGAGTGCGAGGGGGCCGAAGAGCCCACCGGCAAAGGTCAGCGGCACCATACCGATTACCGTGGTGAGCGTGGTCAAGACGATCGGGCGCAAGCGCGTCGTCGCCGATTCTACAACGATGTCGATAAAGGGACGGCCCGCGCCTGCCTCGAAGCGCTTGATGATCGCATCCATCAGAATGATGGCGTGGTTGATGATGACGCCCGCAAGTGCGATCAAGCCCATCATCGACGGGAACGACAATGGCTGCAGCGTGAGCGCGAGGCCGCCGAAGACACCGATGAGTGAGAGCGGCACGATTGAGAGCAGGAAGCCGCTGAAGCGGAATGAGTCGAAGGCGAGCACGAGGATAATAAACATCAGCGCAACGCCCGCGATGAGCGCATAGCCCATTTCGGCAAACGATTTATTAGTTTCCTCATTTTCGCCGCCAATTTTTTCCACGATGCCGCTCGGTAGATTGTCGCTCGGGAACTGCTCATGGAACGATGCAAGCACCTCCGCCGGCGTGTAGCCTGGGAGCACATCGCTCGAGAGCGTCGCGACGCGCTGTCTCCCTTCGTGCGCGATGGCCGCATCAGACTGCGAGACGCTCTCCTTCACGACAGAGCCGAGGAGAATTACATTGCCGCCCGCTGTCACGAGTGGTACCTGACGGAGACTATCAATCGTGGTGCGGCTCGCATCATGCGGGTCGGTGTAATTCGGATTGAGATTGAGCGAGACCACGATGTCGACGTCCTTTTCTCCGCCCGTGAGCTTGGTCGCTGTCGCGCCGGAAACCGCTGTGCGAAGCGTGGAGGCTACTGCCGCCGGTGAGAGACCGAGTGCCGCGAGCTTGGCGCGATCAATCGAGAGCACGTATTGCGTGCCATCGAATTTGTTGGACGAATCCACCGCCGTTGCTCCCTCGGTCTCTTCGAGCGCGGCGCGTGCCGCTTCGATCGTCTGATTGAGTGCCTTCTGATCCTTGCCGAGATACTTCACCAAAACAGCAGCGCCCACTGGCGGACCACCGCTGGGCTCGCCCGCACGGACTTCTGCCAAGCCAAAGCCATCGAGCTTCTCCTTCACATCCTCGAGAATTTCAGCGGACGTGTCCTTATGTCCCTCGACGAGATTAATGGTGATGTTGGCAAAGCGCGGATCAGACTGCGATCCCATGCCGGTGGTATCTGCAAACTGACTCTGCGTACCGACCGTGGTGACGAGCGATTCAAAACGCGGATCATCGAAGAGCAACTCCTCCACCGCGCGCGCAGCAAGATCTGTCGCGTTGAGCGTCGTCCCTGCCGGCTTTTCGATATCAATGTAAATAATGTCGCCATTTTCTCCTGGGAAAAATGCCACTTTCATGAGTCCGACGATCGGCAGTGATATCGCTATTACGAGCCCCACGACCATCGCGATCAAAAAGCGATTCTGATGCGTGCGATTTTCGAGCAAGGCCTTGAGATGCAGCGCATACCAAGCGCGCGCCTTCTCGGCGTATTCGTCCTGCTTCTTCGCGAGATTGCTCTCATGCGCATCACCACTGTCGAGCATGTTGGCGAGCGTCGGCACGAGACCAAGCGCCACGAAAATGGACGCAATGAGGACGAAAATGATCGTAAACGGAATCGACGCAATGAATTTGCCGACGATTCCCGAGATGAAAAAGAGCGGGAAGAAGACGGCGACGGTCGTCATCGTGCCACCAATGAGCGGCCACGCGTATTCATGGAGTGATTCCAGTGCGGCGCGCTTTTTATCTCCATGGAGGCGTGTGCGCGTATGGATGGCTTCGACGATCACAATACCAGCATCGATCAAGATACCGATGGCGAGGATGAGTGAGAAGAGCGACACCACATTGAACGTGTTGCCGGTATACCAGAGGCCAATAAAGGCGATGAAAAACGACAGCGGAATCGAGAGGCCCGCCACGACAGCTTCGCGCCACCCGATCGTCGCGAGAAGGACGAGCATGATCAGTATCACCGTCTCCATGCCAGTCTGCGTAAGTTCGCGGAGATTTTTGCTGATTTCCTCCGACGCGTCGTAGGTCACGACGACATCGCTACCCTCGAGCATCCCACCTGGCTGTTGGAGCGTGGCAAGACGCTCATTGATCGCTGCGGTGACACTGGTGATGTCTTGGCCGCGGACTTTGTAGGTGTAGAGCGTCATCGCCTGCTGCGAGGGCTCACCTTGCATCGATACGCGTGAATAGCTGGTCGCTTCTTTGACCCCATCGGTGACGTCTGCAACATCGCGCAGGTAGATGACCTGGCCACCGACATTTAAGACCGCGACTGAGCCGATGTCTGTGGCATTGTCGATCGAGCCCTGAAAATCAATCGCGTACGAAATGTCATCGACGGTGATTGAGCCGATTGGGATCGACGCGTTGGAGGCGGAGATGGCCGAAACGATCTGCGAAAGCGAGATACCGAGACGTGCGATTTCTTCTTTGTGGACCACGACCTGGATCTCGCGATCGCGCACACCGGCGACGACAATGCGATTAACGCCCGGCACGGTCTGCAGCTCATTCTTGAGCTGTTCACCCAATTGCGCGAACTGCGCAGGAGGCAAATCAGCGCTGACAGAAATCATCTGAATCGGCTGATCAGAGAAATTTACATCGGACACCATCGGGGTGGTCGCCTCATCGGGCAATTCGGGTACGACCTTATCAACTTCGTCCTTCAATTTCTGAATGGATTTATCGAGATTGGCGCTCGCATTGAATTCAACTACGACGGTCGAGAGACTCTCGCGCGAGGTCGAGGTGATGGTATTGAGATCAGGCAAATTCGCGAGGCTCGCTTCTACTTTGTCTGTGACGAGGCGCTCCATGTCTTCTGGCGAAGCACCGGGCATCACAATCGTGACCACGCCGACAGGGATAGAAACCTCTGGCGTCGATTCTTTGGTGATTGAGAGAGCGGCAATCGTACCCCACAGAGAAAGACCCACGATCACCAGGATCGTGAATTGCCTTTTCTCTATGAAGAAGTTCCAAATCGGGAGCATACCCGTCTATTTGGTGGAAACTTGTTGCCCAGCGCGAAGGCCGCGAGCGTCAGTTACGATCATCATCTCGGGAGTGAGTCCCGTGCTCACAATGACGCGCTCACCAAGTAATTCGCCAAGCACGACCGGGTGCGCCTCAAGCGTCCCCTCTGCAGAGACGGTAAAAACGTTGGATTCATCGGATCCTACCTTGATCGCGCTGATTGGAATCGAGAGGCGCGACGTATCGACGGCGCCGACTGCGACACCGCGGCGCTGGAAGGTCACGCTGATTGATTGACCATTGACGAGGTTTTTACCGGAGCCGGTGACACCGATGCGCACCTCGATTTTTTTCGTCACCGGATCAAGCGCCGGCGCGATACGCGTGACGACGCCCTCAGCACCTTCTTCAAGCGAGACCTTGTCCCCCGCCTTGATATGACGCATGTCTTGCTCCGTCACATAGGCAACAACTTCCAGCGCACCATTGTTAGCAATGGTAACGACTGGTGTGGACTGCGAGAGATAATCACCACGTTTGATTGAGAGCGAATTGATCGTGCCGGAAATCGGAGCGCGAACGAGCGCCTTTTCCAGATTAGCGAGCGCTGCGGCATAGGTACCTTCTGCTTGCTTGAGCGCCGCGTTCGATGCAGCGACGTCTTCGTCCACGGGCCCGCTCACGCCCTGCTCCATATTCTTCTGCGCAGTCTGGAGCGCCTGCCGCGCAGCGGAGATCGAAGCGAGTGAAGCATTGACCGATCCGCGCGCTGCTACGGCTGTGGCCTGGTAGCCGGAGATCGTAGCCGTCGGCACGCTGATGGTCGCAATCGCTTTGTTCAGCCCGGTGATGATCGAATCGAGGAAGCCACGTACCGAGCGCAGCTCTGCTTCGGTGCGCGTCAACTCCCCAAGCAAGTCAGCTCCAGCGGAAACAGTGGAAGCTGCTGCTTCCTGACGCTGTAGCAAGGTATTCATAGCGATACGTCCGTCCTCGATACTGACGATGAGCTGCGAGTCCGGCACGGTTACGACAAAATTCGGTCGAGAGCCGCGCGCATTATCGAACATCGCATCGACACCGCCAGAGATGGCGTTGTCGACCGCTGAGTACGCGGCGAGCAACGTATTGACCGCACCGGATTTGGCGCCTTCAAGTGAGGACTGCAAGATACCGAGCTGTTCGGGGCGCGTACCTGATTGCACCTTGGCGAGTGACGCCTTCGCGGCATCCACGGCACCCTGCGCCTGCAGGAGCGCAGCGCGCTGCGACGAGGCCTCGATTTCAACGATGATGGTGCCTGCCGAAACGCTGTCTCCCAGCGCGCGATTGACACGGGTGACCTGGCCAGACGTCTCTGCACGCACGCTTGCCTCGGAGACTGAGCTGACCGAGCCAACGACCGTGAGCGGTGCCGACTGGGAAGCAAGCTCAGCCACCGAGCGTACCTCGACCGCGCGAGACGCCTTGGCGGACTCAGCAATCGGGTCGCTCCCACCATGCAGGAACATAATAGCGACAATCACCACCGCCAGACCGATACCGGCAGTAATCTTCTGCTTTTTGTTCATCCGGAGCGCACGGTGCCAGAGCGCCGTGGCTTTATGAGTAAGAGAGGAAAGTTTCATCCGCTCCATCATGTCAGAAAAACGCCGCAGTTTCAATGTGTGTGACCACTGCTTGTCTGCGAGATTTCCCTGCCAACGAGCACGTAACTTGCGATAAGCGTAGTCACCGGGACCGTGAGCACGATGCCAATCGAACCAATGATGGTGCGGACAATCTCGGTCGCAAAAAGCTCGCGATTGATTGTCACCAAGATTGAATCCGTGCTGAACCCGTAAAAGAGCAACAGGAGTGGCAGTGACGCACCGACGTATGCTATAGCAAGCGTATTAACCAGCGCACCAATATGCTCACGGCCAATGCGAAGCGCACGGAGAAATACTTCGCGACGCGACAGATGTGAGCCTGCCCGAGCAAGTTCTTCCACCGCGACCGCCTGGCCGATCGCCGCATCGTAGAGGACCCCGAGCGTGCCAATGATTATGCCGCCTATTAAAAGGCCTCCGAGATCGATTGCACCCCGAAGATTGATATTCAAGTAGAGCGCCTCGTCATTGCCCATACCGGAGAGGTGCGCAAACGGAATCGCGATATAGGCGAGCAATCCCGTGAGGATAATCGTAAGGATCATGCCAGCAACCGCAGTTGAAGTCGTGCGATTGAAGCCATGCGTGACGTACGAACCCAGCACGACAATGAACGAAGCGACACCGACTGATATTAAAATCGGCGAATATCCGTGCAGGACGCCAGGCAAAAGCAGGAACAAAATACAGAACAAGCTCCCCACGAGTGCGAGGAGTCCGCGGATACCTTGTCTCCCGCCGAATACAACCACCACGGCGATGAAAAGGAGGAGCATGAGAGCGAGTTGCGGCAAACGGTAGGGGTCCGTCACCTCGTAATAATCAACGTCGCTGGCAGCATTGGTGACATGGGTAAGGAAAAATACCTGACCGACTTCGAGATTCAGGTAGTCATTCTCAACAATGACATACTTCTCTTTTTCGGGACCGTCGAGCACCTCTGCTTGAATAGTCTGCAAAATCCCTTCAACTGCTGTACCTGGCACGGTACGATTGGTTTGCGAGATGATTTGCAACACCCTCGCTTTTACAGTGATGGAAGTGTCCGGCACTAATTCCTGCGCCACAGCGAGCACCGGTACAGAGAGACTCACGAGACAGGCAAGAGAGATGAGTGCGCGACGCATGACTTCACTATACCCCGGCGAGTTTGATCACGACGTAGAGCGTTGCAATGCCGATAACGGAGGCAATGGTCGTCCAGCGAACCGGATGCGCGTGGTGACTCTCTGGAAGTAGGTCGGACGCGCCAATGTAGAGGAAAAAGCCAGCGAAAAGCGCGAGAAGGAGTCCCAGATTTGATTCACTGACAGTCAAGAACGACGCAACAATGATGCCAGCGACTGGTGCAAGCGCATCGACGCAGAGCCACTTCATCGCCATGAGACGTGTGCCGCCATTTTTTACAATCATGTTGACCGTATTGATACCGTCAGAGAAATCATGAGCCAGCACCGCTGCCGCGACCACAAGTCCAACTTCGGGCGATACCTGAAATGCCAGCCCGATACCAATGCCGTCAAGGAAGCTATGGAGCGAGAGTGAGCCTGCTCCAAGTGAGGCACGATGCGATGCATAGCCCTGCGCATGATCATCATGGTGATGATGCATCACGATGAGGCGGTCGAGAATGAGGTAGGCAGTAAAGCCGAGTGCAATGATGCCCGTCGTAAAGCTCACGTCATGCGTCTCACCCACGAGCTCAAGTGCTTCGGGCAGAAGATCAAAGAAAGCGACGCCGATCACTGCCCCTGCGGAGAATCCGAGAATCAGATGAAGACGGTCTTTTAAACGGAGGGCAAACACACCACCGAGTATGGTTGCTGCAAAGGCAGCGGCTGCGATGTAGATCGTAATCATGCGCAATTGGTGCACGTCCCGAAGAATTCGAGCGCATGCGAGTTTATTTGATTAAAGAAACGAGACTCCTTGGCCACCGAGCGAGCAAACGTGTCCGAGATGCACGCATCCACATCCTCGACGGCGCCGCAATCAGTGCAGACGATGTGATGGTGATGGTGCCCTGGCTCCGTGAATTCGTAGCAGACCTTGCCTGCGCGCAATTCCACGCGCGAGATGATGCCTGCCTTTTCAAACGACTCTGCGATGCGATACACCGTGACCAGATCAGCCTTCTTGCCGAGCCGCTCTGCGATATCAGAGACCGGCAGCGGCACCTCAGACGCCGCAAGTGTCGCCAAAAAGGCGAGGCGCGGCTTCGTGGCGCGGAATCCCGCATCGCGAACCACTTGTTTCAGCTCTGTGTCTATCATGGGAATACCATATACTAGATGCAAATTATTTGCAAGTACTTGACAACGACGGGACGTTCGCATACCCTCCCGACACTAGTCATAAAAATCGATATGAAAAAATATTCACTCGCGTCGGCGTTATTGCTCATGTTCTTTACAGCTGCATCGCCAGCTTTCGCATCAGCAGTCCCCTGCCCTTACAACTGGAACCGCACGCTTACAGTAGGCATGACGGGCGCCGACGTACTCGCACTTCAGCAGTTTCTCAATAAAGATCCGCTGACTGCAGTCGCAACGGCCGGTGCCGGGTCCACTGGTTTCGAGACGACGAGTTTTGGCGGAAAGACCGCAAAAGCGGTGACGACATTCCAGGAAAAGTACCGCGCCGAAGTGCTTGCCCCTGCAGGACTCTCTCGCGGCACCGGCAGTATCGGACCGCGTACGAGAGCAAAGCTTAACGAGCTCTGCGCAGCCGCACCCACCAGTCTCGTCCCGACCGCGACCACAATCAGCGCGGCGCCCGTTCTCTCCATTTCCCGCCCCGAGCAGCCGATGCAGGGCATCGCTCCGTCGGGTGCAGGCGGTGTTCCCTTCACTATGTTCGTGCTCAGCACGGGAGGCAGCGACGCACAGGTGAAGAGCATTACCATCCAACGTGTCGGTGCCGGCGTGGATGGCGCGTTTGAGTCGGTCTACGTGGAAAGCGAAGACGGCTCACTCGCGAGCGAAGAGAAGCGCTTGAATGCAGCGCACGTGGCAGTCTTGGGCGCTGATTTCACCATCCCAGCAAACAGCACGGTGCCTTTTACTGTCTTCGGAAATATGGACGATACGGCAGACTACGAGGGACAGATGCCCTCACTTCGCGTGCTTGCCATCGACGCATCAACGCCGGTCGAAGGCGCCCTCCCACTCGATGGCACCGCGCAGACCATCAATGCCACGCTCGAGATCGGTAGCGCATCCGCTACGCTCTCATCGTACGATCCGCAAGGTGATCGTGATCTCTACATCAATGAAACCGGTGTTCGCTTCTCAGGTATTCGCATCACTGCGGACTCGCGCGAGGATCTCGAGCTCTCGACAATCGAATGGGAGCAGGCGGGCTCTGCGGGAGTGGGAGATATTACCAATGTCGTAACCGTGATCGATGGTGTGAGCTACCCGACGAGAATCAGCGGTCGTGTGTACGCAACGGCCTTCTCCCCTGCCATCGTTGTTAAAAAGGGAGGGACAATTGACGTGCATGTGCAAGGCGACATTCTGCCTAGTGCTGCCAATCGCACAATCAAATTCGACGTGCGCGAGAGTGGCGCTATTGAGCTCACTGGATTGCAGTACGGCTTCGGCGTAGGCGTCACGGCTGGTGGCAATACCGCGCCAGACGGGAATTCAATCTTTACGACCAGTGACGGCACTGGTGACGGTGAAGAAATGATTCCTTTCTTTTCGGGCTCGACGATACAAGTTTCCAGCGGTGGCTTTGTATCCGTGTCACGTAATTAATTTCTCACGTACGTAATAAAATCTTCGGCACGCGAGCCAAGCCAGACCGCAATGAGCGTTGAGCCAAGCGTCACTAGCCAGCCAAGTACGACGAGCAGCTCCATATGCCAGATGCGCTCTTCCACCTCACGCATGTTGCGCCCCGCTACAACAAACCGATCCCCTGCGGCGACCACGACGATCGCCTGACGAATTCCCTCTGCCGGCTGCCAGGTAATGCGCGTCTGCGCGGCAGTACTCGACGCATCCTGTGCTGTGAGATCCGTAAAAATAGTCACGGGTGGCTGCGGGAGCGCCTTTCCGAGGAGCCCGCTTGCAGCAAGCGGTGTGCCGGTGGCACTGTAGATGGCAAACCACGGGGCAATTGAATTCGAAATATCAACCGTGTCTTTCGGTACGATGACGGTCACCTTTTCCCCGGCACGCAGGCGCGCGGCGGTGTCTTCTGCCACGCGGACCTGCGGATCATCAAATGTTTGGCGGTAGTCCTGTTGCGCAACAGCGTAAATCAGCACGCTCATGCACGAGAAGCCGATGGCAAGCGGGACCCATATACGAGCAAACCACATACCTAAGAATATACCAGGAATCCCGCTCCCTCGCTTGTGGCGCTATGCACCCGCGCCTACGCGAGGATGTGCTGGTTTTTGGGATCCAGAATCGAGGAGAGGAGCGCCATGCGGACAATGAGTCCGTACCCAATCTGGCGGAAGTAGACGGCGTGCGGAGAATCATCTACCTCTGGCGTGATTTCCCCGACGCGCGGCAAGGGATGAATGATGATGCCGCCTTCTTTCATAGAATCGGCCCGCTTTCTATCGATGATGTACTGACCGCGCGTGCGCTCATATGCCTCTGGCGAGAGACGCTCCTTCTGAATACGCGTTTGGTAGATCACGTCAGCTTCTTTCATGACCTCATCGAGCGACTCAGTCTCATCGTACGCGACGTTATGCTCCTTGAGATAATCCTTAAGCTCATCACTCATTGCCAGCTCCCGTGACGAGACGCCCGTGATTTTTACGTTGTCGAACTTGCCGAGGAGGTATGAGAGGGAGCGTGCGGAGCGGTAGTAACGCAAGTCACCAATGATGCAGATATGCGCGCCATCGATTTTACCGAGCTCGCGCTCGATGGTGTACATGTCGAGCAGCGCCTGCGTCGGATGCTGTCCTGCCCCATCACCCGCGTTGATAATCGGGACGCCCGAGACTTCCGCAGCGCGCTCCGCTGATCCCATTTCCGGATGACGAATGGTGATGGCATCGGCGTAATGATTCAACACACGAATCGTGTCTTCGAGGGTCTCACCTTTGGTCGCCGAGGAGACCTCCGCTGCATTTTCTGCGGTGAGGATTTGTCCGCCCAATCGATACATGGCCGACTCAAAAGAAAACCGAGTGCGTGTACTCGGTTCAAAGAAAATCGTTGCCATTATTTTGCCGTGGAGCGAATCATCACGGTGGCCTTCCATCTGGGTGGCCAGATCAAAAAGCTTTCTAAGGGAGTCGCGACTAAATTGCTGGGTCTCTAAGAGGTGTTTCATCGCGAAGCAGTATACATCAGGGGCGCGCCGAGAAATCAACTGCTCACAAGGCTGTGGATTACCGGAGCGCGAACACCGCCGGATCTCCATACAGGTAGCGCCAGAGCCAACTGAGGAGGGCGGTTGAAGTCGCGGCGACAGCGAGGGAATTATCTCCCGCTCCCGAAGAGAGCGGCACGTCTCTCGCACCAGTCGAGGGGATGCCGGGAAGCGCCTGCGCCTCCACCTCTATCTCTTGCGCAGGAGCGAGTCGCTCGGCGAGCGAAAGGTTGCGAACCGCTGACGCGCGCAAGGTGGCATGAGAGAGTTCTGCTGCGAGCATGCCCGTTACATTGACCACATCGCCTTTCTTGATGGCTTGGAGCGAGTCGCGCGAGGAGCCTGCCGGAGTGAATTTGGTCGAACCGGTCGTCTCAACCGACCACGTGAGCTGCGTCGCACCCCAGGTCGTCGATACAACGATCGTAAGCCCCTCGACTGATATCACCGTGGCACCTTTGATCATGGTCTGGCCATTCGAGGCAATCGATATTTGCGAGCCACTATTCAGAGCGCTATCAGCATGCACGGAATCCCCCGTCCATAAAAGGAGCGTCGCGATGACGAGGAAGGTTCCATATATGAAGCGTGAGGTGTGTTCTTTAATCATAGAATGCTGCTCGCGTATGTTTGACGCGCTGCGGTGCTTGTACTTACTAACGTCTAAAATGGCTTACAGCGTCTTCCCGCCCCGGATTACGCGAAAGAGCGCAATCGCAATCGCGACAACGAGAAGCAAGTGGAGAAAGCCACCAACCGTATAGGACGTAACAAGTCCGAGAATCCAGAGGGCGAGGAGAATGCCGGCGATGGTGTAGAGCATAGGTGGTCTTGAAAATGAATAAATACCGGACGCGCCAGCGCATCAGGAGCCAATACTATGCCTCTCCTACTGAAGCGAGTGTGAAGGATGAAGTTAGTCCGCCAGGTGTGCACGATCGTTGAAGACGCGGATACACCATTTCGTGTGCTCAGCCTTTGAATCCATCGTGAGCACTGTAATGCCAGTGTTGTCGGTCTGCATCGTGAGCATGAGCTTCTTGAATTCCGCCCCCGTGTGATCAGGACCCAAAATGATCACGGCGAGAAGGACCTTCAAGTATGAACCATGTCCTACGAGCAGTATCGACTCACTCGTATGTGATTCGAGATAGGCGAGCGCCTTCATCACGCGCGCTTTGAGCTCGTGGAAGGTCTCGCCATCCCCCGCTTTCGGACCTTCGTCGACAAGGCTGAGCATCCAGGCTGCTTCCAGGAGCAATGCATCAGCATCGAGTGGACTCTTGCCGACGTTATCTGATGGCCGACCGCGCTCATCAAAGAGTGGACTGGTTTCGATCGAGAGCCCTGTCGCGCGCGAAATAATCTCTGCTGTCTCGCGCGAGCGCGCCATCGTACTCGCGATCAAGGTGTCGACAGGCAATTTCTTGCAGCGCTCTGCTACGACGCGCGCTTGCTCGCGCCCAAGGTCATTTAACGCCGTCTCGGGACCCTGGAAAATCTTACCGATATTGCCCTCGGTCTCGCCGTGGCGAACAATGTAGACGGTTTTCATGACTGCGTGCGCACCACGGTGACGCCTGGCATGCCATTGGTGAGCGCCGCCGGCTTTTTGACTGTCACCTCGACTTTCACGACGCGCGTATCTTCCAGGAGACGCTTCGCGATATGATCTGCCAGGCGCTCTATAAGATAGAACGACTCCTTCTCTACGATCTGCTTCACGATCCCAGCAAATGGCATGTAATCCAGTGTGTCGGCGAGATCGTCTGAGGCAGACGCCACGCGCGTATCGAACTCGGCGACAATATCAATGATGAATTCCTGCTCGTTTAGCCGCTCACTCTCGTGGACACCGTGCTTGCCAAAAAGTGAGATACCGGTAATGAATACGCGATCATGCATGGCGACATGCTAGCACATGGCACCTTCACTAAAAAAATGATATTGATGAGCCTAAGCCTAACCGTACCAATCCATGAAAAAATCAGCACAAAACGTCCGCCTCTCACGAGATGTGATCCCCCATCGATACGAAATCAAGCTGAAGCCCGATCTGGAGGCATTTGTATTTGAAGGAGAAGAGACCATTCATCTCACCCTCAAAAAACCCACGACGCGTATCACCCTGCATGCTGACGAGCTCGAAATAGAATCAGTAGAGGTATTGACTGACGTGGGAATGCAGGATGCACAGAAGATCTCCTACAATAAAGCTGCTGAGACAGCATCGTTCGACTTCGCACAGCCACTGCCGAAAGGCACTGTGCAGCTGAAGATCAACTTCCGTGGCATTCTCAACGATAAAATGCGCGGCTTCTACCGCTCGCAGTTTGCATACCGAGGCAAAACACACACGATCGCCACCACGCAATTCGAATCGACCGATGCACGCAAAGCGATTCCCTGCTTCGACGAGCCCGAGATGAAAGCCGTCTTTGAAGTCTCACTCGTAGTGCCGAGTGACAAGACGGCAATTTCCAACACGCTCCCCATCGATATTGCCGAGCATGGTGGCGGCTACAAGGTCTTCACCTTCTCACCGACGCCCGCCATGTCGACGTACCTGCTCGCATTTATTGTGGGCGATTTCGAATACATTGAGAAAAGAAGTGCCGATGGCATCCTCGTGCGCGTCTTTACCACGCCCGGAAAAAAGGAGCAGGCACGCTTTGCACTCGATTGCGCCGCAAAGACCGTCACGTATTTCAACAAATACTTCGGCATCCGCTATCCCCTGCCTGTGCTCGATATGATCGCCATCCCGGACTTTGCCGCCGGTGCCATGGAGAATTGGGGAGCGATCACGTACCGCGAGAGCGCGCTCCTCGTGGACCCCGCGAATTCCTCGACCATGAACAAGCAGTGGGTGGCGCTCGTCATCGCGCACGAGATCGCGCACCAATGGTTTGGCAACCTTGTCACCATGCAGTGGTGGACCCACCTCTGGCTCAATGAGGGTTTCGCCTCGTATATTGAGTACCTCGCGGTCGACAAGATATTTCCCTCATGGGATATGTGGACGCAATTCATCAACCACGATATGCGTCCTGCCTTTCACCTCGACGCGCTCAAGCACACGCACCCCATCGAGGTCGAAGTGCACCACCCGTCGGAAATTGCCGCGGTCTTCGATGCCGTCTCCTACTCCAAAGGTGCAACGATCATCCGCATGCTCGCGGAATACCTCGGGGAGAAAAATTTCCGCGATGGCCTGCGCTACTACCTCAAGAAGCACCAGCACGGCAATACCGTGACGGAAGACCTCTGGCGCGCGCTCGCGCACGTCTCGGGAAAGCCGGTGGAGAAGATCATGGCCAATTGGACCGGCAAGGGTGGCTACCCGCTCGTCGCGGTGTCCGAAAAAGGCGGCACCCTCGCGCTCTCGCAATCCCGATTCTTCTCAAGCCCACTTTCAGCAAAGCAAAATAAGGAGAAGACTATCTGGCAGGTGCCGATCGCAATCGCGACCGACAAGGGTCGACAGAAAGAGCCATACCTGCTGACCAAGCAATCAGCCTCCATCACAAAGCCGCGCGGCAGCTGGGTAAAGCTCAATGCCGACGAGACAGCATTCTTCCGCACCGTCTACGCACCAGCGCTGCGCGACCAGCTTGGCAAAGCTGCGGCGGCGAGGAAGCTCAAGGTCCGTGATCGCCTCGGTCTCATTCGCGATGTCTTTGCGCTCGCCGAGAACGGCAGGATCGATGCCAGTGAAGCGCTCGAGTTCGCAGCGAACTTCAAAAAAGAGACCGAGTACGTGGTCTGGGCGGAGCTCGCCTCAAGCCTCGCCAACATCCACTCGCTGATCGCGCACGAAAAATTCTTGGCACAATTTGAAAGCTTCGCACTGGATCTCTTCTCGGATATCCGCAAGAAATACGATTGGGATACGAAAACGAGCTCGCACGCAGGAGCACTCCTCAAAGTCCTGGTACTGGGGAGCTTGGGCAAATATGGCGATCAGAAGACGATCGCCACTGCACAAAACATGCTCACTAAGGCAGCGACTGGCAAGAACACCATTGCGCCAGATCTGCGTGGCGTCGTGTACTCGATCGCGGCGCGATACGGTGGTAGCCGCGAATACAAGATGCTGTTGGACTTATACGCAAAAGCTGAAATGCACGAGGAGAAAAATCGTCTCGGCAACTCACTCGGCAATTTTAGAAACAAAGCGCTCCTTGAGAAGACACTCCACTTCGCACTCTCGGACACTGTGCGCCTGCAGGACAAGACGCGCATGATTGCCTACGTGACGATGAATCCGATGGGCCTCGAAATCTCATGGCCATGGATTCAGCGCAATTGGAAGACCTTTACCGAGCGGTACTCAGGTACACGCGATCTGCTTCACCTCATCGATCCGATGCACGTCTCCTCCTCAAAGATACTCGCGGGAGAGCTCAAGGCATTCTTCAAGAAACACAAAGTCGCTGGCATGCAACGCACGCTCGATCAGACCCTCGAGCAAATTGCCGCGAACGCCCTCTGGCTCCAGCGCAACAAGAAATCAGTGGCAGAATTTCTTGTCCGATAACCACAAGGCTCCCTCGCGGGAGCCTTGTGATTGAGAAATAAGGTGGGTTAGTTGGCGTGTGCGCTGCCCGAAGCCGAGACATCGGTATTGGCGGCTGCGTGGAATTCTTCTTCCATCGCTGCACGAATCTCCGCAACGAGCTTTGCCTGTTCAGCCGCGGTGAAGCGTGCTTCTGCAGAAGCACTTGCGTTGGCATTGCCGCCAACGACCGTGTCACTCTGGAGCGCGGCATTCACGCGCGACTGGATCTTGGTCTCAAGATCAGCGCTATCGACTGACGAGTAGAGAAAACGGTACCACGGACGCGTGACCGTCACTTCGCCTGAGGCATCCACGACCGCTGTGGCCGAGAGCGAGGCCGGGATAAAGCCGAGGAATTTGGCCGACTCCTTATAGGTCACTTCGATGCTGTCGCTCGACGCTTCGACTTCAGCGAGCTGCTCATCGTTTTTCATCTGGGTCGCGACGTAGGCTGAAAGATCAGCAGTGGTCTGGACGCTCGTCGGAGAGCCCGCGAAGTTGAGGTTGACCGCTGCATTGCCCGCACCATTGGATGATGCTTTCACTGCCGAGGTAATGTCAGCGCGCGTGAAGAGCACGATGCCTGCATCAGCATTCGTAGCGGCATTCGATGAGACCGCGCCGTCAAGATTGGTCGAGGTATCGGCATCGGTCGTAGCCTCTGTATCGGACGAGACTGAGCCCGAAGTACCAGCGCCAGTTGAGCCCGAGGAGCTTGAAGCCTGGCCGGACGCGCCGACGCTTACATCAGTAGCGCCTGAGACATCAACCGAGATTGCAGCGACCGGCGCGACGAGCGCCAATGAGAGCGCAACAGCAGCGGAGCCAGTAGCGATAGAGCGAATGTTCATAAGATATGTTGAATGAATAATTGATAATGGGATCAAAAGGCTCATGCCTCATAACCCCAGAGAACGGAGCCCCGGCGGACTCCGTTCTCTGGGGTCAATGTCCTATCTGCTCATGAAGACGAAGGGTACCGCCACGCCTTACCGGTGCAAAGTCCCGTCTTCATTTGACGTTCATGTGTCGCCAAAGGCGACAAGGTTCATCTTCTATGGCAGAATCGCGCCAGCAACGAGAGGAGGCGACATTGAGGATCCCCGAACCCGGCGAGCAGCATATTCTGCAACAAAGGGATGCGTCCTTTTACGCGCCCTGGCTCATGGATGGGTGCACCAAGCTCGCGACTTGTCTCACTGCCAAGTCATTCACTGGCGTGCACCAATTCATCGACCAAGGTCTCGACGAAACACTCGAGGGCAACCTGGCAAAGCTCGTGGAAACGCTGAGCCCGACAGAGCAGGCGCAATTTCGGATCTCCTGCGCTATCTGCCTCCACGTCCTGTCGCTCGGTGAAAGCGGACGGCGCAATGCAGTCGCCATTACCTTTTTGCTGCTCCTATGCTCGCATCTCAGAGCTAGCGAGACGCTGCCAACGCTTTGCGAACTGGTGAAGGATGGCAGGCTCCGCCCATGGGGTCACGGCGTCGAAGACCTCGCGAAGGAGGTCATTCGAGACCTCTCGTAGCACCTGACAGATGCTGATCTTCCGGCCGCTCGCGCAAACGCGAGCGGTTCGCTGTTTATCCCTTGAGCGGGGTGTAGCACACTTTCTTTGCTTGAAATTCCTTGCGGCGGTCGCCGATGTCGATCGGATATTCGCCGGTGAAAAACGATGTGCAGAAGAGGTCTTCCGAGAGCCCTGTCGCCTGCATCATGCCGTCGTACGAGAGATAGGTGAGCGAGGTCGCGCCGAGATACTCGCGGATTTCTTCTACTGACTTATCCGCTGCAATCAAATATTTCTGCTCCGGCGTATCGATGCCATAAAAATCGGGGAAAACGACTGGTGGACTTGATACCAAGAAGTGTACTTCTTTGGCCCCTGCCTCAAAAAGCATTGAGACGATTTGTCGCGAGGTCGTGCCACGCACGATCGAATCATCGAGGACGGCCACGCGCTTCCCTTCTATCACCGTGCGCTGCGGCGTGAGCTTGGCCTTCACTCCTTGATCGCGAATATGCTGTTCGGGCTGAATAAAGGTGCGATGGATGTAGCGATTCTTCGCGAGCCCGAGCTCAAAGGGCACACCGCTCTCCTGCGAGAAGCCGATCGCCGCCGGATTCGAACTCTCGGGCACAGGGATAATCACATCAACATCGATTTTCGCTTCCTTCGCGAGCTGTACGCCAAAGTTACGGCGCACATCGTAGACGGATTTCCCGAGGAGCTCAGAATCAGGTCGTGCAAAGTACACGAATTCAAAAATATCGAGCTTCTGGTTCGCTTCTTTGAGTTGCTCTCCGCGAAGTCCGTCTTTGTCCACCACGACCATTTCTCCAGGATGCACATCGCGCAGATGGGTCGCACCAATCGGGTGAAATGCACAGGTCTCTGAGGCGAAGACAAACCCGCCATTTAATTTGCCAATCGAGAGCGGACGAATACCGCAGTGGTCGCGAATCGCAATTAATTTATCCGCGGACATAATGAGGATGGAGAAGGCGCCCGTGATCATCGGATATGTCTGTCGTACGGCATCCTCAAAATCCGCGCCCTCGCGCATGGCGAGGGCAATTGCCTCAACGACGAGGCGCGAGTCTGAGAATTCCGAGACATCAATCCCCTTCTTGCTGAGATGCTCCTGCAAGAGGAGCGTCTCGGGGAGATTACCATTGTGCACGAGGGCGATAGCGCCATCACTCTCTCCCGACGAAAGAAGGAGCGACTCGTGCGCTCCCTGTTCTTCTGTATATGAAATCTTCTCAAGATCAGCCTGACCCTTGGCGAGCATCGGCTGCGCATGCTTGAGCTTTGAGCCGCCCGTCGTCGAATAGCGATTGTGCGCAACTGCTACATGGCCAGGTAATTTCTTTACGGATTCCTCATTGAAAACCTGCGAGACGAGTCCCATGCCCTTGTGCACCGTGAGGCGCACGCCGTCTCCCGTAGCAATGCCGGAAGATTCTTGGCCGCGGTGCTGGAGCGAGTAGAGGCCGAAAAAGGAGATGCGGGCGACATCGAGACCCTTGCCATAGACACCGAAGACCGCACATTTCTCTCCGATATCTTCCATAGATGGCCGCATTGTATCAGATCGTCTTCTGAGAAAAAGAGAGGGCCGCGCAGCATGCGCTGCGCGGCACCTTCAGATCGATTCAGTAGCCCCACGGCTGCCTGATGTCCTTGGGGACCATGCCGATGTACGGCGCGGACCCCGGTACATGTGTCTTCAAGACCTGCTCAAGGCCGAGCCAGAACGTGTCTGCAAATTCGCAGTTCACGATGCCGGTGTCAGGATGATCACGCAGGTACATCGCCTCAGCGAGATAGAAGACGTTGTTGGCAATCGTCCGCTTCAACCCCTGATGCGGATCGATCGCATGGAGTGTCGCATACGACGGCCGCGTCTTCACCCGCTCGAGGTAAATAGCCTCCGCAACGTCGCGTGTTTTCTCTGCGAGCTGTGCGGCTTCCGCGAGATACTCGCCGATATACACCGACCACGAAATGGTCGTGATCGGCATACCGATGCGCACACTCACCGCCTGCGCAATCTCTCGCACCAGACCGTCGCCAGAGGCTTCGAGTGCCCGTGCAATTTCTGCGTCGGTACGACGATGCGCGTGCGCAGCGCCGAAGAGCCGCTCAGTTGGCGGCACGTCACGCTTGATATGCGACGCGACCTCATCGAGACTCGCAAACATGAACGGATGGAAATGATCACGCAGCTCGGGCCGGAGCAAATCGCTCCGCGGCACGATAAACGAGATGTCTTCCACCCGACTCTCTGCGAGAATCGTCGACAGTCCCTCCACGATGCGTTCGCGCTTCGCTTGGGGGATGCTGTCGATCACGTCAGTGTGCGCGTGATTAAAGAGCGCGCACCCCATAATGACGAGCTTCTTGATTGGCGCGCGCTCAGCCTCCTTGAAAATCGGCTCGAGCCGGTAACTGAGCCGCTCCAGCGTAGTGAGCTCCCCCAGTTGCTTGCGCGCGGCATCTTTCCATTGCGGGAAATCCACGTGCGGCACATTGTTGTCGTGCCAGAGCGGATTCCATGGGGCGTCCGGGCGCTCCATCCACGGATGCCACGCGGCGTATTCTCTGGCCATTTGCAAGAGCGCGCGTGCGCAATTCTCGGGTCGCTCCTTGAGCTTTTTTTCGCTCACCGCAACGCGGTACACGTGTGCTGCCGCCCATGCCGGCACGGGGATGTTCTCCTGCCCCATACGATGCGTCGAGAGCCGAATGCAGCGCGCCGTCCGCTTGCGACGCAACTCGGGCACACTAAAGAGCGACACCGTGCCAGGATACGTGTGGATCTCGCCGCTCACCAAGTGCGTCTCATAGCCATGCTGTTCGAGGACGGCAAGCGCCTGCTGAGCCGTATCGTCGCTCACATGAGCAAGAAACTGTATAGGCATAGTCTTCTCTCCTCTGTCAAAGTGTCAAAGATCACGTTAACGATCGTGTTCGTCATACAACGAACAAGGGCCCCTGCGGGGCCCTTGTCTGTGCACGTTTCTGTTTTAGGAGTTAGTCGATACGCGCATACACAAAGGCGCCGCAAGTGGCGGCTTCCATACGCATACGGCACTGTATCGACTGCATAGATCGAAAATAGCACGCCTCAAAAGCGCGTCAAGCGATGTCGGCACCGTGCTTTGGCGACTCAATATGAAGTGCGATGAGGGTCAGGAAGAAGCTTACGGCAAGTGGCCCCAAGAAAATGCCGACGGGTCCAAAGAAGGCGATGCCGCCGAGCACCGAGAGCATCATGACCAGCGGGTGCTGCTTCATCCCCTGCGCCATGAGGCGCGGACCGAGCACGTTATCGATGAGGCCGGCAATCCCCGCCCAGATCAGCAATCCCAGCGCCGCCCCTGAGGCTCCCGTCACAAACAGGAAGAGCATGGCGGGAATCGTGACAATGGCAGTGCCGAGCGGCGGGATAATGGCGGCGACCATCGCGAGGAGCGCCCAAATGATGGCGTTGGGCACCCCGAAGAGAAAGAGTCCTGCGCCGACAAAGAGTCCCTGGATGAGCGCCAGCAGGAATTGGCCGCGTACGACGGATGTCACCGCGAGCGAGAGGCGGCGCATAATTTCCTCATCCTGCGTATCCGGCAATGGTGAGAGACGCACGAGAAAACGACTGAGCGATTCTCCCTCCTTGAGCAGGTAGTACAGCGCGATAAAGAAGATGAACAGCGCGAGCAGAAACGCAGAGACGCCAGAGAATGCGACACCGAGGTGCCCAATCAGCCACGCGAGTCCTGCGCGTGCATATTCATCGAGACTCGCCGAGATCTCAGCAAGGCGTGCGCTCGCATCGGGTACATATTGCTGGAGCCACGGCACCGATTGCGCGAACGCAGTATCAAAACCCGAGCGCCACTCGCCGCTCGCGACCGTGACATAGAGCTGCTGGGATTCTGCCAAGATGCGCGAGCCGAAGAAGATGCACGGTATCAAGATAAGTACGAGAAAGATGAGCACCGTGACGAGCGACGCAAGCGATGGCGAGCCACGCAGGCGGCGTCGAATGTGGAGATACGCTGGCTGGAGCACCACCGCAAAAACCGCGCCGAGTGCAAGCGGTGCGATAAAGGGTCGCACGATAAAAAATACAAGCACCGCTGCAGCAGCGAGCAGCGCTACGAGAAAGTATTGTTGAATGGTTTTATCGCTCATCATGAAAATAGTATCTCCCCGGTGGGTATATCACAACTCTCGCGCGCGCATAGGTAATTCATCATGAAGAGTGCGCACTGTGGCGACGCGCATTCACTCGTTGACCATCGCTTCAAAGCGCGGCAGTATCGATAGATGGAACGCTACCGCGCGTGGGTCTGGGAATTCTTCGTATTTGGCATCAAGCAGGCACGGGCCTGCATCTTCGCCGGCTCCTTCTTCATCATCCTCTTTCTTTCCAAATATATTCCTCTCTTCGGGCTTGCCCGCTACGATTTCATTTTTCTCTGCGCGATTCTTTTGCAGATCATCCTGCTTCTCACCAAGGTCGAAACCTGGGACGAGGTCAAAACGATTTTCCTCTTCCATGTGATCGGCACCGTTCTGGAGCTGTACAAGACGCATCCAGCCATCGCCTCCTGGAGCTACCCGGAGCCCGGCTTTTTCAAAATCGCGACAGTGCCGCTCTATAGCGGATTTATGTACGCCGCTGTCGGCAGCTACCTCACGCAGTCGTGGCGCATTATGAAAAACACACTCGAAGAGTACCCGCCGTATTGGATGACGGTACTGCTGTGCGCCGGTATCTATCTCAACTTTTTCACCAACCACTTCATACCGGATCTTCGCATCCTCCTCATCCCCGCGGTCTTCCTGCTCTTTGCGCGCACCACCGTGTACTTCTACCCGCTCGCCATACCGCGCAAAATGCCGCTGGCACTCGCTTTTATGCTCGTCGCCTTTTTCATCTGGGTCGCGGAAAACATCTCGACCCTCCTCGGCGCATGGAAATATCCCGATCAGGTGCACGTCTGGAATGCCGTCTCGACCGGCAAGATCACCTCGTGGTTCTTGATGGTTATCATCTCCTTCATCATCGTCGCCTACCTCAAGCACTACAAAAAGGATGTGCTGCACGAGCGCCGTGATGCTTGACAAGATAAATCTCATATGATATTCTTCACCTATCAAAACGGGGCCTGATCCAGAGAAGTGAGGATCGAGCTTCCACTCCAGTCTCCTGTCTTGATGCATTAACCAGACTATTTTCTCTTGCTATGCAAACAGGAACTATCGCCCGCCTCACCGATAAGGGTTTCGGGTTCATCAAAGTCGAGGGTCAGGAAAAGGATCTCTTTTTCCACTCCAACGAACTCACGAACGTCCGTTTCGACGAACTTCGCGAGGGCGACACCCTCTCCTTCGAGGTCGCTGAGAGCCCGAAAGGTCTCAACGCGGTCAAGATCAGCCGCGCATAAGCCTCACGGCTTAGCCACTACCACAGGCGCCCTTCGGGGCGCTTTTGGTTTTGCACAATCACTCATTCCCTCATTGACTTTTCATGTAATCATCGTACAATCGTTGCTGGACTGGAGGGGTTTCAGTCGCCATAGAGGGGTACCGATCATGACCACACCCGACACGCACGAAGTCGTCGTCGTGGAATCTGAGACAAAGTTTACTGCAGCCTGCACAAGCTGCAGGAAACGCTACGCTGAAGGAGAAGGCCGCTTCGCCGTTGCCATCAAGCAGAACGGCAATCTGCTCGGCGTATGTGTTGATGACCAGCGCACGTGCCACGGCGTGGTGCCGATCATTGCCGCGTATAACGTGCGCAGCGACGCGATCCAAAAGATGGGTGAGATCGCTCGACGCATCGAACAGGCCGGTACTGTCGAGAAGATCAAGACCCACCCGTTCGCGGAGCAGCCGCGGGAAGTGAGGCTGGTGTTTGCCTGATGGCGAACACCAGGACAAGAAAGCCGAACGTGTCCGCGTGACACTAGTAGGCTTTTTCTTTTTATTTAAATACGACCGAGCCGCTATCAAATTTGAGATCGAGTATCAATTCTCCGCGCGAAGTGAAATGGTAGCTGGAGGTGTTGGCCAGAAATCCGGAGAAGACGGCTTCCTGTGAATTCTCACATGCCATCAACGTCTGCGCGATATCACTAAAGACAATGGTACCGGTCGACGCGCGCGCATACGTGCCACCCATTGAATTGCAATCGGTCGTCGCACCGAACGTCCCGTCATCTTTAAAGGTGAGTGTAAATTTCCCTGTCTGTGTCGGCGTAATTTCTGTTTCGTCATTGAGCAGCGTCGATTGCCACACCCACGTTTTCATATCGAGGGTCATGCGAGACGGATCTGCCTCACCCTCAAAATTATTCTCGACAACGCCAAATTGGCGGCTGACCGGATCGAGCTTAAGGTACATGCTTGTGCCGACCGACGGTGATGTTGTCATCGGCTCACCCGCAGCTCGATCTGCGTAATTCACCGCGATGACGCGCTGATGCTGCGGATTGGTGCTCAGATCAATAGTCTGCGGTGCAATACGATCGCCGATCAAAACCGCATCGGTACCGACGTAGCCGCGCTCCGTATTGAGACTTCCCACCACATAGTAGAAGGTGCCCGAGCCACCAGGACTCTGCGTGATAAAGAAGACAACGTCTTCTCGCCCATCACCATCGAGGTCCGTCTTCAAGTCATTACCGAAATAACGCGTGGTCGCATTGTCGATGCGGACGCGCTGCCCATCGATGATGAATTCGGCCGCCTTGTAGTCGCCTGCGGCAAAGCCCTGTTTCTGGTCGTAGATATACCAATTAAACGCATAGAATGCGCCCACCAAAAGCCCGACTCCGAGAATCGCGAGGAGGATCAGCCGCTTCATATGGTCTCCGAGCATGCCTGGCATGGCTCTATTGTACCCGGTTATTCACCTTGTGCAGCTTTCTCGAGCGCGGCGATATCAAACTTTTTCATTTTCATCATGGCCGAGAGGGCACGCTTGGATTTCTCTTCATCCGGGTCGTGCATCAATTCAAACATCGCTCGCGGTGTCACCTGCCAGGAGAAGCCGAAGCGGTCCTTGAGCCAGCCACAGACGCTCTCCGTGCCGCCGCCCGCGCGAAGCGCATCCCAGAAGTAATCCACTTCTGCCTGATCGGCACACTCCACGCTGTAGGAGATCCCTTCGTTGAAGGCGAAGGGATGATTGTGCGCGCTGTCCATAGCCGCAAACCACTGGCCTGCGAGCATGGCGTCGCCGTACATGAGCGTCCCCTCCTTGTCTGGCTCGCTCCCCGCGGGGTATTTCGCGAGCGTGCCCACCTGGGAATTCTTGAAGACGGATGCGTAGAAATTGAGTGCCTCCTCCGCTCTGCCGGCATTTGCACCAACGAAGAGCATCGACGGGACGATGCTCGGGCGCGGCTCTCCTGCCGGATTCGTGAGGATGAGCTGCCAGCTGGTGCCGAAGCGATCCTCGATCCAGCCAAATTTCTTGGAAAAGGGGTACTCCTGGAGCGGCATACGCACCGTGCCACCCTCGGAGAGCTTGCCCCACATGGTCTCGAGATCCGCGGCGGCATTGGGATTCCTCGACGGGTCGAAATTCACAAAAAAGGACACCGACGGATTCTTCTGGAACACCGGCCCGCCATCGAGCCCCATAAAGGTGAAGCCATCAAGCTCAAAAACTGCCGTGAGCACCTTGCCACTCATGCCCTGCATGGGGCCTTCACTCATGCCTTCGGGGTAGCGCTTGATGGTCTTAATAGACGCATTCGGGAAGACCGTCAGGTAGAAATTCATGGCCTCCTCGCAATTATTTTTGTCGAACCACAGACACGGGGTGATTTTTTGCATACGTGCATTGTACCAGCACCCTGTCGAAAGTTTTGATGAATCTTGACCAACCCCTCCAAAGATGTTAATATGCTCATAGGTCAGTCTACAAGGAAAGTTGAAATGACACGATATATTGATCCGGCTCATGCCGTGGTGCGCCTCAACGCCACCATCAACGAGGAGCAGTTTGCGACCGCCCGCAAGGAAATCGCCGACCTCCTCGACACCCCGGGTATCAAAAGCGTCACGCTGCGCGTCAACGCGATCAGCGGCATGATCCCCACTGCGTGCGACATGCACGAACACGTCTCGGATCTCCGGAGGAATTCTCCCATTCCGCTTCGTGTGCTCGCGGCCGGCTGCTGCGGTGCCAGCGCTCTCTTGGTGATTCTTGCCTTCGATCGGCAACATCGCTGCTACACCAAGGACACGATGTTTGTCCTGCAAAAGCCGTTCTTCGAGCCCCTCTATCCCCGTCGCAGCTATGAAGCCGACGGCGATATATCGGCAGACAAGGCGCGCGCGCTCACCGACGAGCGGTTCTATCGCCTCTTTGGCGCGGGCCTGAACCAATCAGCCGCAGAGGCCCGGCAGCTGTTCGTGCCTGATAGGGCACGCCGCATCCTCAGCCTGGAGAAGGCGTGCGCCCTGGGCATCGTTACCGAGTTCGTCCCGAGTGATGAGTCACTCGCGGCCTAGTCATTCGCGGACCAGATCTTTGCCGACGTGCGCTCTGCACGTCGGCTACACAAAGAAAGCCACCCTCTCGGGTGGCTCACTTTTTTATATATTTTATCTTAGCGGCGGCGGAAGCTGCGATTGGCCGGGCGGCCACCACCTGGGCGACCAAAGCCAGGGCGTCCACCGAATGATGGGCGGCCCGTTGAGCGGCCGCGAGACGGGCGACGACCGCGGTCATCATCATCTTCTCCCGGCGGGAGCGTCACGCTCGGCAAATCATGTGGCAGCTGCGAAACGGGGAGTGGCTTTTTGGTGAGGCGTTCGATGTCGCGGATTTCATTGCGCTCGCTCGGCAGTGCGAATGAAATGGCATGGCCATCAGCGCCCGCACGTGCGGTGCGTCCAATGCGGTGCACGTAATCGGCGGTTTGCATCGGCATGTCGTAGTTGATCACGAGCTCGATGCCGGTGACGTCGATACCACGCGCCGCAATGTCGGTGGCGACGAGCACGCGGTACTTGCCGCGCTTGAAGCCTTCGAGCGCCTCTTTGCGCTGCGAGAGCGAACGATTCGAGTGGATCTCTGCGGCAGCATGGCCCTTGGCGCGCAAGTGCTGTGCGATTCGCTTGGCAGTGTATTTCATCTTGGTAAAGACGATGGTCGAGCCTTTGTACTGCTCGAGCACCTTTTCGAGGAGAGCGATTTTCGCGGCCTTCGGCACGATAAAGATTTCCTGCGTCACGCGCTCAGCGGTCGTACCCTGCGGCGCGATCTCGATCGAGGTCGGCACCTTCATGTGCGTCGCGGCAATCTGCATGATCTCGCGCGAGAGCGTGGCGGAGAAGAGCATGGTCTGACGCTCACGCGGAATCTCCTGGAGGATGCGCTTCATCTGTGGGAGGAATCCCATGTCGAGCATGCGATCAGCTTCGTCGAGGACGAGAATGCTCACGCCCGAGAGACGGATGGTCCCCTGCTCCATGTGATCGATGAGGCGGCCGGGAGTGGCGATGACAATGTGTGGGCCGTCGCGAAGTGCGCGGACCTGCGGATTCATATTCGCTCCACCGATCAAGACCGCTGTCTTCACGCCAAGCGGTGTGCCGACGCGGCGAATTGATTCTTCCACCTGCAGCGCAAGCTCACGAGTCGGGACGAGCACGAGGCCGCCACCGTCTTCCATGAGGCGCTGAATCATTGGGATACCGAAGGCGAGTGTCTTGCCGGTACCGGTCTGCGCGACACCGATGACGTCTTTGCCTTCGATCGCAAGCGGAATCGACTGATGCTGAATCGGCGTCGGGGTCGAGAATTTGAGACGCGTGAGCACCTCGCGCACGGCCGGTGCGATGCCGAGGCCATCGAATGAAAGTTCAGCGTTCATATTAGTCGCGGACATGCGCGCTCTTGTAGATGCAAGTCAGACACTCCTTCTGCATGCGACGGGTTTTGATGTACTTATTGCCACACGTGCAGACAAGCGCGGTTGTTTTAAGCGGCTTGGCGACCCACTTGCCGTTTTTATTGAATGTTTTGGTCGGGAGATTCATATCTCAGTAACGTCGCTCTAGAGAGCGCTCAAATCGAGGACGAGAGCAACGTCCGACTATAATACTATATTTATGAAGAATGGTCAAGATTGGCCCCGAAACGCCTAGCGGTTGTCGGTGCGCTTGGAAATCTCGAAGGTGAAGCGATACGCGCTCGGATCTTTCTCCTGCCCTGCGACTGGCGCGGGGGTCACAGAGACCAGCGTCACAAATTCCGCCTCGGAGGAGATCGGAAAGCCCAGCTCAAAGGTGACCGGCGCGGTGCCCATGCCACTCTCCAGCGTCGCCTTGAGCTTCACGGTGCCTGCCCAGATGCACTGCACGTTTTGCGGACAGCGACTGTCATCGGTAACTTCGAGCGGTGTAATCGAAATACCGAGTGCCGAGACTTTTTGTCCAAGCTTCGCCGTGACCGTCGCTTTCTGCGGTGCTGGAGTAGTCGATGTCGAAATGATCTCGATGCGGCGTACGAGCAGATCCGCTCCACGATCGATGCCGGTCACGCGCACGCGCTTGCCCGCATAGCGCACATCGGGAGACGAGCTGAGCGCCATGCAGAGGATCGACGGGTCCGTACCGCACATGCTCTCGGCATCCATCGCGAGATTTTTTGTGTACGTCTGCCCCTCTTTTACATAGACGAGTGAGCCAGGACCGACGGGCTGCATGGGATCGTTGAAGACCATCGTGCCTTCGGCGACAAACATGGCATCACCATTCGGGCAGGCGGCAAATTCGCAATTCGGCCCCGTGCGACCGACTGCTGAGCCGTCGGGACACATCTTGGCTTCCATCGTGCAGCCCTGCGCAATCGGCGCGCCTTTTTGATACGTATTAAAGGCCAGCACTCCCACGATGGCGAGCGCCGCAGCGACCCCGGCAACCGCGAACAAAGACATTTTATTCATGATGTAAGTATAGACGAACAGCGCACCCCTTTATTTCAGGAGAGATATCCCTTACTTCTCATCTTTGAGTTTGTTGAGGATTTTCTTGACTGCTTCCACACTCTCGTCGTCGAGGATGGAGAATGGGGTCGCCGTGACCTTTATCTTCTTGAGCGCGGCAAGCTGCTTCTTGAGCGTCGCAGCATCTACCTGATCGCATTTGCTGAGAAATACGTACTCCTGTTTTTCGGCAAGCTCCGGATTGTATTCTTTGAGCTCTTTGCGAACGACTTTGTAATCACGGACCACATCATCGCTCTCTGCGGAGACGAGATGGAAGAGGGTCTTGGTGCGTTCGACATGCTTGAGGAATTTGAATCCGAGCCCTTTGCCGTCCGAGGCACCTTCGATGAGACCTGGGATGTCCGCGATGATGAGCTCGTAGTAGGCACCGAGGTGTGGCTCAAGCGTCGTGAAGGCATACGCCGCCACGCGTGAGCGTGCGGCAGTGAGCTGATTCAGAAGCGATGATTTCCCGGCATTCGGCAATCCGACGAGTCCCACATCCGCGATGAGGCGCAGCTCAATGCGATAGGTATTGATGTCCCCCGGCTTTCCTTCTTCGAATTCTGTCGGCGAAGTGTTGGTCGAGGAGCGAAATTTGAAATTGCCGCGACCACCGTCGCCACCGCCGGCGACGAGCGCGCGCTCGCCCACCTGCGAGATTTCACGGACAAATCCGGTCTCGAGATTCGTGTAGCGCGTACCGGTCGGCACCTTGATGATGCGGTCTTCGCCGCCTTTGCCATCAATAAATTGTCCGCGACCATTCCCGCCGTCTTTGGCCTTGATCACCTTTTGGTGCGCCAATGATTGCAACGCCGAGAGATCGGAAACGCCCTCGAGAAAAATAGAGCCGCCACGACCACCGTCCGCACCCGTCGGGCCCAAGGCCTTCTTGACCTTGTTGAACGCAGCAGAGCCGCGTCCTCCGCGGCCTGCCTCAAAACGTATAGTGAGATCGTCTACCAGCATCGACGGATGCTACCACGAGTCAGCCAATAAAGCCGAACCCCGAACCAGCAAGATAGAGACCCGCGAGAATGGCGATGACGCCACCGACGCCATACCACTGCGGCGTATTGAACGCTGCGACGAATTTCTGGACGCGCTTGTACGGCATGGAGAGGTAGATGATGCCCTCTACGATGAGCATGTAGCCGATGATCGAGATAAGCCCGTTGACCGAGACGCTCACCAATGGGTACGTGAGGACGATGGCGAGACCCGCGAGGATCTCAGCGAGTGCAATGACCAAAAGAAGCGGACGATTCGCGACAAGCTGGCGAATAGCTGGCATGACGGCACGACGACGATACAGCACGATGCCGCCGATCAGAATAAAGTAGATGCCGAGTAATTGTGAAAGTGAGAATTCCATGGCGAGGAGTATTAAATAAATGATTGATGCACAAACAATAGCATCTTCTTTTCTTCACAAGCGAAGAAAAGTCCGCGCCTGTGTATATTCAAATGCAAAACGGCCTCGCACAGAAGCGAGGCCGTTTTGTTGCGGACATTTAGCGGAAAAGATTCTTCAGAAAACCGACTGAGTGCGTGAGCACAAAGACAACTGATGCAGAGATCGAATCATTCACTCCCGTCGTCGTGGGTCCGAAGACGACAATGTTGCTGCCTACTTTGAGCGCGGCAGAAGTGGTGGCTGAGCCGCCTGCTGCGAAGAAGGTCGACGCAGAGGTGTTGACCGTCGTCGGCCCCGTGCCGAAGCGATCGATCGTGATGACATTACCGTTGACCGCCGTCACGGTACCCGCACGTACGCCATTCATCTCAGCGAGCATTTCACGCGCCTTGAGTGCTTTGTCAGTAATCTTGGTTGCAGCGACCGTCGTGCCAGTCACGGTACCTTTCACCTCGACGCGATCACCAATCTGGATTTTCGCGAGCATCGCCGTATCAGACGAGCCGTTGATCGTGGCGCCCGAGGCATTAACGGAGTAGACGGAGCCATTTTCACCAGTGATGGTGAGTGTTGCGCCAGAGAGACCAGCAACCGTGCCACTGACCTGCGCAGCAGCATTCACCGTCTTGTCCGTGATCTTGCTTGCCGTAATGACCGAGCCCGAGAGCGTGCCCGCTACTTTGATCGTGTGTCCGATGGCGAGCGAGCTCAGCGGGAGCGTCGATCCATTGCTGTCAGAGATCGCGGCGCTTGCAGCATTTACGGTGTACACGGCACCCTTCTCACCACCAATCGTAATGGTGGAACCACTGATTGCGGTGATCGTACCGCCAACCGATATGGTGTTGTTATCGTGGTCTTTGTCCTTGTCCTTCGCGCCGCGCCCATCGTCGTGCAATGCCTTGAGGATACCGCCGATGTTTACGGCAAAACGATTACCGTGGTCGCCCCCCTGCTTCTGATCAGAGTGGGCGAATACGGGAGAGGCAGTCGTCAGTGCCACCATGAGTGCGCCTGAGGCTGCAATATAACGAATAGATTTCATAGAGTTGTATTACTTAGTAAGCGTCGCCCTGAGCGACATAGATAGAGACGCATGAGGTGCACCAAACTTAACGGAATCAAATCACGTCATTCATAATTGATATCGTCAAACGAGCCCGCGCAAAGTTTTCCACATGGTACCTTGCGATACATAGTACTGGGTGCTAACATCGCCGCATGGGAAAGGAAACTGATTTTGAAGAATCAAAAGCGCAGATGCGCCGCGGCATGTTGGAGTTCTGCACGCTGCTCGCAATCTCGCGCGACACCGTGTATGCGTCCGATATCTTAAAAACGCTCAAGGGTGCCGATCTCCTCGTCGTCGAGGGCACACTCTATCCCCTCCTTACACGCCTCAAGACCGAGGGACTCTTGGAGTACGACTGGAAGGAATCGTCTGCTGGTCCGCCTCGCAAATACTATGCGCTCACGTCGAAGGGCACGGACAAACTTAAGCAATTAAAAGCAACCTGGGGTTCATTGGTCGAATCAATTAACACACTTATTTAACGTCTATGAAAAAAGCATTACAAATCTCGCTCGCCAAAACGCTCTTCACTATCGAAGAAGACGCGTACGCGCGCCTGGAGGAATATCTCTCGGCAGTGCGTAAACATTTCTCTGCGACCGCAGGATCGGCAGAAATTATCGACGATATTGAAGGATCAATCGCCGAGCAGCTCATCGAGCGCAAAGAAAGAATCGTATCTATCGAGATTATCGAGGCCATCCTTGCCAAGATGGGCAAGGTAGAAGATTTTGATGACGGCATCTCCAGCGAGAGCTCGCCGAAGCGCGAATCGACGACGGGTGGCAAAAAACTCTATCGCAATCCCAGCGATGCGATTATTGCGGGTGTCTGCTCCGGCATCGCCGCGTATTTCGGCTGGGAGACGCTGTGGGTGCGCCTGGGCTTTTTTGCACTCACCTTCTTAAACGGCTTCGGCTTCCTTCTCTACATCGTGCTCTGGGTGATTATGCCGGAAGCAAAAAGTGCTGCACAGAAATTGGAAATGACGGGCACTCCAGTCACGCTCGAGAATTTGAGCGAGACGGTGCGCGAGCGCGTCAACGAGATTCGCGCTGATCGCAAAGGTACCTTTGCAAAGATCATAAGCATCCCTGCACAGCTGATCTCGGGCATCATTCGCGTCATTGGTCCGATCTTTCGCGTGCTCGCCGGACTCATCATGACCTTCGCCGCTGGCGCTGCACTGGTCGCGATCCTCATCACGAGCAGCATCATGCTCTCTGGTGCTGCGTTTATGACGGGAGACTTGCCGGTCTCGACGGTACTCCCCGGTGCACTCTACGGATTCGCCGCTGTGTCACTCATCTTTGTTGCACTGATTCCCGCGCTTGCCGTCTTTTTTGCTGGCATCGCACTACTTGCCAAGAAAACGATCATCTCCGGGCCGATCGGCGCCGGCATGTTGGGCCTGTGGTTCCTCGCCATCGCCGTCTCGGGATTTGCGATTGCCAAAGGTGCCGAGAATTATCGTGTCTATCGTGAGACCGCTCCAGAATACCAGGCGATCAGTCGCGAGATTTCGCTCGAAGGCGCTTTCCAGCGAGTCGAGGTAGAAAACGGTGTCGATCTTGAGATTCTCAAAGGCGAAACACCGTCGCTCACCGCGACCGGCCTTGAACGCATGATTGATTCGTATGACGCACGGGTGGAAAATGGCACACTCCATATCTCGCGCACGCCGCTTGACGGACGTATCTGCTTCTTCTGCGGAGATCACACACCGACGCTCACGCTTCGTATCGATCAGCTTGAATCCATCGCTGGCGAGCGCGGCGCACATATCACCATGGAAGATCTCGGGCTCACGGCACTGACGATCGAGCTCAAACAAGGCTCGCGCGCCGATATCGAAGCAGCGTTTGACTCACTTATTGCAGAAGTCCGCGATGGCTCATACCTCTCGCTCGATGGCTCCGCCACCCGTGCCACGATGACAGCCACACAAGGTGCGCGCATTCACGCCATAGATTTCGACATCCAAGACGCCGAGGTCACAGCCACCTACGGCTCGGACGTGGATATCAATGTGTCACAGACACTGAAGGCGACAGCGACCTACGGCGCACGTATCTCCTACGATGGTAATCCGCAGGCGACGATAAGCGAGCGCCAAGGAGCGGACGTCCGCTCTAATGAACAGCCGGAGGAGGAGTAACTGCTCCCCCTTTCCCTGCCTTGATCAAAAAGAATGCCGTGAGTGATGCGATCGCGCAGAAAATAATGCCGGTATAGAAGGCGATATGGAATCCTTCGACGAGCGCGGGGAGCTGCGCACCAGGATTCGCGGCAAGGTAGCTCGCAGTCTTCGATGCGGCCACTGATGAGAGAATCGCGAGACCAAGCGCACCACCGATTTGCTGCGCGGTCGTCAAGAGTCCCGAAGCGAGGCCCGAGAAATGCCCCGGGACGCCGGAGGTCGCTGCGATCGTGATCGAGACGAAAGAGAATCCCATGCCGACTGCCATGAGGGCGAGGCCCGGGAGGACGTGTGTGTAGTAGGAGCCTTCCACGGGCACGTGCGCGAGCACCAGGAGGCCGCTGGCCAGAAGCCACGGCGCCACGACGATGATCGGCTTGTACCCGATGCGCTTGATGAGACGCGGTGCGAACATCGCGGTCATCGCTATGATCATCGGCACCGGGAGAAACGCGAGACCGGAGGCAACCGGCGAGTAGCCGAGGATGGATTGCACATACAGCGATACGAAGAAGAACATTGCAAAGACGCTGGCGGTGATCGGGAGCTGTGTGAGATCCGCTGCAGCGATGTTACCGATTTTGAATACCGAGAGCGGGACGAGTGGCTTCTTGGCGCGCGACTCATTCCAGAAGAACGCTGCGATGAGCGCCGCAGAGATCACGAAGAACAGAATCGTATGCACGGAGAGCCATCCCCACTTTGATGCCTCGGTGAGTGTATAGACGAGCAGAATCATACCGCTCGTGATGAGCGCGGCACCGGGAATGTCGAGCGTCTTGTCGTGCTCCTCACTCTCATGCTTCGGTGCAAGCTTGAGCGCAAAGTAGCCGACCAAGAGACCGACTGGCACGTTGATGAAGAAATTCCAGCGCCAGCTCAAATACTGCGTGAGAATACCGCCGAGGAGTACACCCGCAGCTCCCCCACCTGCGGCGACCATGCCCCAAATCGACAGTGCGCGCGTGCGCTCATGCTGCTCGCGAAATGTAGCGAGTACGATGGAGAGCGCTGCAGGCGACATAAATGCCGCCGAGAGACCCTGGAGACCACGCAAGATAATCATCTGCGCCTCGTTTTGTGCGAGGCCAACGAAAAGCGAAGTAAGCGCGAATCCGAAGACGCCGGAGACGAACACCAATCGACGCCCGTAGAGATCTGCAGCGCGACCGCCAAAAAGCAGGAAGCCGCCAAAGGCCAGCGTGTAGGTCGATACGATCCACTGCAATCCGGTGAGTGAGAGCCCGAGAGTCTTCTGTACGCTGGGCAGCGCCACATTCATAATCGAAATATCGAGCACCACCATAAATTGTGCGAGCGCGAGGAGCGCCAGGAGCCACCAGTGTTTCGCGTGTTCTTTCATAGGAGTGCGTAGTATAACCTTCAGATTCCCAGCTGGGAATCTGAAGAGTTATGCCCGGACGCGTCCCTGCAGGGACGCGACGTTGGGTATAACAAATCGCTATTTTTCGCTGATGTTGAAAACTTTTGACGGACTTCGATGACCCTTGGTAATGCGAATTCTTTTTACAGGGACTCGAAAACGATCGGCAAGGATTTCGATCACACGTCGATTCGCTTGATTTCGTTCGGCTTGCTCACGGACCGAGATCTCAAAGCGCTCGGGAGACAATTCTTTCACTGATTCCCTCCTCGCACCCGCTATTACCTTGACCATTACATACATGGCTTCATCCTATGGCACCGCGCATTTCTTTGCTATCTTTAGCGTGTTTGTATCAATTTGGGGGATCGTCTAATGGTAGGACAGGAGCCTTTGAAGCTCTTAATCTTGGTTCGATTCCAAGTCCCCCAGCCAGCTTGAGATAGGTTCGAACTCCGAGGAGTGTCGTTATGGTTGGGATTGTTTCCGTGACATAATTTTCTATATGCCTACCGCAAAACTCGTACCAGAATTCAAAGTACGAGACTTCGAAAAGAGTGTGGATTTTTACACTCGTCTTGCAGGATTCAAAATCTTGTACGACAGGCCAGAGGAAAAATTCGCCATGCTCGATAAAGAAGGAGCAAATCTGATGATTGAACTTCTAGAGTCTCAAGACAGATGGGCAATTGGTGCGAGGGAATACCCGCTTGGACAAGGGGTCAACTTCCAAATCGAAGTGACAAATGTTCAGGAACTCTACGAAAACCTCAAGAAAGATAATTACCCAATCTTTTTCGATATGGAAGAGAAATGGTATAGAAGTAATGACAAAGAAGTTGGTAATCGCCAATTTCTTGTGCAAGACCCGGATGGCTATCTTTTGCGCTTTTTTCAGGATTTGGGCGAACGCCCCAGAAACATATGAATGTTGATCAACTAACTGTTACGTCTCTACACCTGGAGTTATTTTTTGACGCACAATATTTATCCTCTGCAACTGGATTTGTGGTTGAGAAAGAGGGTAACTACTTTCTTGTTACAAATTGGCATGTCGTATCCGGTAGGCATCCAACGACACAAAAACCACTATCTTCAACTGGCGCAATACCGAATAAAATACGCGTTTGGCATAATGCAAAAAAAGATCATGTGGGTGTATGGGTATCTGTGGATTATCCGCTCCAAGATACAGAGGGAAATCCTATTTGGAGGGAAAAGGATTTCGGTTCTGAAAAAATAGATGTTGTTATATTTCCAATTACAGGTAGACCAGAAATTGCTCTTTATCCTCTAGATTTGGCACTTAAGGATATTGATCTAATAATCTCTCCCTCGGAAGATTTATCGATTATTGGTTTTCCGTACGGTAAAGCTTCCGATGGTAAATTTGCTATATGGAAGAGTGGCAATTTAGCATCCGATTTTGACATCAACTACGAAAGTAAGCCGGTATTCTTAATTGACGCCACAACTAAGGGTGGCATGTCAGGTTCTCCCGTTTTTGCTCGAAGAATAGGCCAGGTGAGCAGTTCAAAAGGTTTAAACATTGGATCTTCAGCAACTAAATTTCTCGGTGTGTATTCAGGAAGAATTATTGGAGACAATGTAGAAGATATTCCTGACATAGGTATGGTTTGGAAAACGTCCGTATTGGACGAATTGCTCGCATTGGTCTAATTAAACTAGATTCCGAGGTGGGTCGAAATGCTAAACTAAAAAGCGTCAAGAAAGCCTTGTGGGACTTGATGGAGAATTATTCGAATCCGATGAGGCCAGCAAATACACGTATGGCTGAATTGAAAACAAAAGTGAATAAGGCGAGCGTGGCAAAATTCTTAAGCGCCATCAAAGATCCGCAGAAGCGCAGTGATTGTTCCACGATTTCAAAGCTCATGGAGAAGGCCACGAAGTCGAAGCCGGAGATGTGGGGCACCTCGATCGTCGGCTTTGGGCGCAGGAAGTACACCTACGCCAACGGCAAAGAGGCTGAATGGATGCAGATCGGCTTAGCTCCACGCAAGCAAAACATCGCGCTCTATGGCTTAAAAGTTTTCTCTATGACAACTGCGGGCTTGAAAGAAAAGAAGGGAGCAAACGATTTCCTTTTGAAATTAGGAAAATACAAAGAAGGTGGCGGATGTCTCTACATCAACAAACTTGCCGATATCAACGTCAAAGAGCTGGAGAAGATCATAAAGCTCGCTGCAAAACGAAACAAATAATATTCGGCAACATGATCGCCGACTGCGTGCTCATGAAGTTGATTGAGACGCCGATACAGTAAGGTGCTACAGTCGGCTAATGAAAACATTTACATTCTCCTCCGTATCAATCGCGATAATTGCATTCTCTTTCTGTGCGTTTGCCACGACGGCCTTTGCACAAACAGCAGACGCGAGCTTTGCTCGCGATTTGAGAATGGGCGCATCTGGTACTGATGTCGCCGCTCTGCAGATGTATCTCATCTCAAAGGGGCACTTGAACATCCCGACTCCTACAGGGACGTTTGGCGCACTGACCCGCAAAGCAGTGGTCGCTTGGCAAACACAGGCCGGGATCTCACCTGCCTCAGGATTCTTTGGCCCCCTATCGAGGCAACGTTTGAATGCTGACGTCAAAATGACTGGAGCACAAACGACACCGACGGTGAACACAGCGGTAGTCGCGACTCCTGTATCAGCGATAAGGACTGCGACTCCGATCGCTTCGCTCGAGCCAGGCACCGGACTTCCCGTCCGAATCAAAATTGAGCAACTCAATGTTGATGCGCCCATCATTCCTGTCGGTCTCACTACCAGCGGCGCCATGGATGCACCCAACACGCTTACCGAGGTAGGCTGGTACATCGGTGGCATGCGACCGGGTGAAATCGGTACGGCAGTATTAGATGGCCACGTCGCACAGATTCGCGGCGGCGTCGCGACCCTGCCCGGTGTGTTCTCGCGACTCAACGAGCTGCGTGTCGGCGATAGATTCACGATCGTGAATGACCAGGGCAAGACCACCACCTTCGCCGTGCGTGAAAGCCGCCTTTTTGATCCTACAGCGGACACCACCGCGCTCTTCACCTCCACAGACGGCAGGGCCCATCTCAACATCATCACGTGTGACGGTACCTGGAACCCCGTACTCAAAAGCTTCTCCCAGCGACTCGTATTGTTTGCCGAAGCGCTCTAAGTGAGCTGCGCATGTGTATACTGCACGTATGAAAACCTCGCATAAAGTACTGTTGGGAGTAGTGGCAGTCGTTGTCCTTGGTGCATTCGCACGCTACGTCGTATTCGCCGACCAATTTAATAAATGGGGCGCAGATCTCGAGCGCGTCGGTGCATGGGAAAAGGATTACCGAGCTCAGCATCCGAATGCCACAGACAAGGAAGTCGACGCCGCGTTTAAAGCAGGTATTGCGAACATCGAAGTGTGGATGGAGCAATACAAGCACGATCACCCAGGAGCTACCGACGCTGACGCCAAAGCTGCGTTCGACGCCGCGTGGGGTAACTAAGCCTCGCTCGGTGGGTTAAAATAGTGGCATGAATAGCCACCACCGCATCAATTACATCGAATTGCCTGCTGCCGACCTCGAAGCGATGAAGGCATTTTACGGCAGCGCATTCGGCTGGACCTTTACCGACTACGGGCCCGAGTACGTCGAATTCAAAGACGGTGCGCTTACGGGCGGATTCACCGCTGGCGTCGTCGCAGGCGATGCGGGCCCGTTGGTGATTCTCTTCTCCAGCGATCTCGAGAAATCGCTCGCAGCAGTCGAGACTTCTGGCGGCTCAATCGTAAAACCGATCTTCGACTTCCCTGGTGGCCGTCGCTTCCATTTTGTAGACCCGGCTGGCAACGTACTCGCTGTATGGTCGGAAAAATAATCACATGATCGAGACACAAAGCGCGGGTGGAGTTGTCGTAAACGAACGAGGCGAGATTGCGCTGGTCACCAATGGTATGGGCGGCCCGTGGTGGGGCCTGCCCAAAGGGCATCTCGACGACGGCGAAGACACACTCACTGCCGCTCAGCGCGAGATCACTGAAGAAACAGGTCTGACCGATCTGACGCTCGTAAAATCTCTTGGTAGCTACAAACGCTACCGAGGTAAGCCGGGAGGCGGATACGACACCAGTGAGCTCAAGCATATTTCTATGTTTCTTTTCCGCGCGCCGAATACGCCACTCAAGCCGACTGATCCCAACAATCCTGAAGCACGCTGGGTGACTGTCGACGAAGCCCTCGCGATGGTTACGCTGCCAGAAGACCGAAGCTTTCTCGCATCGGTCATGGATGAAGTAAAAGCATTGAAATGACAAAGCGGCCCGTATTGGCCGCTTTGATCGTGCATGTTCTTGAGGCCAGGGGTGTAGCCGCGCCGATTTTCGTATGATGGCGCTTGGTGCATAGCCGGCGTGAAGCGGCCTGGCGCATACTCGACCGACAGCGTGGCGCATCCCGTGAGTGTGAACATCGCGAACGCGATGCATATTGTTCGTATCAACATCCTAGTCCTCCGTAGCTTCAGTCACGCTACCACAGAGCCGATATAATTGCGCCATGGTATCCGCGGCCACCCAATTTCGTCATCGATTAAAGCGGGATGCACTCGTCATCGTCGTCAGCATCATTGCGGCGACTTTTGCATTTCGAAGCGGCGCGCTCGACACAGTGTTTCTGGTCAGTCCCGAGTCTGAGCTCATCGGCACCTTAATTGCGGGACTTCTCTTCACCTCGCTTTTCACTACACCGTTTGCGATTGCGATGTTTGCGGCTATCGCGCCAGAGGTAAACATCATTGTGATGGCGCTTCTGGGTGCGAGTGGCTCAGTGATGGGAGATCTCGTACTCTTCGGCCTCATCCGCCACACATTCCGAGACGATCTCGAGCATCTGCTCTCGTTGCGCAAATTCCGTCGCTTCGTGGCAATTTTCCATCGTCGCGTATTCCGCTGGGTGCTCCCCTTCATCGGCGCCCTCATCATCGCCTCCCCGCTCCCCGACGAGCTCGGTATCGGACTCATGGGTGTCTCACGTATGAAAGTCTCGACGCTTGTGATGGTTTCTTACGTGATGAACACCATCGGTATTCTCCTCATTGGCTTGGCAGCGGTCAGTGCTGTATAACGCACCCATGCCGCCGTATGCGCTCATAGACAAAGAGGTAGGCGAAACACCCCTGCAAGCACTGCAGCGTTTTCGTGCGACTGATGCTCGCTACGAGGGAATACCCATGACGTACGCAGGTCGGCTCGACCCGATGGCGAGCGGACAGCTCCTTATTTTGATCGGCGATGAATGCATTCGACGAGAAAAGTACGACAGTCTCGATAAAACATATCGCTTCGAGATCCTGCTCGGCGTCGAGAGCGACACCGGCGACGTGCTGGGGCTCGCCTCGGAAGCAACGAGTTTCCCTGCTGCAGGAACCGACTGGGAGCGTGTCGTCGCATCGCTCGTGGGAGTCCACCATCTTGCCTACCCCGTATTTTCTTCTCGCACGGTCGACGGGAAGCCGCTCTTTGAACATGCCCATCGCGATGCGCATGTTGAGCGCCCGGTGCGAGAGATGCGGGTGATGCGCGCTTCCTATCACGGCGTACGCGAAATTAGCAGTGCGGATCTGCTGCGTGAGATCGAAGAGAAACTCGATCGCGTGCACGTGCCAGATACCAACGATTTTCGCATTGAGCGCATTGTGCCGCAGTGGCGCGCTGTCTTATCACAGCCAGCTGTCTTTACGATCCTCACCATCGAAGCGGACGTCGCATCTGGTACATACATTCGAGCGCTCGCACCCGAGCTTGCGAAGTCGCTTCGCACACACGGGCTCGCCTACAGCATCCACCGCAGCTCGATTCACCTACCCTCATCTTCATGAGAGATTCAGTAGCCGTTCGTTACGCTGTAGCGAGGTTACAAGATAGCTAATAATCTAATCAGTATCTCTTATGGAAATCATTGCATTTCTCGTGTTGGGCGGCATCGCAGGCTGGCTTGCGTCGCTCTTGATGGGCACGGACGCGTCGCAGGGCATTATGCTCAATGTCGTAGTCGGTGTCGTCGGTGCATTCGTCGGCGGTATGGCGTTCAATGCCTTTGGATCAAGTGGTGTCACCGGGTTCAACTTCTACAGCCTCGTCGTGGCGACCATCGGTGCAGCATTGCTTCTGTGGGTCGTGCGACTCTTCCGCGGCTCCTCTATCTAGCGGATACGTAGCTACAGAAAAAGCGGTCGCTTCGGCGGCCGCTTTTTCGTAGGCAAATGTCATGTAGACTGCGGATCTATGCAAGTCAAAAGCATTCGCTTCGTCAAAGGCATCCGTGGCACAGATGATATTACGCACGACGGCACTCCTCAGATTGCCTTTGTGGGGCGCTCCAACGTCGGCAAGTCCAGCCTCATCAATGCACTCGTCGGCAAAGACGTGGCCGTCGTCGGCAAGAAGCCCGGTAAAACGACGGAGATCAACTACTTTCTCGTCAACAACGAATTCTACTTGGCCGACCTCCCCGGCTACGGCTATGCACAAGCAACGCCAAAAGAGCGCGACAAATTGAAGAAGCTCATCATCTGGTATCTCACCTACTCAGAAGCGCGTCCCAAGAAAGTCGTGCTCGTTGTCGACAGCAAGGTCGGCGTGACGAAATTTGACGAGCAAATGATGGAAATTCTGAAAGAGCACCATCATCCCTTTATGATTGTTGCCAACAAAGTCGATAAAATTTCTCAAGGAGAAATCTCCAAGCAGCTTGCTACGATTCGCGGCTACGGCGCGGAAGTCGTGCACTTTTCTGCTAAAACGCAGAAGCGCGCTGAGAGCGTACTCGCGGCGATCCTCGCCTAAGCATCCTTGAATCCGAGTGCGGTGCGGAATTCCTTGAGCTCATCTCCCTTGATCGCGCGATGCTGGCCGGATTTTAAATCGCCGAGGCTGATGGTCATGATGCGCTTTCGCTTCAGCTCGATGGCGCTCTGCCCAAACGCGCCGCACATGCGACGAATCTGGTGCTTCTTGCCCTCAGTGATCGTGATGGAGAATTTCTTGTCGCCGAGGATGCGCACGGTGCAGGGCTTGGTGGTGTAGCCGCCAATATCCACGCCCGCTTCCATGCGATCTTTGAAGTAGCCAGGCAGCTTCGCAAGCGTCACCACCTCGTACTCCTTCTCATGCTCGTAATCGGGATTGAGAAGTGCGTCCGTGAGGCGACCGTCGTCGGTCAAAATGATGAGGCCATAGGAATCCTTGTCGAGTCGTCCGACCGGGAAGACGTCCTTCTCAGGAATCATATCGGCAATCTCTGTCTCATCGCCTTGCGGAGAATGGGTAATCACACCGCGCGGTTTGTGGTACGCAAAATATCGATAGGTACGCGGCTTAAAAGTGACCTTAACGTCGTCTGTTTCATTCACCTTGTCACCAAGCTGCGCGAGACGCCCATTGATCATCACCTTCTTGGCGGTAATCAGTTTATCCGCATCACGACGCGTGCAGTACTTTTGCAGCGCGAGATATTTATTGATGCGCATTGGGTACGCTGCCTTTTCCATAAGGCAGCATTCTACAATATTTCTGGCCTTATGGCAAGATATTACTTGAGCTGCAGTGATCGCATCACTTTCTCGAAATCATTATGGATGGCATCCGTAGGCTCCATCATCGTCACTGTCAGCATCACAATCTCATCGCCGTTTTCGAAGACATAGCTCTCGCCGCGATACAGACCGTCCCAGACATACGCGACCGCCTCTGCACCCGCCTGTGTGGTCGAGGCGAGTGCACCGTTGGAAAGCTGGAAATTGGAGGCGGAGTTGGATTTGACCCAGTCGGACGGCGAGAGGTCCCGCGGGTTCTGGAATACATCGAGGGTAATCGTGGTCGGGCCCTCGCCATTTTGCGGCGTAGCCGCAAGCGCATCTTTGTCGGCGAGAATAATCGTGTGACGATCAGCAAAATGCTGTTCATCGACCGAGTAATGAGCGGGGTACGTGAATGAGATGCCGTACTCCGCATTTGAGAAATCAGACATCGGCTCCGAAAACGCACGGTACGCAAAGAAGCCGCCAATGGCGACGAGGATGATCGCCAGCGCTCCTCCCACGTAATACATCTGTTTAGTGTTCATATGTGTGATGACGAATGAAAATGATAGTAATGACACGCTATTTTACCGGTGGCCGAGCGGATTCGCAGATATCGATAATCGCGAGCTCGAGCGGTAGGTGCGGCACTGCAGCATACGCCATGCGAGAGTATGCCTCAAGGACGGTGCGCAGCGTATCAGAATTGATGACGGCCGACGTCGCCTGCTCAGCGACGAGGACGCGATCCGCTTCGGTGAGCTCTTCTGCGAGCGATGTCGCAAGGTCTGGCGCGTAGCGCGTCAACAAAATGATACGGAGTCGGTGAATCAAAAGCTTCACCAGCGTACGCGCGTCCATGTTTTCTCCAATCGCGATCTGCATGACGGCGAGCGCGGCATTGCTATCCTTGGCCGCAAGCGCCGCGAGAAGCTGACGCACGAGCTCGCCGCGCGGAGCACCCGAGACGGTCTCCACCTCGCTCACGTCTATTTTTTTGTTGCTGGATACCGAGAGCACCTTTTGCAAAATCGAAAGCGCATCACGGAATGATCCCTCGGCGAGCAGTGCCACGAGCTCGGCCGCAGCGCGCTCCATTGCAAATCCCTCTTTCTTGGCGACCTCGATGATGGTGTGAGCGAGCACTTCGCGTGTCGGCTGTTTAAACGTGTGGATTTCGCAACGCGATTGAATCGTTTCCGGTACCTTGTCGCGTTCCGTCGTCGCGAGCACAAAGATCGCATGCTTTGGCGGCTCTTCGAGTGTCTTCAGAAATGCATTCCACGCATCACGGGTCAGCATGTGCGCTTCGTCGATGATGTAGAACTTGTATTCGGATTCAAACGGTGAGGCATACACACCCTCACGAAGCATGCGAATGTCGTCGATGCCGCGATTGGAGGCAGCATCCATTTCGTACAAATCTTTTTCCGACACATCGAGTGCGGAGGCGAGAATGCGCGCGACCGTGGTCTTGCCGGTACCGCGCGTACCCGCAAAGAGGTAGGCGTGAGCGATCTTATTGTTTTTGATCTCGGCCTTGAGTGTCTCGGTGACCTGCTCCTGGCCTTTTACCTCGTCCCATTTCTGCGGCCGATATTGTCTATATAAAGTCCCCTGTTTTACCTCTTTTGCCATGGCAGCAGTATAGCCTTGAAATTCTCAGCTGAGAATTTCAAGAGCTACACCCGGACGCAGTCCCGCAGGACTGCGACGTGGGGTGTAACCTTATCTTCACCAGAGAATCTCAGGAGTTATGCCCGGCCACCTCCCTGCAGGGAGGTGACGTGGGGCATGCATAAAAACTAATACCGGCGGAGATGGCTATCTCCGCCGGTCCATTTTTTCTTCGTTCAGAGCTTTACTCGATGCTTAGCAGCCAGACCACGGATTCCCAACAGCTGCTGTGCTGGCTGCACGCCGTGGACATTGTCGTGGAGGTCCGAAAAGCTCACCCGCTTGCCCATCTGCTCCGCCTTACGGATGAGCGTCCAGCCTGTCGGAATCATGCGACTGAGATCATGCGCGCGACGCACGACATTCTCAGCCTGCGCAGCACCACGCTCCAGTCGATACAGGACGCCTCTCATATTCTCATGATGCGCGTACAACACTGCAACCGCTTCACTGAGACGTCGCAGCGACGGCTTCTCCTTGGGTCGCGCATCAAGATATTTCAATACGTAGCTTCGCGCAGACGGCTCGTCGAACGGCGCTGTGTCTTCTGCATGCGGCACCATTTTTACGGGCCCTGCAGACCGAGAGCGCGAACTCCCAGGATGCTGAAATGAAGCAGCATGGGGCGTTGCAGCACTGGTCATCATGGTCTCCCTTGGATGATATTGCTACCGTGTAGAGAAACGGCTCCACATACCTTACAGAAATTTAGGTCTTATTCAATGCTCGCTGAAGCAATTCGCGTGCTGCAGCGAGACTCTCCGCATCCATCAATTGCTGGCGCAATTCTTTGGCATTGTCCCAGCCACCGATGTAGGCCTTGAAATGTCGCTTCATCACGGCGTCGTTTTGGAATCCCGAGAGATGCTTTTGGAAGAGCTGAATATGTTCGATAAGTGCGCGCATCTTCTCCTCGGGAGATTTCACTGCTGCATCCGACTCATTAAAAATCCAGGGATTGCCGAAGACCGCGCGGCCGAGCATGCCGCCATCACATTTTGCAGCAGCGATTTTCTCGCGCGCATCGGCGAGATCTTTCAGATCACCATTGCCGATGATGAGCGTCTCCTTACCCATCGCGTCGCGGATCTCTACCGCACGCGCCACATGCTCCCAACGCGCCGGCACCTCGGACATCTCTTTGCGGGTACGCGCATGGATGGCGAGCGCGGCAATATCTTCTGCGAGCAGCGCTGGCACCCACGTCTCTATCTGATTTTCGTTGTAGCCGATACGGGTCTTTACCGAGACCGGAATATTCGGCGCTCCACGCTTGACCGCACGGATGATCTCGCATGCGAGCGGCGGATTCTTGATCATGGCAGCGCCGCATCCACTCTTCTCGATCTCCTTCGCAGGACATCCCATATTGATGTCTACTCCATCAAATCCCAGCTCTTGGCAGAGCCTCGCAGCTGCTTCCATCCGCTCGGGTACTGCGGAAAAAAGCTGCGCAACGATCGGTCGCTCGATCTCGCTGTATTCCAGCTTCTTTCCGAGACGACGCTTGCCGCGCTCATCAGCGAGTACGAGCCCATCGGCAGCGGTAAATTCGGTATAAAAGACGCGTGGGATCGACGGATCTGCAAAGCGCGCGATGAGATGCCGGAACGCGGCATCTGTCACATCCTCCATTGGCGCGAGCACGAAGAACGGCCGCGGGAGATCTTTCCAGAAATTCTTCACGAAAATACACTAACACACTTTGACTTCGCGGGGATATCACGTTACAAACGGTGCAGGTGCTCCGTGCGAGTCCTATATGTCTAGTAGCTCACCTCTAGTGTAATGGGGAGAAGATGGCAAGAGGTATCTTGATTCAAACAGACGATCGTCGCGCATCTGACGCTGCACGCGAAGCGGCCAGAGCGTTTGACCTGCTCAGGCATCACGTCGATGGCGTCAACCTGCTCACCGAGGATCACCCGGAGTTGCTCAACTCGATCGACTCCTGCCTCCGATACGGCGGTGCCACCTACCTGGGCGCACTCATCAAGGAGAAGTTCAGCGGGGTTGGCTACAACCATGCGTTCGGCATCATCAAGCAGATCGTCGCGCGCATGCCAGAGACCTTAGCTGACGCCAGTCTGTGCGAAGTCTTCGGCATGGGCCGGTCGAAAGACTGGCTCCTCGGGCTCAACCCGAAAGAACACCGCGCTGAGCGGAAGACCGTCGGCGAGAAGTACCGAGAGATCCTGCGGGACGGTAGCGACGAATGGATCGGTCTGCACATCGGAAGAATGCTAACCGCGTGCATGCCGACGCAACCAGCACAAGCCAGGCGCGTCTAACCATGACGCGGATCGGGATGGGCGACTTCGGTCGCCCTCCTTTTTTTATTGAGCAGAGACCTCCGCCTCGCCTTTCATTTTAAAGTAGACGCGATTCCCGAATCTGAGATCGATATATTCCAAATTCGCCTCTTTACCCCGCAATGCATCAGAGGCGAGGATGAGATTGAGATTACGCACGAGCTGTCCTGCATCTTGTCCGTAGGATGCTTTGATAAAGAATCCTTCACTCAGGTGCACAAAAAAGTCTTGATCATTTTCAATCGACACCATGGCAGGTCGGAAATCTGCTTGCTCGAGATAGCGCAGCATCGCGACGAGTCCCGGCACGTGCGTCGGCGCAAAGACTGATCCGATCGGCGCTGCGTCAGCCTGCTCGATGCCACGACTAAACACGTACTCATTCGCACCGCGCTCTCCGTCGGCTGCTTCGGCGTATATAAATCCCCCGTCGTCCATCCAATAGCACGTGGCCGCTCCTTCTACCGGCTCGGCACACCATTTCGAAAATGGCTTGCGCTCTTCTATCTGGACCACCAGCTCCGTCGAGAGTGGTCGGCGAAGCGCGAGGGTGGCCGATTTGATCCGCGGAAAATTCGCGGCGATGGAGTGCGCGATACCGCTCTTGGGATAGAGCACGATGTTGCGACGCGCGAGGAAATGGAATCGTTCACTGTCGAGAAGCTCGTTCACATAGCTCCGGACGATCTCTGGTGGCATGCGCTCGGCTCCTTCGACCGTGATTGTCTGGATGGTGAGCTGCGGATGATACGAGAGGACATGCACGCCATAGCCAAGCGCCGCAAGCAGCACGACAAACACGCCAGACCAGATCAGGCGCGTACGGCGTCTGCGGACGCGCAGGGGCGAGCGACGCTCCGTTTCGCGCTGCGGTGCACGTGCTGCCGGAGTAGGACGAGCGACTCGCCCACCTCGCAAATCAATTACTTTTTTTGATGACATCTTTGCCCATGTAGCCGCGAAGCGCTTCTGGCACCGTGATTGAGCCATCGGCCTCCTGATAATTCTCGACTATCTGGCAGAGAATGCGCGGCATGGCGAGCGCGGTGTTGTTGAGCGAGTGCACATAGCGGACCTTACCCTCGTCATCGCGATATCGAATGTTCATACGGCGCGCCTGGAAATCATGGAAGTATGACGACGAGTGTGTCTCGCGGTAGCGCTGCTCACTCGGCATCCATGCCTCGATGTCGTATTTCTTCACCTGGCCGAGACCAAGATCGCCGCCGCAATTGATCACGACGTGATACGGGAGCTTCAATTCCTGCAGGAGTTTCTCAGAATTCTCAGTCAACTCCTCGTGGTGCTTCACGCTCTCCTCGTGCGAGGCTTCGCAGAGTACGACCTGTTCGTATTTAATAAATTCGTGAATACGAAAGACGCCCTTGGTGTCTTTGCCATGGCTGCCTGCTTCGCGCCGGAAGCATGGTGAGAACGCGAAGAATTTGGTGGGCAACTGTGACTTGTCGAGAATCTCATCCATGTAGTAGCCCATGGATGCGACCTCTGCGGTGCCCGCAAGATACTCACCATCTTGTGTCTTGTAGAGATCTTCTTCGCTCTGTGGCAAATAGCCAGTGCCGACGAATGGCTCGCGGCGCACGAGGCTCGGCACCACGATCGGTGTAAAGCCATCCCGGTGCATGAAGCGATCCTGCACGAAGCGCTCGAGTGCCCACAAGAGCCGCGCACCATCATTTTTCAAGAAATAGCCGCGAAAGCCCGCGACCTTGGTACCGCGTTCGAAATCCGCCATGTCGTTATCGAGCATGAGATCGACGTGCGTCTTGGGCGCAAAATCAAACGTGCGAATATCGCCCCATGTTTTTACTTCCTTGTTGTCGGCATCACTCTCGCCGTCCGGCACGGAAATATCCGGCACATTCGGCACGGTGAGCATGATGGCACGCCATTTCACCATGATTTCCTGGAGCGACTCTTCCTGCATTTTCAGCGTCTCCTTGAGCGACTGCATCTTCGCAATTACGGCTTCACGCTCTTCGGGAGTCGCCTTCACGATCATGTCGCTCGCGACGTTTTGCTCAGCGCGCTTCTCATCAATAGACGCCTGCAGATCTTTGCGCTTGTCATCGAGCTTGATGAGCTCATCAAAATCTATGGTGAGGTGCTTCTTTTTGGCACCTTCGGAGACGAGATCTCTATTCTCGCGAATGAATTTAATATCAAGCATAGGAAAGAACGTAGGTCGTGGTTCGTAGTTCGTAGAAAATGCGCCGCATCCCCTACGTTCTACGTTCTACGTTCTACGCACTGTAGAATATTAGCACTATGGAAGATGAGCTCAAACTACTAGCTCCTTCGGAATTTCCCCAGCTCCTCCAAGAAATTCCTGACCGCCCCAAACAGCTCCATGTACGCGGGACGCTGCCGAGTGACGAGTATAAATGGCTTGCCGTGGTCGGCAGCCGCGCCTGTACCGACTACGGGCGTCGTGCCTGCCGCTATTTAATAGAGGGCCTCCGAGGCTACCCCGTCGTCATTGTCTCTGGCCTCGCCTACGGCATTGATGCCGAGGCGCACAAAGCCGCGATAGACGCGAATTTAGCGACCGTGGGCATCCCCGGCTCGGGACTTGATTGGGAGGTGCTCTATCCGCGCGCCAATGTCGCGCTCGCCCGGGAAATTTTGGAAAAAGGTGGTGCCCTTGCCTCGGAATTCAAAATGGATCAGAAGGCTGCCGACTACACCTTCCCCGCCCGCAATCGCATCATGGCCGGGATGACGCACGCGACACTGATGATCGAAGCCAAGGAAAAATCTGGCACGCTCATTACCGCAAAGCTTGCGGTGGATTACAACCGTGAGCTCCTCGTCGTCCCGGGATCGATCTTCGCCGAGGAGTCCCGTGGCGTACACCAATTTCTGCGTCTCGGTGCGACCGCCGTGACGAAGCCGGAAGACATTCTGATGACACTCGGCATCGTTCCCCGCGAGAGCGGTGGTCTCGCGAGTCTTCGCAGCGACCTTTCGACTGAGGAACTACAGGTGTGCGAGATACTCGCTTCACCACGCTCGCGCGATGCGCTCCTCGCGATACTCGACATGCCGATTATGGAGGCCAATATTCTATTGAGCACGATGGAAATAAAGGGCCTGATCGTGGAAGAGTTGGGTGTCATTCGAATTCGATAATCTTGAGTCTCTGCCTAACGTGTGGTATAGAATATCCAGTTCGTAAGCGTACGCGTTTCCTCCTCTCCAACCGAAGGATCTCTCTGATGCCTAGCTATCACTGGCCCGACCTCACACGCCAGCAGAAGAGCGCTGCACTCCGGCACGTACTTTCGCTCAAGAAGAACCGCACCGCCACCGGCCGTGAGATCCAGCAGCAATACTTCACGGGCGTCTCGGACACCGGGCTGATCACGCACACGTGGCGTCACGGTCCCGCGCTGCCCAACGCTCGGGTGAATCGTCACCGTCGCGTGCGCCCCTTCTCGCGTCGCACGTTGCGCACCGCTCGCGCGCGTCGACACGGCCGCATCATCGCGCGCTAAGCGCGCACGCTGCTCGTTTTTTGAAACTGTGGTCGCTCCGCGCGGCCACAGTTTCACCTTTAAAGATTTGACATGTGCTAGTGTAATGGAGTATTACTCCGTTTCGTCGCATCAGTGCGACATTCTATATATATGAAGCTTGTCATCGTCGAGAGCCCCGCAAAAGCCAAGACCATCGAAAAATATCTCGGTGCGGGTTTTACGGTGCGCGCTTCGGTAGGCCACATTCGCGATTTGCCCAAGAGCAACAAAGACGCTGTTGATGTAGAAAACGGCTTTAAGCCACGCTATCTCGTCGTGCCGGAGAAGCAGAAGGTTATTGATGAATTGCAAGATATCGCCGGCCGCGCGACCGAGGTGATCCTCGCGACAGACCCCGACCGCGAGGGCGAGGCTATTGCGTGGCACTTGGCTCAGACTATCGGACTCAAGAAGCCCAAGCGCATCGTCTTCCACGAAATCACTGAACATGCCGTCCAGGAAGCCCTCAAGAATCCGCGAAAGATTGATGAGGAACTGGTCTCTGCACAGGAAGCACGTCGCGTACTCGACCGCCTCTTCGGCTACGATCTCTCTGGCCTCATTTGGAAGAAAGTGCGCTACGGCCTCTCAGCAGGCCGTGTCCAATCACCTGCGCTGCGCATCATCATGGAGCGCGAGCGTGAGATCCGTGCCTTCATCCCCGAAAAATTCTGGGTCGTCTCTGCTGATGTAAAGGCAAAGAAAGGCGCGCAATTCACCGTGACCTGCTCTGAGGAGCCCAAGACAGAGGAAGAGGCGGCACGCATCGTGAAAGCCGCAGAGACCAAGGAGTGGTTTGTAAAATCCGTTGACGAGACAGAGGCATCGCGTACCGCGCGCGGCCCCTTCACCACCTCGACATTGCAGCAGGTCGCCTCGACCCGCCTCGGCTTCTCGCCCTCGCGCACGATGGGTGTCGCACAAAAATTGTACGAGGCAGGTCATATCACCTACATGCGTACCGACAGCATGAACCTCGGTAAAGATGCGCAGGAAGCATTGCTTGCTGTCGCCACTGCTGAATTCGGTGAAAAGTACGCTGAGGCACACGTCTTTAAAACAAAATCCAAAAGCGCGCAGGAGGCACACGAGGCAGTACGCCCGACTGACCCGAAAAAGCGCACCGCTGGAAATACCGACGATCAGAAAAAGCTCTATACCCTCATTCGTGCCCGCGCACTCGCGAGCCAGATGACCGACGCAAAGACGCTTCGCACCAAGGTGATCGCCAATGTGAAAGGCGCTGAAATCCCTGATTTCTCAGCCAATGGCTCACGCGTGATTTTCGACGGCTGGCTCGCGGCGGACCCGGATGCACGCGGTGAAGATGTCGAGCTGCCGAAAGTAGCTGCAGGAGACGCGCTCGATCTTATGGCGGCACATATGGAAGGCAAAGAAACGCAGCCGCCGTCGCGCTATACCGAAGCAGGATTGGTGAAGGAGCTCGAAAAGCGCGGCATCGGCCGTCCGTCTACCTACGCGAGCATCCTCCGTACGATCGAAGCACGCGGCTACGTCGAGAAGCAGGGGCGCACACTGCTCCCTACCGCCACCGGCGATGTCGTCTCCTCATTTATTGAGGAGAATTTCGCGGAATATATTTCAGACACGTTTACTGCCGAAATGGAAAATGAGCTTGATGAAATCTCCGAAGGCAAACGCGGCTACGAAAAGACGCTCAAGGATTTCTATGGACCCTTCACCAAGGCAGTGAAATCCAAAGCAAAGATCCCCAAAATTACATCGATGGGCGACGCACCAGAAGAATTCCTCTGCCCTTTGTGCAGCGGACCGATGGAATACAAGCTGTCCAAGAATGGTCGCTTTATGAGCTGCAAGAAATTCCCTGAGTGCTTGGGTGCCCGCAAAGAAGACGGATCAGAGATCGCGCCACCGAAGGAGCTCGGCGAGCCCTGCCCCGATTGCGGCGGCAAATTGATTCAACGTGAGGGACGCTTCGGCATGTTTATTGCTTGCGCGAATTATCCCAAGTGCAAATTCGTGAAGAAAGATCCCGAGGAGGAGGCGAAGGCGAAGACGGGCGTCACCTGCCCGACCTGCGGCACGGGCGAAATGCTCGAGCGTCGTGGCCGCTTCGGCATCTTCTTTGCCTGCTCCAACTACCCGCAGTGCAAAAACGCGATCAAGGCCCGCCCGACGGGCAAGATCTGCGAGATGTGTGGGAGCCTGATGATGGAAGGCACCAAGACGATCCCCGAACGCTGCTCAAGCAAAATCTGCCCCAACCACAATCCTCATAAGCTCGCGAAGAAGTAACCTCATTTGCGTACATCGGTCAGGGCAGTATCATCTGGAGATGATTCCTGCTCCGACCAGACCCCTCAAGGACATTCTTGGCGCAATGAACTCAAAGACGGCCCCGGATGTGGCGCTTGTCTCCAAAGCATACGAATTCTCCAAAGAGGCACACAAGGATCAGAAGCGCTACTCCGGCGACAACTATTTCGTGCATCCGGCAGAAGTCGGCTACCTCCTCGCCCAAGTCGGTATGGATGCACAGACGATCGCAGCGGGCCTTCTCCACGACACGATTGAAGACGCTGGCGTGCGTCCGCAGACGATTGAGGATGAATTTAACGCAGAAGTCCTCACGCTCGTCCAGGGCGTCACCAAGCTCGGCACACTCCGCTACCGCGGATTGGAGCGTCATACAGAATCGCTCCGCAAGCTCTTCGCTGCTACTGCCAAAGACATTCGCGTCCTCATCATCAAACTCATGGACCGCCTCCACAATGCGCGCACACTCGAACACGTCCCAAAGATTGAGAAGCGCACGCGCATCGCGCTTGAGACGCTCGAAATTTACGCGCCGATTGCGGACCGTCTCGGTATGTCGGTTGCTAAGCAGGAATTGGAAGACGCCGCGTTTCCGTGGGCAATGCCCAAGGAGTACGAGAAGACACGCGAGATGCAGCGTGAGCGCAAAAACGAAAACGAGAAGCGTCTGGAGAAGGTCGAGCACGATCTCAAGCGAGAGCTCGCGGAAGCAGGCATCCGCCACTTCAGCGCCGAAGCACGCATCAAGGGTATTTACAGTCTGTACAAAAAATTAGAGCGCAAAGATTGGGACATCACCAAGATCTACGACATTCTCGCGCTTCGCATCGTCTTTCCTTCGGTTGCTGACTGCTACTCGGCACTCGGTGTGATTCATGGGCACTGGCGTCCCGTGCCAGGCAAGATCAAAGACTACATCGCCTTTCCCAAGCCCAACGGCTACCAATCCATCCACACGACCGTGTATACGGGTGACGGCGGCGCGCTCGAGATCCAGCTGCGCACTGAATCCCAGCATCGCGAAGCCCTCTACGGCATCGCCTCGCACCTCACCTACAAGGAAGTACAGGGCGGTGAAAAGCGCGGTGGGCTCGAATGGATCCGACAATTCTTTCCCCGATCGAAAGCAGCAGTCACGGTGGCGGCTGACCCTGCCGAGGATAAGGTACCGATGTGGGTACAAGATCTCGCCTCTGCGCATCACGACGGTGAATCCGAAGAATATCTCGATACCCTCAAAACAGACTTCTTCTCACATCGCGTATTTGCCTTCACTCCGAAAGGCGACGTTATCGACCTCCCCATCACGGCGACACCGATTGATTTTGCCTATGCGGTGCACTCCGACCTCGGCAACAAAATGTCGGGTGCGCGTGTGAATGGAAAGATGGTCTCGCTCGATACCAAACTACGCAACGGCGATCTTGTAGAGATCATCGTGAAGCCTGCTGGAAAGCCCTCGCGCAAGTGGCACGACATCGCGAAGACCAACATGGCAAAGAAACACATCCGCGCCGCCCTTGCCGCGATGGAGAAAAACAAACCCACGCATTAAACACTGAAATTCGAAATGGAGTAGAGATCACTCTCTGTTTTTTCTCCGCCAGCTGGCGGATTTTTCTCAACCTGCTGACCGACCACCTCTTCCGGTGAATCGGGTCTAATAGGCGGCTCTTCTGGCGGGATCGGCGACGGCTCGGGGGTCTCCAACGCAATGGGCGCGGCACTCACTGCACTGCGCTGCTGAGCGAGTGACATGCAAAGCGCGGTCAGATCCTCTGGGGAGAAGAAATCAATCATCACCTTACCGCCAGTATCCTTCTTTTCGATGCGCACGCGCGTACCCAGACTCTCTGAGAGACGCTTCTCAAGATCAAGAAGATCAGGACTCAGGAGTGCCTTGTGACGCACACGTTCCACCGCGATACGACGTGCGACCTGCTCGGCGTCGCGCACCGTCATGCGACGCGCAATGATTTCTTTGAAAAGCGTCATTTGCTCTTCTGGTCTGTCGGCGAGCATCAGAAGTGGGCGGGTATGGCCTTCGGAGATTTCTCCCGACTGGAGCGCGAGCTGCATGAGATCCGGCAGTGCGAGAATGCGGAGCGTGTTGGAGACGTATTCGCGGCTTTTGCCGACGCGCACGGAGATTTCCTTATGAGAGAGCGAGAATTCATCGACAAGACGTTTGAATGCCTTGGCGCGATCAAGCGCATTGAGATCTTCGCGTTGCAAATTTTCGATGATCGCAAGCTCCAGCTTCATGCGATCGCTGTCTTCCCCACTGCGGATAACCACGGGGACTTCGCGAAGGCCGGCGAGCTTTGATGCACGAAGACGTCGCTCACCCGCGACAAGCTCATACTGTACAAAAATTCCCTCACCGGGACGCTCTACCTCTTTGCGCGTGACGGTGAGTGGCTGGAGGATGCCGTACTGACGAATCGACTCCGAAAGGGACGCGAGATTAGCCTCATCGAAGGTACGACGTGGCTGAAAGGGGTTTGGCTGGATACGATCTACCTCAACCCAAAAAATGGAATTGTCCTGGTACTGACTCGACATTTTCGGATTATATCACGCACCGTATTCTCTCATCCTGACCTATTCACTGATCGTCCACGTGGGGCTTTTTATTTCATTTACGCCTCCTGCATCCTGCTCATCTATAGAACGCAGGCCGTTGACCTGTATCACGGCCCGATAGTGCGGATAAAGCTGTCCGGAAATCGGATTCGCTACTGATGCCGGCACATCGATCTCGACTACGACGACCTCACCTGGCAAAGGAACAACGCGTACGCCGCTGACGGGACTTCCGAGCGGGGTGTAACTGTCGGCATCGGCATATTCAAGCGAAACTTCGAAATCAAATTCAGGCTTTGAGAGGCCATTGTTTTGCCCGCCAACATTTGTCACTTCAAAACGCACGTGTTGCATATCGTTTCTTGCGCGGCTCGGAAATGAAATGGTCGCGTTGCGGAGCGCGAGGTCGGCTCCGGTGCTCTTCACCGCGTAGAGAGGAATGCCTGGCTCAAAGCTGCCAGGCAGATCCCAGGTGCAGCTGCTGCTTCCCCTGTCTGTATATAGCGACACGCGTTGGATACAATCTGCTTTTGCGGCTTCTTTGGTCAGAGCAGTCTCGCTGGTGAAAACAATCTTGTCGCCGCGCTGTATGTAGTACGGATGCATCTCCGCGCCAGTGAGCGGTGCAGGCTCGTCGGGGACCCCATACTCTTGCGCGGTGAAGGAAGTCGACTCGCTGACACCGTGTGGTGCGCTCGACTGCTTGTCGCCGGTGAGAGTAAAAAGATACACGCCTCCCAAGACGAGTGCCGAGACCGCGAGTACGCTCAAGATCGTAGTCACTCCGACAAAGCCTCTCATGTTCATATATGACAATAGTACTTCATTTTTGATGCTATGTGCCGGGAGTGGGAATCGGCCAAGCGCTCGAGAAATTGCCGACGCAATTTCTCTCCGCTCGGCCCTGCTCAGGCATCCCCGCCTGCTGGCGGGGCCCCAGCCCTCGCCTTCGATTCACACTCCCGGCAATAAACGTAAAAGTCGACAGAATTCTGTCGACTCAACGTTTTTGTGTGCCGGGAGTGGGAATCGAACCCACACACCTTGCGATACACGATTTTGAGTCGTGCGCGTCTACCAATTCCGCCATCCCGGCTTATTTGCTGCCCACTTCGTACAAAGAACCACTGTGCGTAAATTCTCCGATGGACCCTGCCACTACTTATTCCGCCATCCCGGCTTGCCGCGCATAATACTTCAATAATGAGCCTCTATAAAGTAAGGTAGCCCCTATGGAGCTTCAGAAGGTCCTCGTCATCGTTGGTCCCACCGCCTCGGGCAAAAGCGCGCTCGGGGTCTCTTTGGCGCGAAAATTCAAAGGCGAGGTGATATCCGCCGATTCGCGGCAGGTCTACAAGGGACTCGATATCGGGACCGGCAAGATCACCAAAAAGGAGATGCAAGGAATTCCTCATCACCTACTCGATATCGCGAGCCCCAAAAAGAAATTCTCGGCAGGCGATTTCACGCGTCTCGCCCGCGCCAAAATACATTCGATCTCTACTGCTAAAAAGACGCCGATAGTGGTTGGCGGCACCGGATTTTATATCGATACCTTACTCGGCCGGATCACCACACCTGATGTGCCGCCCAACAAAGCCCTGCGTACGCGGCTGCAGAAGAAATCTGCTGCGCAACTCTTCGCGCTCCTGAAGAAACGCGACCCTGCGCGCGCCAAAGCGATGGATACGCCAAGTGAGCGCAACAATAAAGTGCGTCTTATCCGAGCGCTTGAAATCGCCGCCGCAAAGCCGAGGGGAAAAGATGTCGCACCTGCGTATGACGTGCTCTGGATCGGGATCAATCCGCCCTTCGCGACGCTCGAGAAGAAAATCAGCGTTCGCTTATTCGCGCGAATGGGCGAACGCGGGATGATCGTCGAGGCGAAGCGTCTACACAAAGCGGGTCTCTCCTACAAACGCATGGAAGAGCTGGGGCTCGAATACCGCTCACTCGCCCGTTTTCTCCAGGGCAAGATCTCGAAGCGTGAAATGGAAGCCGAGCTCCAGCGCGACATCCGCCGCTATGCCAAAAAGCAGCTCATGTATTGGAAACGCAACAAAGAGATCACGTGGTTTGACCCGAAAGACGTGAGGAGAATCGAGTCTCACGTGCGTACATGGATCTAGTACCAGTCCTTATGTTTTAGCTGCGAGAGCGCGATAATCGCCGCGGGTAGGTAGTACTGCGCGCGGTCGATGACGCCGTCGGTGAGCTGGCCCACAAAACCCGTGCTCTGCTTGGAATTCGTCGTGCCGAAGAATCGATCGGCGGCTTCGCCGAGCTCCAGACCACTCTCGACCAGCTGCGATATTTCGCGTGGGATATGAAAACTCGCGGTGGATGCCTCGGTGATGCTTCCCTCTTTATCGGCCATCGCAAGCCACGCACGCTCCGCGAGCTGCTTGCCATCGCGGAAGAGGCCGCCTTCTTGAGCAGACCAATAATCCGCATCCGAATGCGATTGCCTGATAGCTGCGAGTCGATTGAGTGCGCCTTGGCGCGTCTCGTCATCCATCGGCTGATCTGGGACACCGGAATCCGATTTAACACCCTGCACATCAAATTCTTCTTCGGGATATACCGCGGCAAACGCACGTCTGGCGACTTCGATTTTCACCGGGTTGGTCGATGCGACAATCACCTTCTTCATGGCGGGCCCACTAGGAATCGAACCTAGGTCAGCGGTTTTGGAGACCGCTGTTCTACCATTGAACTATGGACCCTTGCGGGCTCAGTATAGTGCCGCGAGAGACTTAAGAAAAGAGCGCCTTTCGGCGCTCTCGTCTGTTACTTCTTGGATTCCTTGAAAATCACGTGTTTGCGGAGCTTTTTTGAGTACTTCTTGAGCTCGATTTTCTTGGTGACGAGCTTCTTGTTTTTACGCGTCCAGTACACCTCGCCGGTCGGCGCGTGCTTGAGCTGAATCAATTGATCTTGCGACATAGTGGGAAGACTATATCGCAACGCCAGCACATCGTCAATCGGCGCCGCGAGCCGTATCACCCGGCCCCAAGGCCACCGACCCCGCGATCACAGACCTGGTTCCAGGGGCCAAATCGGTTGTCCTCGTTGACGAATGATTTCATCAACGTATCCACACACACCCAGGAAACCAGCAAAATGACGAGACCGACCGTCACGTTGCTAAATACGCGCTTGGCCTTGCCGTATTTCTCGCTATTGCCTGCAGCGGTGAGGAATTCAAAACCAGCCCACGCAAACATCACCGCCGCGAGGATAACCAGCATATAGACTCCGGCATTTAAGAGGTTCTGCGCCAGCTGAGCGAGATCACAGACGCTGCATTTCCACGCCGCTTCTGCGCCCTGGCAGTTGGGCGGCACGATAGGCTCAGTGAGGGCTTTCTGGGCAAAGGCTGCAATCGGGGTAAGCAGCACCGCACCGGCAGATAGAGCAGCTGCAACACGCTCTAATTTCATGGAGATATTGTAGCACGGTCAAAAATGCGGCATACTTCAGCGCACGCGTCGTTACCCAAGTGGTCAAAGGGGACTGGCTGTAAACCAGTTGACTTCGGTCTTCGTTGGTTCGAATCCAACACGGCGCACAAATATGAGGGCCACTCACAAGCACCCCTTGGTATCCGTGGTCGTACCGACACTCAACGAAGAGCAGTACTTACCTCACCTCCTTGAATCTCTAGTGGGTATTGAAAATATGGACATCACCGTTGTCGACGGAAATTCTACAGATCAAACGACTGCTGTTGTATCACGTTATTTCGATCGGTTTTCGGGCACATCATCATTACGACTCATACAGACAAACGACCGCAGTATCGCCAAACAGAGGAATCTTGGTGCTCGCGCCTCAAATCATGCGATATTACTTTTCCTCGATGCCGACGTCGTGATTCCTTCGCACAGTACATATCACGATCTTCTCGACCTTTTTTTAGCCCGGGAATGGAGCGCCATGAACCCGAAATATACTTCTCATCCGCTCGATAATCACCGTTTCGGATTCTGGGGCTTTGAAATCATTTACCTTTTGCAAAAAGTCTCTATCGCGATTGGCAAACCATTTTTTACGGGCGCGTGCATCTTTACACATCGCGACATATTTGAACGCATCGGTGGCTTTGATGAGACGCTACTTCTCAGTGAGGACATGGATTTCGCACGACGCATTACACCCCACCGGCCATGTGGCGTCGTGCCGATCAAAGTTGCGACCTCTACGCGTCGCTTGAAGAAAATTACTTTCAGAGGATCACTTTCAATAGCAAAAGCACTTCCTGGTCTCGTAGTACACGGTCGGGTATCGAACAATCTCGTTACCCATTACGGCTTCGGAGATCACAGATAAAACAACAGACCCCGAATGGGGCCAGTTGTTTTATGCAGCAATTTTTGCGCGAGTGCGCATGGAGCGTTCACGCTCCGGCCCTTTGCGGACATCGAACGTGAATTCCTTTTCTCCTTCCTTCACTTCGCTTGGCTTTACATCCACCTTGACCGAGCCACCCTCCATCACGCCACGGGCAACCATCATATTCGCGACGGCGGTGAGGATCTTGGTCTGAATGAGACGCTTGAGCGGGCGTGCACCGTACTGTGCGTTGTAGCCGTCTTTCGCGAGATGATCGATTGCCGCATCCGTAAAGGTGATCGAGATCTGTTTGTCGGCGAGGCGGTCCGACACAATCTTGAGCTGCATCTTCACGATCTCGTGCACGCTCTCTTGCGAGAGGATGTCGAAGAGGATGATCTCATCGAGGCGGTTCAAGAATTCAGGTCGGAAGAATTCTTTGAGCGAATCCATGACCTTGTCTTTCACCTGGTCATAGCGCTCGGTTGCGGTCTTCGAGGCGCCCGCGCCAAAGCCAAGGCTCGACATGCGGTCGATATGCTCAGCACCAATATTCGAGGTCATGATGATGACGGAATTCTTGAAATTCACCACGCGACCCTTGGCATCGGTGAGACGTCCGTTGTCGAGGACTTGGAGGAGGATGTTGAAGACCTCGGGATGCGCCTTCTCGATTTCATCGAAGAGAATGACCGAGTACGGGCGATGACGCACAAGCTCGGTGAGACCGCCGCCCTCGTCGTGGCCCACATAGCCCGGCGGAGAGCCGATCATTTTCGAGACTGAGTGCTTCTCCATGTATTCCGACATATCCACACGAATGAGCGATTTGTCGCTGTTGAAGAGGAATTCCGCGAGCGCCTTGGTGAGCTCGGTCTTACCGACACCGGTGGGGCCGAGGAAAAGGAACGAGCCGACCGGGCGATGCGGATCGGAGATGCCGGCGCGTGAGCGCTTCACCGCATCAGCGACTTTTTGCACCGCGTCGTCTTGACCCACGATACGGCTCTTGAGTACTGCTTCCATGCGCGAGAGCTTCTCGGCCTCTTCTTCCAACATGCGCGCGACCGGCACACCGGTCCAGCGTGCGACGACACCTGCGATATCTTCTTCCGTGATTTCTTCTTTGAGGACGCGGCGCGTCTGCTGGAGCTTCTTCAAGCGCTTCGTACCTGTCTCGATTTCGCGCTCAAGTGCCGGGATTTTGCCGTAGCGGATTTCAGCGGTCTTAGTGAGATCAGCACGCATTTCTGCTGCATCAGCATCGATTCTCGCCTGTTCCAGCTCACTCTTCGCTTCCTTGATCGTGGCAAGCGTCTCTTTTTCATTCTTCCACTTCTGCTCGAGCTCGCGAGTCGAATCACGAAGATCCGCGACCTCCTTCTCAATCGACTTTACGCGCGTACGGGCTTTGCCGTCGCTTTCTTCAGACTCTTTCTTGAGCGCCTCCTTCTCGATTTCGAGACGGGTGATTTTGCGATGGGCTTCTTCGAGCGCTGGCGGCATATTCTCGAGGCTGAGGCGCAACGCAGAAGCCGCCTCGTCGATGAGGTCGATCGCTTTGTCTGGAAGGAATCGCTCGGTGATGTAGCGCGTGGAGAGCTGCACAGCAGAGATGATGGCACCGTCGGTGATATGCACGCCATGGAAGAGCTCATAGCGCTCCTTGAGACCGCGCAAAATGGCCACGGTGTCATCGGCAGATGGCTCGTTGATGTAGACCGGCTGGAAGCGACGCGTAAGCGCCGGGTCATGCTCAATGTGTTTCTGGTATTCCTTGAGCGTGGTCGCACCGATCACACGGATCTCGCCACGCGCGAGCGCGGGCTTGAGCATATTGGATGCATCCATCGAGCCTTCCGCGGCACCGGCGCCAACGAGTGTATGCATTTCATCAATAAAGAGAATGATCTTGCCTTCCGAGCGCTCAACCTCTTTCATGACTGCCTTGAGGCGCTCTTCGAATTCACCACGGTATTTGGTACCGGCGATGAGGAGGCCAAGGTCGAGCTGGATGAGCTCCTTACCGCGAAGCGACTCCGGCACGTCTCCTGCAGCCAAGCGAATCGCAAGGCCTTCGGCGACGGCAGTTTTGCCCACACCTGCTTCACCGATCAAAATCGGATTGTTTTTGGTGCGACGCGACAAGATCTGGATGACGCGCGTGATTTCAGTATCACGACCGATCACCGGATCGAGCTTATTCTCGCGCGCGCGATCAGTGAGTGAGCGCGCAAAGCGCGAGAGCGCGCGCGGCTTTTTCGGCTCTTCAGGGTCACCGCGCAGACGACCTTCTTTGATATCAGTGAGCACCCGTGCGAGCGCCGTGCGATCAATACGGAAGCGCGCGAAGATATCCGCGGCCGGGCCGGGATTCTCAGCAATACCAAGGAGGAGGTGCTCGGGAGAAACAAACTGATCATTGAATGAGGCGGAGATGCGTGGTGCCGCCTCAAAGACGCGGACCAATTCCGGTGTGAGGTACAGCTGGAAAGACGGTGAGACTGCCGTCGCACCAGAGGTGCCCTCGATGAGTTCGAGGACAGAATCCGTGAGGTGTGCGACGTCGATCTCGACCTGTTCGAGCATCGGGACGACCATGCTCTCCTCTTGCATCAGGAGCGCGGCAAAGAGGTGGAGGGTGGAGACCTGATTGTGACCTCGTTCGACCGCGAGCTGGTGCGCGCGATGGATCGCTTCTTTGGCCTTTGTTGTGTAGTTGTTGAATGGGGTCATAGAGAATGATGAATGCGGCATGCCTCCAGCGAAGCACGTGCATCCAATCTACATACAATTTATCACGAAGCACACGTCTCCGCAAAAAAATATCTCGGATAGCCGAGATGTAATATCTCGACGAATGCACCTATTTTTTGACGACCGGTGCGGGTGGCAAAAGCACCACCGCCGGAACAAAACCCTGCTCTGATGACGAGCGAGCAGCGCTGGTGCTTACACCGATAAGTGCTCCTTCGGTATTGACGATAGGACTTCCCTTGAGAAGCGCATCCGCAGAGATGTTGGTATCAAAAATGCGGCCGCCGCCTACCGGGATGAGCGCGGTGATAACGCCTGGCGCAATTCTGGTCGTGGTCCTACCGGAGAGCGCGACGACAGCCTGCCCGAGAACCGCCTGCGTGACAGCAACGCGCGCTGATGCATACGTAATGATCTTGTCGGCGGTAGTCGTCGCACCTTGAATGAATGCCATACCATTGTCACTATCGCGGCGTACCACAAAGCCGCGGACACGCGTACCGTCTGGCAACACCACACTCACGTCAGAGCGCTCACCGAGCGGCTCTGCATCAGTGACGATGATACCAGCGCTGTCGATAACAACACCAATAGCGAGAAGGGTTGGATTTTCCTCACGCGAGGTGTAGAGGCGAACAATAGAGGGCTCGATTTTGGTGACGGCACCTGAGATGAGCTCGCTCTCATTGATGACCACCGTTTTCTCGCGCGTGATCACGCTCGCCGCTGCTTGTGCTTTTGCGGGCGTTGAGGAGGCGACGGTCTCAATAGTGCGCTCGATGACGCGGTTGACCGTCTGCGCAATGACCGGTGGTGCTTGGTCCATCAAAGAAACGGTGACGATGCCGGTCGCGATTGACGTCACAAAGGAAATCAAGAGGGTGAGGAGCACAATCTGGGATTTTGAGAGGTGCTCGATGTCCATGTCGGCACTATATCACCTCGCCTGTGCCCGCAAGATACGCGAGAGCGTGGTGACAAACCGCGCGAGATCGGAGGCGCTCGTCTCCCGACCCAGCGAGATGCGGAGTGTCTGTGCAGCGCGCCATTCATCACCCCCAAGTGCCGCAACTACGTGCGAGCGGCTCTCCTCCCCCTCGCGACAGGCGCTTTTGGTCGAGAGTGCGAAGCCCTGATGATCGAGTGCGAGCGTCAGGTACTCACTGGAGATACCGGGAATGGAAATATTGAGCATGTGCGGAAGCGCATGCTTCGGATCGCCGTTGACCACCACTTCAGGCACTGCAACAGAAATCTCTTGCGCCACGTTGTCGCGCAGCTCCTTGAGGCGTCGCGCCTCATCCTCGCGCTCAGCGACGACGCGATCGCATGCAGCAGCAAATCCTGCCGCGAGTGCGACGTTTTCCGTACCCGCACGCAATCCGCGCTCCTGCGGACCGCCGAAGATGAGTGACGCGAGTGTCGCGCGATGCGATTGATAGAGCGCGCCGATGCCATGGGGCCCATACAATTTATTAGACCCGAGCGACAGAAGATCGACTCCGAGGGAATGGATCGTGCTCGCGAGATAGAGCGGTGCCTGCCCTGCATCACTATGAAAAAGAACCTCACTCCCCTGTGCCGTCTCGTGCGCGCGCAGCACTGCCGCAATCTCGCGCAATGACTGCACCGTGCCGATCTCGTTGTTGGCCCAGCCGACGGAGACGAAGACGGTCTCCTTCTTAAGTGCCGCCGCGATCTTCTCTGGCGTGATCAATCCGCGCTGATCCGGCTCCACAAACGTGATACTCCCACCCATGCGCTCCACTTCGCCAAAGGCGGCGAGCACCGATGAGTGTTCGATGGCACTGACGACCCAGTGTGTCTCAGCAAGCGTCCGGCGCGTGCGCTCAAGGAAACGTGCTCGGCCGCTGATGGCAAGATTGTTGGCTTCGGTAAGGCCCGAGGTAAAGATGATTTCGCGGGTCTTTACGCCACACATGCGTGCGACCCGCTCACGCGCCTGCTCCAGCGCCTTTTTCGCAGCCACGGCTTCCTGATGAATAGCACCGGGATTGCCGACTAGGCGCGACGCATCGCGCATCGCTGCCTCCGCCTCGGCGCACACAGGCGGCGCACTCGCATAATCGAGATAGACGCGCTTCTTATATGCAAAGAGTTCAAACATCGCCTGATTGTAGTTTTTTAATGCTGCTTTGTCATTTGCTGTTTTGACTTTTGATTTTTGCGTTGTCTGCGCGTATACTCTCCACATCTTGGATATGATCTCCCAGACCCGCTATGGCACAGAAACCCACACCATCTATAGAGCGTCCGCCCGTCGTGGTGGTCATGGGACACGTCGATCACGGTAAGTCCACGCTCCTCGATTTCATTCGTAAATCCAACGTCGTCGCGGGCGAAGCCGGCGGCATCACGCAGCACGTCGCGGCGTACGAGGTCTCGCACAAAGACAAACGAATCACCTTCATCGACACACCGGGACACGCGGCCTTCTCCACCATTCGCGCACGCGGCGCAAATATCGCCGATATCGCGATCCTCGTTGTCGCGGCAGACGACGGCGTCAAGGCACAGACGCTCGAAGCGCTTGCCCAAATTCGTGAAGCCAAGATCCCCTTCCTCGTAGCATTCAACAAAGTAGATAAGCCGAATGCTGATCTCGGCAATGCACAACGAATGATGCTCGATCAGGAGGTCTTCCTCGAGAAATTTGGCGGCGACGTGCCCTGGGCGGCAATCTCAGCAAAAACTGGCCAGGGTGTCGATGAGCTCCTGGACCTCATTCTCCTCGTGGCAGAAATCCAGGACTACAAAGCAGATCCCGAAGCGCCGGCAGAAGGCTTTATCATCGAAACCCACCGTGATCAGAAGCGCGGTCTCGCAGCAACACTCATTATCATGAATGGCACCCTCAAAAGTGGTGCCGCAGTGCTCGCGGGTAAGGCGATCGCGCCCGTGCGCATCATGGAAAATCATCTCGGCAAATCAATCAAAGAGGCCACCTTCTCGACCCCCGTCACGCTCGTCGGATTTGATGAGATGCCGGAAGTCGGTGCGACATTTCATATGTACAACAAACGTGATGCCGAGCAGGCACGCGCCAAATTTGTCGCGGAGCAGCCGAAGAAAGCTGACACCCTGCGTGTCGAGGGTGAAGCTGAGAAATTCTACCTCCCCATCATCGTTCGCGCGGATACCACTGGCTCTCTCGAGGCGATCTTGCAAGAAACCGCGCGCCTCGGCGATGACTTCTCGCGTATCACCATCGTACAGAGCGGCGTCGGCGCCGTTTCTGAAGGCGACGTCAAAACGGCACTCTCGGGCACCATCCCCGGCGTCGTGATCGGTTTCAACGTCGGCATTGATTCGCAGGCAGATACCCTCGCTCGTCGCGATGGCATCAAGATTCACACCTTCAATATCATCTACAAACTGACGGAGGAGCTCACCGAAATCTTGCAGACCACGCGCCCCAAGCGCACCGTCGAAGATGTCGTCGGCCGCGCCAAAGTGCTCAAACAGTTCTCGAGCAGAAAGACCGAGCACGTGATTGGTGCGAAAGTACAAGAGGGTTATATGGAGACCAATGGATCAGTGCGCATCATGCGCCGCGGCACCTTTGTTGGGAACGGCACCTTCCACAATATCCAGGCCAACAAGACGAATGTCTCGCGCGTGGAGGAAGGCACGGAATTCGGCGCGCAGATCGAAGCACCCCATGAGATCGCTCTGGGCGACACATTAGAATGCTTTACCACCCGCGTAGAATAATTATGCCGAGCAAACGACAAATCCAGGTAGCAGAGACGATGGCACACCGCGCGGCGGATTATTTCGCACGCGAGTCGAATCGCGAGTCGCTCATCACGGTGACGCGTGCCGATGTCTCCCCTGACCTCAAAAATGTGAAGATCTACTTCACCGTCATGCCCGAGAAATTTGAACAAGCGGCCCTCAATTTCGCGAAGCGCAATCGCACCGATTTCCGCAACTACATCAAAAAAGCCGCGGCACTTCCGCGCCTGCCCCAGATCGATTTCGTCATCGACGACGGCGAGAAAAACCGCCAGCGCATCGACGATCTCACCCGCTCATAGCACGGCACGCGTCTCATTGGACCCTGTGCGCTCCTGTGATACAACGGCGCGAGCGGAGGTAACACATGACTAAGACACATAAGCGCGGCTGCGGTAGCTGCACGCTCTGCTGCTACACGCACGGAGTGAGCACGTCGGTACGAAAGCTGAAGAATGAGCAGGAATGGTGCAAACACTGTCGTGTGGGAGTCGGGTGCGCGACATACGACGCGCGGCCCATCGCCTGCCTCGACTTCGCCTGCGCCTGGCTCGAAGACGCTGAGGCTGGCTGGGAGCGACCGGACACGCGGAATTTCGTGCCCGAATGGGTGTCGGTTTCGGACCTCGGTCGCGTATTGCGCCTGGTTGCGGCCGCGCCCGACGTGCTCGACACGCCGTATGCGATTGCAAGGGCGATTCAGTACGCGAACGTCTATTGCCCGGTGCTGCTCTGTCACATCGGCAAACGGGGCGAGGCATGCTTGCACGAGACATTCCCGCTCACGGATCATGCGCGAGGGATGCTCTTCCTGTGGGACTTTGCGATCATTACTCCCCAGATCTTGGAGGAGCGACTATGAGCCCCGCGTGCCGGGGCTCATCTCTTTTTTAGGAAAATATCGTTTTAATATGTCCGCGTACGGCTGCTTTTCTTCAGCCGTCGGCCAGAAGGTATCTTGATGATTGAGGTAGAGATTGTCCCTTTCGTATCGTGGAAAGACGTGTAGGTGGTAGTGCCACACATCTTGATTGCCCGCTGGCTCGTTGTGTTGCCTCGTCGAAATACCGTCGCACTGATACGCCTCTTTTAGAGCGACGGCGATTTTCTTGGATATATCAAATATCGCATGACCTATTGCCTCAGGCATGTCGTAGAGATTCTCGACATGCTGATTCGGCATGATGATCACGTGCCCCGGATTTGATCGCCACCATTTGCCCGCGACGAATGCTGTTGCGATCTCGTCGCGATAAATAACATCGTCTTCCTGACTCCCTTTATCGGTCGGTTTCCCAGCAGCGATCAAGCAGAGCGGACACGTATACCCTGCTGGTTCGTGATTGTACATTTGGTGCACCCAGTAGGATTCGAACCTACGACCGTCTCGTTAAGAGCGAGCTGCTCTACCAACTGAGCTATGGATGCGTACACAGGATTGTACACAAAATAATGAGTTTTGAAATACTGGTACCGGGAGTGGGACTCGAACCCACACGGCTGTTTAGGCCTGGGGATTTTAAGTCCCCTATGTCTACCATTCCATCACCCCGGCGACCCGAATATAGTACGTCAATTTGTGCTACATTACATCCGTTAGCTGCGTAAGAGATGGCCACATGGCGAAGTAGCAACGCGGCGGTCTGCAAAACCGCTATGGGTGGGTGCAACTCCCACTGTGGCCTCAAACAAAAAGAGTGTATCCTTCAGACATCGGGCAGGTGGCGAAATTGGTAGACGCACTAGCCTTAGGAGCTAGCCTCGCAAGAGATGGGAGTTCGAGTCTCCCCCTGCCCACCAACGAAAAGTCCGGGGAATCCCCGGACTTTTCGTTTACCGTATCAAGAAATCTGGGGGCGGTCCGATGCCGTCAGCACGGCGCACGTCGGTCGAGGCCCCTCCTCCTGGAGAGAGAGCGCCGAAGCCAAACGTCTCATCGATCAATTTGATAATGCCGTACACGGATATCATGATGAGCATGCCGATCAGCCCATACACCATGTGGGCCTTCCCTTTCGAAGACGCTTCGCCTGAATTCAGATTCCACATGAATTCAAGCAACCCATACATAAACACCGCAAACCCCGCGGCGAATACGAGCAGTATCGCGGGGTTTACGACGTACGTTACGAGTTTACCGAGCAACGTCGTGGCGGCGTCCATATATTAGCCGCGTGCGCTAAATGGTGGTCGGGTAGATGCCTTTCGGAGTGAGTGCAGACTGGTTGGAATCAACACCGACGGTCGACTGGAGGATGCGGATCAAGCCCCAGATCGAGACCATCACGAAAATGGCGATGATGCCCCAGATCATGGTCTGGAGACCCTTGTGCTTCTGCTCGTCGACGTTGACGAGGTACTGAATGAGACCCCAGAAGAAGACGATGACCGCGATAAGGACGAAGAGCGCCACCATGGCATTGAGAATTCTCGTCGCGAGGACGATGAGATTGAAAATACCCTGCGAACTCTGAGTCTGTGCCAATGCGAGTGCAGGCACGAAAAGCGACCCTGCTGCGAGAGCTGAAATACCGGTAATTCGTGCACGCATAGTTACGTTGAGAATTTATTAAGTAGTCCCTCTATGGTAGCTCAGAGGGCTGGAATCACAACACGCACCACCCTCACCACTGTGGATAGCATCCTAGTGCTCCTCCGCGGGAGCCTTGTTTGCCTCCTGAATCGAGGTAATGACCGCCCAGGCCACAAAGCCCAGGATGACAAAGCCCAGGAGATACACAGCAGTACCGGTGTGCCGCTGCACGAATTGCACCAGGAGCAACAGGATCACGATCGTAAAGAGTATGGCGACTGCCCACTCCATAACCACAATTGCCTCATCTCGATAGGTCGGCGCTGTGCCCAAGCGTGCGACCCACATCGCGCATCCGGCACCGAGTAAAAGAATGGATACCGTGAGCATGAGGCCCACGAAGACATTGAAGAGTCCGACGAATTGAGTGAGTGTGAAGGGAAACATATC
>CAZJEQ010000002.1:101444-128688 GCA_964545165.1 uncultured Candidatus Saccharibacteria bacterium
CATATCAACAGGTGCGGCCACTCTGGACAGTGCCGCCTGGTGCGCTCTCGAAGAGTGTCTCCTGAAGAATTCGGAGGATACCCCACACCGAGACCATGACAAACAATCCGAGAAGTCCCCAGAGGATGATGGTTTTGAGATTGCGCCTGGATGCCTCCCCGTCTCGTATATTCATGCTGATGCCGTAGAGGTACGTCGCGAGTGCGGCGAGCACAAAGAGTCCGGTCAGCGCGTTAAAGATGTTCACGAAGAAATTCACGAGTTCGCAAAAGTTCTTCGGTGCAGCGGCACTTGCGAGCATCGGCACGAGCAGGATCCCGAGAATGCTGAGATTGAGCGAGACAATTCGCATAGCAACTACTTGGTGAGCTGCGAAATCGTTCCGCCGATCAAGGTCGCAAAGACCCACGCGCCGAGAATGAGGATAGCGCCGACGATGACGTAGTAAAAATTGCTCTTTGCTTCAGAGAGCTTGCCTTCATTGCCGCGCGCGATCACAAACATAAAGCCTGCGTAGACGATAAAGAGCGAAATGATCGGCAGTGCGACCATCACCATCACCCTAAGCGCTTGAGCGACGAAATCCGCGATTGTCGTATATTTGAAAGGGCTGTCGACATACTCGGTCGACTGCGCTGAGACGAGTGCACTGAGCGTGAGGGTCGTCGTGAAAACACTGATGAGGATGGCACGTCGGTTCATATACCTACAAGATTATCGATTTGCTGATCGGCGCGCATGATCGCTTCCGAAAGAAGAATCGTGCCGCTCGTGGTGTCCTCAATCATAGCGCGGAAAATACCGTCTGTCTTAGCCGGGTCAGGATCGCTCCAAGAGCGGATGGTCGCAGCTCCGGTGGCGACAATGAGTGTATCCGATGGTGCGAGCTGGTCAGACTGCTGCTGGAGTACGGTATTGAGCACATCGCGACGAGCACTTGGCATGCCGAGGCTGGTCGAGAGTGCGGCGGACACGTCTTTCGACGCAAGCAGCCACTGAATGACGCGTGCACCGCCAGGATTCTTCGCCGCCTTCGGAATCGCGACACCATAGACGGTGCCCCCTGTCGCGACCACGCCACCCGTCGAGGTGCCGGCACCACGAATCTGCGGCATCGGTGCCATGGCAAAGTTGAGATTCGGATTCGCTTCTTTCAGCGCGGCAATCTCACTGGCATGTCCGAAGTAGAGTGCGAGCACGCCGGAGGTAAACGCTCGTTGCGAGGTGGGGAATGAACGATTCCATGTGTAATCCGTCTTCGATGGATCCGCGAATTCTGTAAAGAACCGGATAGCGGAAGGTGTCGCCGCGACTTGCGTCGCACTCCTGTTTTGTGCGAGCAAGCCGGAGGAGAGCCTGCCTACCGTGTCGCGCTCGGTGATCGAGCCCCCGGCCTGCAGGATAAGCATGGTGATCAGCTCTTTGGCATGATCGACATTTCCGTATGCGCCAAAGGCAATCGCGGATGAAAGCAGCGTGCCGGTGTCGCTCTTGCGCGTGAGGCGCTGCGCCAATTCCAAGAGCTCATCCCAATACTCGGGCGGCCGCGAGAAGCCACCTGCGGCGAGCAGGTCTTTGTTCCAATACATGACGAGCGGGTCTGCCACCACCGGGAGTCCGACGGTGCCATCGGTATCGACAAACGGTAAGCTTCCGTCGATAAAGGTATTGCTATATTGCGTCCCCGATACAACGGTATCCGGAATCAAAATCACGCGACCCTTCTGTGCGTAGGCCTCTTCTTGGGTCAGGAAGAAAAGATCCGGCGCCTCCCCTGAGGCAAAGGCGTTCACGAGATCCGTTTGATACGTCGCCTGATTTTTCTTGATATAGGTCACGCTCTCAAGATCAGGATGTGTCTCGGCAAGATCCGCGAATGCCCCCTGCACCAAGGCCTCGTCGAATGTCCCCCATACGGTGACCGCACCGATTGAAGCATTGTCGCCTTTGGATATGAAGAACGAAAAGATAAGCACGCCCGCAATGGCGAGTGCACCAAAGGTGGCGAGGAGCGCGATTTGAAATGCAGAGTTCTTTTTCATGATAATCGTCCTTTTATGAATACTACACCGTAGTGATGCGCACCGGCGCTAAAGCTCTCGGAGAATTTGAATCCAGCGGCAGTCGCGAGTGCGTGCGCGGCATCTTCGTTGACCACATGCTTCTTACTAGGTCCCATACCGCCAAAACTCTCCGACCAGTCGATGATGATGAGCGCACCACGAGGCTTCAATATGCGCCGCGCCTCCTCGAGGGCGCGCTCCTTGTGATCCAGTTGGAAAAGCACATTGGACATCAAGACGATGTCCGCATGATTGTCGGCGATTTTACTTGCTCCCGGGCGCTCGAGATCGCCCCAGATCACCTCGACGTTGTTGTAGCCTTTTTTGTGCGCGTCATTTTTGATACGGGTGAGCAGATCCTTTTGAATATCGATCGCGTACACGTGCCCCGAATTCTGCAAGCGCTCGGCAATCGCGTGCACGTAGTGCCCACTCCCCGCCCCGAAATCCACAACCACCATGCCCGGCTCGATACCAAAGAGTCCTGCATTTTTATACGGATGAGCAAAATGCGCCGGAGATGCGGTCTTCATTGCCGCTCATTATAAACCGCATTCACGCGATGATTTTTCACCAACCCACTCCCTTGGGGAATGCGAGCGGCAAGTGTTTTGCCGTGTTCGCAGGGCCGACGGGCCCGAGATTCAGCGCTGCCGCAGCAGCGGCAGATAGCGACGGCAAAACACTTGCCGCTCGCTATTCCCCGCCCTCCTCCTCCGCTTCAAATACGACGAATGATGCGACGGTGTCGGTGTCGCGCATTTTCATCACGCGGACACCCTGCGTCGCACGCGAGAGTGTCGGGATCTCATCGAGGCCCGTGCGGATGGCCTGGGATTTCTTGGACATCGCGACCAATTCACCGCCTCTCGATGAAAGGACGGCACCACCGACAAGCTGCTTGGTCTTCGCGGTAATCGACATGGTCTTGATGCCCGAGCCGCCGCGACCCTGCGTCTTGTATTCGCTCATCTTGGTCTTCTTGCCATAGCCCGTCGAAGAGAGCACGAGCAGTTCTGCGTCTTTGACACACTTGGGGACGACGCCGGTGCCGACAATCATATCGCCCGAGACGAGCTTCATGCCGCGCACGCCCGCTGCCTGGCGCCCCATTTCGCGTACGTCTTTTGCTGCAAAGCGGATCGATTGACCCTTGGCGGTCACGAGTACCGCATCATCGCCTTCGTGAATGAATTGTGCAGAGATGAGCGAGTCGCCCTTGTCGAGCCCGATCGCGAGGAGCCCCGAGCGGCGCACCTCATGGAAGCTCTTGGCTGCCACGCGCTTCACGGTGCCGTTTTGCGTGGTCATGATGAGCGAAAGATCGTCCATCGTCTTTTTCTCCTTGGGCATCGCGAGAATCGAAGTGATCTTCTCGTCTTGTTCGACGGAGAGGAAATTGTGAATTGATTTACCTTTGGTGGCACGCTTACCTTCGGGAAGCTCGTACATCTTGAGCTGATACGCCTTGCCCTTGTCGGAGAAGAAGAGCAGATCCGCATGGGCATTTGCGGTCAAGAATTGCGTAACGAAATCTTCTTCTTTGGTATCGAGATCCACCACGCCGATGCCACCACGCTTCTGGCGGCGATACTCTGCCGGGTTGGTGCGCTTGATGTAGCCACCCTGCGTGAGGACCAGCACGAAATCATCGTCGGCGACGAGATCTTCTGCAGAGAGAATCGCGGCACCACCCTTCACAATCTTGGTGCGTCGATCATCGCCGTACTTCTCGATCACTTCTGAGATTTCTTTCTTGATGAGCTCAAGCAGCTTCTTCTCACTCTTGAGAAGTGCGCGCAGCTCTTCGATCAAGGCCTGTACCGCCTTCAGCTCGTCCTCAATCTTCTGACGCTCAAGCGCGGCGAGGCGCTGGAGGCGAAGATCGAGAATCGCCTGTGCCTGGAGATCAGAGAATTTAAACTTGGTCATCAAGCCATTCTTGGCGTCTTCCACCGTCTTGGACTTACGAATGAGCGAAATGATTTCGTCGAGATGATCGAGTGCTTTCTTGAGACCGAGCAGGATGTGCTCGCGAGCCTCTGCAATCTTGAGATCGTACTTGGTGCGGCGCGTAACGACTTCCTTGCGATGCGCGACGTAGTACTCGAGCATCGCCTTGAGCGAGAGCGTCTGCGGGACACCGTCGACAAGCGCGACGACGTTGTAGTGGAAGGTCTCCTCAAGCTGTGTGTGCTTATACAAATAGTTGAGCACCGTCTGCGCATTGGCATTGTTCTTGAGCTCAATGACGATACGGATGTCTTTGGCAGACTCATCGCGAATATCGCGAATGCCTTCGAGCTTCTTCTCGTGAACGAGATCGGCCACCTTGGTGATGAGATCGCTTTTGACGACACGGTACGGGATCGAGGTGATGATGATTTCGTAATCGCCTTTTTTGCCCTCCGTGATTTCTGCATCGCCGCGCACGACGACGGGGCCACGACCCGTGGTATATGCATGACGGATATCAGTCTGATTGAATGCGATGCAGCCTGTCGGGAAATCCGGCCCCTTGATGAATTGCAGCAGATCGTCCGTCGCAGCATCCGGATTATCGATAAGATGAATAGCTGCTTCGCCCACCTCGCGCAGATTGTGCGGCGGAATATTCGACGCCATACCGACGGCGATGCCGAGCGTGCCGTTGAGGAGGAGATTCGGAATGGTGGTCGGGAGGACGGTCGGCTCTTTTTTGGTGTTGTCGTAGTTGGGACGGAAATCGACCGTCTCCTTGTCGATGTCGCGCATCATCTCGCCGCCCATGCGAGACATCTTGGCCTCGGTATAGCGATATGCTGCGGCGCCGTCGCCGTCGATAGAGCCGAAGTTGCCCTGGCCAATGACCAGCGGATAGCGCATCGAGAAATCCTGCGCCATTTTGACCATTGCATCATATACAGATGCGTCGCCGTGCGGGTGGTATTTACCAAGCACGTCGCCCACCACGGTCGCAGACTTACGAGTCTTTGCACTCGCCGTGAGACCCGCCTCCTGCATCGCAAAAAGAATGCGACGGTGCACTGGCTTGAAGCCGTCGCGCACATCAGGAAGCGCACGTGCAGTGATTACGGTCATCGCGTAGTCGAGGTACGACTCGCGCATTTCTGTAGAGATAGATCGCGCAACGACATTCACGTGCGCGGGCTTCACGGGCTCTGATTCAGGCTCTTTTTCAGACTTTCCGCGTGCCATAAAGTCTCCCTATTATATCACCTTTTCATCTTCAAAACCATCACAAAACGGCTCAGCTTGGCGCGTTTTTACTACTTGACTCGAGTGTATTTATAGTGTATAATAACTAACGAACGCATAATCATTGGAGGTATCCCATGCGTCTGATCATTGCATCTCTTATCGCAGCTACGCTTCTCTGTGTGAACGTCGAGTCGGCCAACGCCAAGATCGGCTGGATTATGCTCGGCTACGCGATGGGAAGCGGCGGATCTCAAAGCGGCAGCGACAGCACCATCATCTTCCGCGCAGAAGAAAAGGTGCTGGAGACCGTCGACCCCATGAAGGTCCGGCACATGGCGAGCGTCCACGAATGCTTCAACCCTGAGTCCAAAACCAGAACCAAGGGCTCCATGGCGGGACTGAGCAACAGCGAGATCTTCGCCGCGACTGTCGGCAAGACGAACGTCGAGAAGTACGTCATCCTGCAGGTCGTTCGCGTCATCGACGCAGGCTCGGCAAGCTGCGGCGCCTTCTGGTTCAGCTATATCGAGAAGGAGCTGATGGCCAAGTAAGGCCGCATTATCACGAGGCAAAAGGCCTCATCGATGATGCGGCCTTTTGTTTTTAAAAAGATTCCACGGTGGTCGTCGCGGTCTGTGGCTGCTCGGGAAAGGCAGTGCGGATCGTCGCGAGAAAGAAGAACGCCCACCCCACGAGGAGGACAAACATCACGCCAAGCGCCACCATACCCGCAAACGCAATGCGCTCATCGCGCGGACGCGTACGCATGTGGCGAATCGTGCGATGGATCATCGCACTATTATAGTATGCGCATTACGCGCTGAGGACGACGATTTCGTTTTGTTTGCCGACAACGTCACGCGGCTTGAGTGTCAGCTTGTCGGTCGGCTTCACGCCATCGGAGCCCGCTTCTTTCAAAAATTGTTTGAGCGTCTTATCGTCGTAGAGAATCGGAATCACGATTTTTGCCTCGAGCTTCACGGCAAGCTTCTCCGCTTCTGCTGGCGTGAGCGTCCCCTCACCACCAATCGGTACGATCAAAATATCGGGCTCATCCATTTCCAGCACCTCCGACGGCAGATCCATATCCCCAAGCGCACCGAGATAGAGGACCGAGAGGCCGTCGAAATGCACTGAGTACACGGTGTTGATCCGGCCTTCGCCGCCGTACATCGAGCCAGCCGGGAAGCCAGACACCACGATGTCATTTACTTCGTATTCGCCCGGGCCAAAAATCGCGAAGGGCTGCTTGTCGCCGCGGCCTGCTTCTTCGGCACCATTCATATCAGGATGGTTGAACGAGACGAGTGAGACATCTGCACCGAAATTCACCGGCTTAAAATTCTTGGACGCCTTGGAGACCGGGCCGAAGACGACCGTAGTGTCCCCTGCGGAAGCGCGGATGCAGCTGCCTTCGTGGAATGTCAAAATCATGCGCCGGATTATAGCAGTTTTCTGCACACGCACACGCTTGACCAAATCTTCATGACGCGTACTGTGGTCTCTAACCGGCACTGAATCTTGAGTCTTGCTTCGGCGGATTCTTGAAGAGGATGACTGTCGGTGTTCTCCGAACATGATTCGGGGTACTTGCCCTCAAGGCACCACCTTCGACCCTCGACTAGGCACGCTGCCGAACTGAGGTGTGACAGGGTGTACGTGCGTACACTGAGTGCGTAAGCAACCAAACACATGAGGTGTGAAGTGTTGAAAACCATGATCGGCCGCGCGCGCGGCCAACCGACGGCGTTCGAGAACTTCCAGGCGTCGACCGAACCGGCCATCAACGTCGCCATGTTCGTCGAGAAGTGCGCCACGACGGGTGCGACCACGATCGACCAGGGCTGATCGCCTCGGCACATCACGCAACATGAATCGTTGCTAAAGCGACGCCGAACCAGGATGATCCTCTACACGATCATTCTCTAGTAAGACCGCGGAATGGGATATGAGTCAGGCCAGGAGCCCACGACTCTCTCCCATTTTCCCTTTTATATAGCCTTGTTGTTTTGCTCCTTGAGGAGGTCGCGGATTTCGCAGAGCAATTTTTCTTCCGCAGTGCTTGGCACCACCGGCTCTTCTGCTTCTTCTTTCTTGAAACGACGCACCACCCCAGAGAAGAGTTTGAATATCAGGAATATAGAGAGACCGATCACGAGGAAATTGATCGATGCCTGGAGCAAGTGCCCGTACCCGATCACGAGCCCGGGGCGCAGCGTGTACGACCACGCGCTGAAATCGACGTTGTTGGTCGCAAGCGAGAGGAAGGGCATGAGAATATCGCCCACGAGCGAATTCACGATCGCACCAAATGAGGTGCCGAGCACCACGGCGACCGCCAGCTGCACGGCATTCCCTTTGGCGGCGAATTTCCAAAACTCCTTAAAGAAGCCGCCGGTCTTTTGCTCGAAATCTTTGAGTACCATGGATTTATGGTATCACACAGCCCCGCTTGCCTAGAGAGCCCCTTCTATATTATAGTGTGCCGACTCCCCCTGGGGAGATTATTAATTACCGCGAAGTGAACGGAGCGAAATGGAAGCCTCGGCTTACATTTCCGAAGTGAGCAAAGCGGAACGAGGGCTTTTAGCCCGAGTATTAACGTTCCGGATAGTGCCTCCCTGCATGTCAGAAATGGTGGAGTAAGCAGAGGGCGCCGGACAGATATATATGGTTACAGCAGACACAAGCGTGGAAGACACGCAGGTTGAGGTGGAAGAGGTGAAGGATCTCGGCCCGATGGCGAGCCTCATGGAGAATTCGGCCAAGCCGCCACAGATGGAAGACGTCGTCGAAGGCCCGGTGATCGCACTCGGTCGCGCACGCGTGTTCGTCGATCTCCACCCGTACGGTACGGGTATTATTTATGGCCGCGAATACCTTTCGGCCCGCGAGTCCCTCAAGAACGTCAACATCGGCGATCTCATCACCGCCAAGGTGGTCGGTCTCGATAATGCTGAAGGCTACATCGAGCTCTCACTCCGCGAGGCTCGTCAGGCACTCATCTGGAATGAGGCCGAAGTCGCAATGCAGAAGAAGACGGTCTTTGAGCTTCCGATCACGGATGCCAACAAGGGCGGTCTCATCATAAATTGGAACGGCATTCAGGGCTTCCTCCCTGCCTCCCAGCTCTCACCTGCGCACTACCCGCGCGTACAGGATGGTGACAAAGACAAAATCTTTACCGAGCTCAAGAAGATGATCGGCACCAAGCTCGAGGTCATGGTCATCACCGCCTCCCCGAAGGAAGCAAAGCTCATCTTCTCGGAGAAGGGCGCGGGATCAAGCGAGCGCGCAAACCTCGTAGAGAAGTACAACGTCGGCGACACCTTCGAAGGTACCGTCACGGGCGCGACAGAATTCGGCGTCTTCGTGAAGCTCGAAGAGGGCCTCGAAGGACTCGTGCACATCTCAGAAATGGATTGGGCACTCGTCGAAAACCCGAAGACTCGCTACAAGGCAGGCGACAAGGTCAACGTGAAGGTCATCGAGATCAAGGAGGGCAAAATCTCCCTCTCGATCAAGGCGCTCACCAACGACCCATGGAAGATTGCCTCCGAGAAGTACAAGAAGGACCAGAAGGTGGAAGCCGTGGTCATCAAGTACAACAAGCACGGTGCGCTCGCCTCGATCGAGGAAGGCGTGGCTGGTCTCGTCCACATCTCAGAATTTGCCAGCGAAGACGAGCTTCGTGCCAAGCTCGAGCTCGGCAAGGTGTATCCGTTTACGATCACCTTCTTCGAGCCGAAGGATCGTCGTATGACGCTCAAGCCGGCCTTCTAAACACCGGTACGAATGAAAAAACCGACTCTTTCATGGGTCGGTTTTTTCATTCATGGGCGATTCATTACGGTCCCGCTATCCTGCCCTCTACGCGGTCGCACGGGCCGCTTTATTCGTTCTAGGCACATGCATAAAAACTATGTCATTCGCAGAACGTGAACTCGAAAAAGAAGCTGATGCAATGGAAGCAGCGGGCGAAGACCCCTCGCGTATTCGCGGTGATCTCGCTCGTGAGAGCGCACGCCATTCGCACGCACGCGGTAGATAACACTCCCCATAAAATATCTCGGACCCGCCTCCTCCCGAGGCGGGTCCTTCTCGTATGCATATTCACCGGCGCGACGTCGCACCAGCAGCAGCCTCCAGGCGGGCTCGCATCGCGATACCATCGACGTACGCAACAATCGAGAGGCGACCGATCGGCCGGTAAGCCTGCATCGCCGGCTGTGTCGTCCGAAGCGACCACAAGAATCGCACCAACCCGCTGACGGCCTGCACGATATCGCGCTCCTCCTGAGCGCTGATCAGCAACAGCGCGTTGCACCGGTCGCGCAGATCGGTCACGACCTCGCGACCAATCTTCTCGAACTCGCCGAGGTCTTCAGACGACAAGAACGCGCAATCGAGCACGTCGCCACGCTCAATCTCGTCGAACACTTCCTTCAAGTGTTTCGGGAGGGGCGCAGCGCCCCCATGACGCGCACCCACTTTCGGCAAGGTCGTATCAATACGACCAAGCGCAATCAGTCGACCACTGTTCACGGCAACTCTCCTCGTTAGACAAACTTTCGGGAGACTAGCAACAATCGCCTGGAGAATCAACCCTGGTTCGCTTTATTCATCGCGATCACGTGACCGTCGGCGATGGTGGTCTCGATCGCCTCGCTCACCTTCTTGAATACTTTTTTGAGCTCCTCCATTTCCGCATCGCGAAAACGCCCGAGAATAAATTCATTTACCTCCTGCTCCCCTTCAGGCTTCCTAATTTTGCCGGACGGCGTCGCCTTGGAGACACCGATGCGAATGCGTGTAAATTTCTTGGTCTTGACCGCACGCGTCACGCTCTCGACACCCTTGTGCCCGCCGGAGCCACGATCAAACGACATTTTGATTTTGCCAATCGGCAGATCCAAATCATCGTAGACCACGATCATTTTCTCTGCTGCTTTGACGCTCTTTACGTATTTGGTGAGCGCCGAGCCGGATTTGTTCATAAAGGTATCAGGAAGTACCGCCGCAAAGAGGTTTTTGCCAACATTGCCTTTGGTTACCGTCGCTTTGGCCTTCGCATCCTCGCGCCAGGCGCTTGCATCGTGCGCTTGAGCAAAATATTCCACCGCCATACGCCCGGCATTGTGCCGCGTGCGATCGTATTCCTCTCCCGGATTTCCCAATCCGACAATAATCCACGTCATATGCCGCGAAGTATATAGTATTTCCAGCCTCCTCCCAGGATACTTTTTTGTCGGAAGTATTTTTTCTCCTAGGGAGCCCGACGGGGCGAGCTCGAGGAATTTTTCAGCAGAAAAATATCCGTGAGAAAAAATATTTTCGGGAAAAAACGTATCCGCCATTTCTTTCACTTGGTGTCAACCCACACACGGGTTTAGAATGTTCGCACATGAACGATCCCGTGATGCAAAACAACTCATCACAGGAAAAGAATTCCTCCTCCTTTTTTGATTCGCTCTCGGCGGATCGCTCGATCATCGTCTATACCATACTCGCCATCGGTCTCGCGCTCTTCATTCGCTACTTTGTCGCCGCACCATACATCGTCCAGGGCGCTTCCATGGAGCCAACCTTCTACGATTACCACTATTTGATCATCGAGAAGGTCTCCTACCACATCGGCGAGCCGCAACGAGGCGATGTGATCGTGCTCGATCTGCCACAAGAGACCTCGCGCGCCCTCATTAAGCGCCTCATCGGCCTCCCAGGCGAGACGGTGAGCATTGCAGACAACAAAGTTACCGTCATCAACGCCGAACATCCCGAAGGAATCGTTCTTGATGAGCCGTATCTTGATCCACACGACCTCGGCGGCCCGTCGGGTATGACCGTTACCCTCGGCGAAGACCAGTATTTCGTCCTCGGTGACAACCGTCGCGTCTCATCGGACTCGCGCTCCTGGGGTACGCTCCCGCGCGAAGACATCGTGGGGCGCGTGCTCGTGCGTCTCTTCCCATTCACCGACATCGGCGTGCTTCCCGGCACCGTACGATACCAAGAGTGAGCCAGTGGGATTAATCGTTATCGTTCTTTCTTCGTCTATAGAGATACATCCGAGGTGCAGTCTACGAAATTAACCTATCCATCTTTTTTATGATCAGGCTGAAAGACACCACGTATCCGAATACCGCAGAATTGCTCAATTCTGCCATTCGCGTCGCCGAGTACTACGGCTTCTCGCCACTCGACGAGATGAAAATTTCTAAAGAGAAAGATCTCAAGGCGCGCGCTGCACTCGCGAAAGCCGAAGACAATCTCACCTTTGCGCGTCGCGACGAGCGACACTTCCTCTCCGCTGCGCGCCGCGCCGCGGGCGTTGCACGCACACGCCGCCAAGCTGGCCTCGGTGAGCATTTCCTCGCGTGGCGCATCGGCCAACAAGCGGGTGCTGCACACCACACGCTCGAATTGCACGTGGTGGGCTCGCCTTCAGCAGTAGCCGAAGCAATTCTGCTCGTGGTCGCCAATGCAATTGCCGACGAAGCCGGTCTCACGGGTCGCACACTCTCGATCAACAACATCGGCTCCGTGGAATCATCGAATCGCTACGTCCGCGACATCGGCTTGTATCTCCGCAAACACCTCGAATCGATTTCGGCCACCCTGCGCCCACGCGCTGCAGAAGACCCACTCGGGACGCTCGTGCAATTGATTGAGAAGGGTCACCCAGCTGCACCGCGCGCACCACAATCAATGGAATACCTCACCGAAGATGAGCGCCGCAAATTCTGGGAACTGCTCGAATACCTAGAAAGCTACGGACTCGCGTACGAACTCTCACCACAGATTCTCGGCAGCCGCGACTACTGGGCGCACTCGCTCTATGAGCTCTCGACACTCGATACCGAGACAGGCAGCAAATTGCCGTTCGCCTTTGGCGGCCGCTACGATCCGCTGGTCTCGCGCTTCTCCGGCGCCCCGACGCACGCCTCAATGATTGCGATCAATGTCGAGACGCGTGGCAAGACGCAAGCACCACGCCGCGTCCCCGCCCTGCCTGCCATCTACTACGCACACTTGGGTCCCGAAGCACGCCGCCGCTCACTGAACGTCTTGGAGCAGCTCCGCCGCGCGGAAATCCCGGTCCATCAGTCGCTCCTCTTCGATAAAATCGGCGAGCAGATGATCAAGGCCCGCGATTTCGCCGTGCCGTTCATCTTGATCATGGGCTACAAGGAAGCAATGGAAAATACCATCCTCGTACGTGAAGTGGCGACCAATTCGCAGGAATCAGTACCAGTCGCCGACATCATCAATTACCTAAAGCGCCGCCGCATCGGTATGTGGCGCGTCGAGGCCAAGGTCTAGCTGCGTCGCAGTTGCCTAATAGAGGGCTTAGTGGTACACTCTCGCGCACATGTCAATCAACGCAGAAGTATCGAAATCAGGCAGCGAAAGCGCCCTTTCGACGATTCGTAAATTCTCTCGCAAGGTCCAGGGTACGGGCCTCGTCAAGACCGTTCGCGCACAGCGCTACTTCAAGCGCGACAAGTCCAAGACCGTCAAGAAAAAGGGCGCCCTCAAGCTGCTCAAGCGCCGCGCCGAATTCAAGCAGGCCGTCAAAGAAGGCAAGGTCGCCGAGCGCGAGCCGCGCCGCGGTCAGCCTTCGACCCAGTCGCAGGCACAGGCTAATGCGCAGGTTCCCGCTTCGCAGGCACGTTTTGGTGAGAACACCCCAATCGCGCGTTAAGCGCTCGCAAGGCAGTGCCTTGATACTCCCCATGTTGGATATACGGACAACCATTCGCGGCTCAGTGCCGCGAATGCCGTTTAAAGAAATTGCCGAGCACGTTCTGGGCACCACGTACGAGCTCTCACTCGTGATCTGCGGCGATACGCTCGCACAGCGGATGAATGCGCAGTACCGCAAGAAGACCTACAAACCCAACGTGCTTTCATTTCCACTCGACAAGGCGAGTGGCGAGATATTTCTCAATCTCCGCTGCACTGAGCGTGAAGCGAAGAAATACGGCGTATCAGTGCGCGATCGCTTCGCACTCTTGTTTGTACACGGGCTCTGGCACCTCAAAGGTTTTGATCACGGGAGTACGATGGAGCGACACGAACGCGACACGCTGAAGAAATTCGGCTTTCGTGTGTAATCCACGCCTTTGTTACATGAAGATAGCTCACGGCGAGGTACAATCGCTAGATGCGGAAGTTCTATACCGGCATCGATATCGGTACCTTTCAGGTAAAGGTCGTGATTTGTGCGCCGGTTGATAACCCTGACATGCCGATGCAAATCATTGGCACCGGCACTGCCGCCTCCAAGGGCATGCGACACGGCTACATTCTCGACAGGGGCGAAGCAACGCGCAGCATCCGCGAAGCGATTCAGCGCGCCTCGGCAGCTGCCAAAATCCGCGTCACCTCCGCGCGCGTCTCGCTCGGCGGCATGGGCCTCGATGAAATCCGTGCGACGGGCGAATTCCCGCTCACGGCATCTGGCGGTGTCGTGACCGAGCGCGAGATCGACAAGGCGGTCGCCGAAAGCGAGAAGCGCTCTTCTGGCAAACTCACCAATCGCACGGTCATTCACGCCATTCCGCTCGAATACCGCGTCGATGGGAACAAGATTTTCGGCAAACCACTCGGGCTGCAGGGCACGAAGCTTGCCGTCGATACGCTCCTCATCACGATGTTTAGTCAGCACTACGACGACGTGCTCGAAGCAGTCGAAGCAGCAGGCGTCGAAGTCGAGGGTGTGATGGCCTCGCCCCTCGCCGCAGCACTGGTGACGCTGACGAAGGCACAAAAGACCGCAGGCGTCTGCCTCGCGAATATCGGCGCCGAGACGCTCTCGGTTATCGTCTTCGACAACGATACGCCGGTCTCGGTCAAAGTCTTCCCGATCGGCTCCGCTGATATCACCAACACACTCGCGCTCTCGTTTCAAATCCCGCTCAGCGAAGCCGAGAGCCTCAAGCGCGGCGGCGTCACGCAGACTGATATCCCGCAGAAGAAATTGCAGCAGCTCGTGCAGACACGTCTCAAAGATATGTTTGCACTCATCAATACGCATTTGAAATCGATTGATCGCGCGAAGCTCTTGCCCGCCGGCATTGTCATCACCGGTGGTGGCTCGGGATTGACCTCCGCAGCGGATATCGCGCGTGCGGTCTTGAAGCTTCCCTCCTCGCTCGGGCAGATCGGGCTCATGCCACGCAGCTCCTCTATTGATGCGACCTGGGCGGTCGCGTATGGCCTCTGCCGCTGGGCCTTTGCCGAAGACACATCCGTGCGCTCATCCTCGGTCGGCGAAGTCTTTTCGAGCATGTGGGATTCACTCAAATCCTCGATCCGCAGTCTTCTGCCGTAAACTTTTCTCCATAATAAACATAAGGGCCGTCCAGTGGACGGCCCTTTTTTTGCTCTGCTGAACTTCGGCTCATACCGTTCAGGCGACTTCGAGTGCGAGCGGAAACTGTGCTGCGTCGACGTTGCTGAAAAGAAGACGTCGCCCGCCAGGATCTCGCCTCTGATCAGTCGGAAATTCGCCCGCGGACTGGACACGCCACTTGCCGCGATTACCGAAGATCTGGCAACACTCGACAGGCTTTCGCGGGTTGCCGGTTTTGACGAAGAAGCTGTTCCTTCCCTCGCCATGATGCCGAAGCAGACCGGTGTCTTGCCCGTCTTCGGTCAATCTAACGAGCTGCTCGATCTGCGGAAACGTGAGCACATACGGACTCTCCGCAAGCAAACGGGCTAGCTGGTCGACACGTGTCTCACTCGTCCCGAGCACGGCGCGGACCGCACCGGACTGATTCCAATGAGTCACGGGCATGAGTGCCGCGAGCGTGCATACGGGCGTCTCAGGCTGCTGTGCCGAGAAACGAGTATTGAGAGAGGCATCGCGGTACTCCCAGCGCTCATCGCGAAAGCACTCCGTGGTGGGCTGCGATGAGGTCGCGTCAAGCTGCGTTTGCGCGACGAGCTCAAAGCGCGGCGCCTGCCGCGCACGCTCACGAACAAGCCCCGAGAGAAACAGCTTCAACTCATCGGGATGATCCTGCCAATACGCCATATCCTCATCCGTCATTTGGCCAGAGAGGTTCTGTCCCACATAGCCGAAGAATGCGGCGGTGGGCTTGTGGTAGGCCTTCGCACTCATGTGCGCTTCTCCTGTCACAGCGGTGGTGACGGGCCGAATGGCCCGCACGGGTGATGTACCCATAATTGAGCTAACACCTCGAAAAACTATGTATCGACTGCTTGTATGTGTCAAGATTGCGGAAAAAAGGTTAGTGCTATGATGCGCGTGATATGTCCAAACAGATCAAGTCAGAAATGGAGTCCTTTGCTCGAATTCGTGTCGTCGGCGTGGGTGGCTCAGGCGGCAATGCGGTGAATCACATGGTCACCTCCTCCCTCGATGGCGTCGACTTCATCGCGGTAAATACGGATGCGCAGGATCTCCACAAGTCCAAGGCCAAGAAGAAAATCCACATCGGCAAGACCCTCACCCGCGGACTCGGTACGGGCATGAATCCCGACACGGGCAAGCAAGCAGCGGAAGAGACACGCGAAGAAATCCAGGATGCGGTCAAAGGCTCTGACATGGTCTTCATCACCGGTGGTATGGGTGGTGGCACCGGCACGGGCGCCGCACCGGTCGTCGCGAAAATTTCTCGCGAGCTCGGCGCACTCACCGTCGGCGTCGTCACGCGCCCGTTTTCATTTGAAGGTCAGCAGCGCTTGCGCCTCGCTGAGCAGGGTCTCTCGGAGCTCCGCAAAGCAGTCGATGCACTCATCATCATTCCCAACGACAAGCTCCTCTCGATCGTGACGCGCGAGACCGGCATCAAGAATGCCTTCGCGATGTGCGACGACATACTGAAACAGGCAGTCGAGGGTATCTCGGATCTCATCACCCAGACCGGTATCATCAACGTCGACTTCGCCGACGTGCGCTCGATCATGGCCAATGCCGGATCCGCACTCATGGGTATCGGCACGGCGATCGGTGACAAGCGCGCAGAAAATGCGGCACGCGCTGCCATCAATTCGCCACTGCTCGAAGTGTCGATCACGGGTGCCAAGGGCGTACTCTTCTCGATCGCCGGTGGCGATGATCTCGGGATGCTCGAAGTCCAGGATGCCGCCAATGTCATCACCGAAGCCATCGATCCTGAGGCCAAGGTCATCTTCGGTGCCGTTACCGACTCCTCGCTCAAGAAGGGCGCCGTACGCGTCACCGTCATCGCTACGGGCTTCCCCGAGGCTCCTGCGCGCCAGCCAGTGCCATTTGGTCAGCGTGTGACGGGTGGCAAGGCAGATGCCGATGTCCCGCCTGCCTCGAAGCGCCCAGAAGCTCGTATGGAGCCGCCGAAGAAGATCATCGATCCTGCCGCTGAAGCGCTCAAGAAAGAGCCGGTTAAAATCGATCCAATTAAGACCGCCGAGCCGATGAAGCCGATGGAAAAGGACGGCGACGACGAAGACAACTGGGGCGGACTTCCCTCCTTCCTCCGACGAAAATAAATGACCACGAAAGAAAGGCCCCGCAAGAGGGTCTTTCTTTTTTATGGTCTATAATTCCGTAACTATGCACGACCTCATCATCATCGGAGGCGGGCCCGCAGGCGCCTCGGCTGCCGTCTACGCGGCACGCAAACAACTCAAGACACTGCAAATCACTGCCGAGTGGGGTGGGCAGAGCAATGTCTCAACCGAGATTCAAAACTGGATCGGCACACCGAAAATCGCCGGCGCAGATCTCGCTGATGCACTCAAAAAGCACGTCGAGGAATACCGTGGTGAATTCCTTGAGATCCTCTCACCGAAGCTCGTCACCAAGCTCGCGACCTTCGATGATCACGTCGAGGTGACTCTCGCCGACGGAAGCACCCACCAGGCCAAGGCACTCCTCGTCGCAGCCGGTGCGCAACGCAGGAAGCTCGAGGTCCCCGGCGCAGCGGAGTTCGACAACAAAGGCCTCACCTACTGCGCCTCGTGCGACGGTCCGCTCTTTTCCGGCATGGATGTAGCCGTCATCGGTGGTGGCAACGCTGCATTTGAAACCGTGCTGCAGCTCGTCGCGTACTGCACATCAGTCACACTCCTCAACCGCTCAGCGGATTTCCGCGCCGATGAGATTTCCGTCGCGGCCGCGCAGGCCAAGCCAAATTTCAAAGCGATCACCAATGTCGCGATCACGGAGGTCGTCGGCGAGCAGTTCGTCACCGGTATCACATACAAAGACCCGAGCGGCACCGAGACGCTGCTCCCGGTCGCAGGCATTTTCGTCGAGATCGGCCTCTTGCCGAATACTGGCTGGGTGGGTGACGCGCTTGCAATGAATGAGACGAAGCAGATCAAGGTAGACCCGCGCACGCAGCGCACCTCGCACCCACGTGTCTGGGCAGCGGGAGACATCACCGATGGTCTCTATCATCAAAACAACATCGCCGCGGGCGACGCCGTGAAGGCACTGGAAGACATCTATATGTTTATCCATCGCGGCGACGGCGCGAAGATGGAAATATAAAAAGGGGACGCCGCTCAATGAGCGGCGTTCGTGTCCTTGCGAAGACGCAACCAGGCGTCTTCCACCATCGCTCCGCTAGGGCGGAGCCGCGATCTCATCCGTGACAGGATGGTGACATTCTTCCGGATGAATCTCGGCGAAGAGCGGCAAGTGCCCGCAGGTCGTGAGCATCGCGCCGCAATCCGTCATCAGGACGTCGAAGTGCGCACGCACATCGTCGTCGTCCATGTCGGCGGGATACGTCAGCTCGACAACAACGGTCGGGATCGGTCGGCGACCGTCGCGAGGCGTCGGCTGTCCGATCACCGCGCAATCGAGCCCGTCGAACGCGAGTACGGGAATCGCACTTTGTACGGCTTGGATCGAGTACGAGAGCTCGGTGTCGAGTGGCGTGAAGAAGAGACCGGTAAACTTGCGGTGTCCCGCGGTCATCTGGAGCTGAGCGAGAGCATTCGCGGTCTGCGTCGGGGTCGGCATCGTTTCCTCCGTCGGATTAGTGGCCTAAACTCAGATAACACTGTGCGGCGAGCCTTGTCAATTGCTCAGAAAGTGAGCGTTGTGAACAGGTCGTCGTACGTCTCGGCGCGCCGGATCATTTCAAACGATGTGTCGGGGTGCATGAGAAATTCTGCCGAACGAAGCTTACCATTGTAGTTGAATCCCATGGCATGGCCGTGCGCACCGGCATCGTGTATCACGAGGATATCCTCTGGTGCGAGCTCGGGCAGCTGTCGATCAATGGCGAATTTGTCGTTGTTCTCGCAGAGCGAGCCGACCACGTCGTAGAGCGTCGTCGCGGGGGCCGTTTCTTTGCCAAGGACCGTGATGTGATGGTAGGCACCATACATGCCAGGACGCATGAGATTGGCCATGGTGGCATCGAGCCCTGCATATTTCTTGTACGTGTCTTTGATGTGTCGCACCGAGGTCAGCAGATAGCCGTGTGGGCCTGTGATGTAGCGCCCACATTCAAGGAAGATTTTGGGCTTGTTGGCCCGTGCACCGAATGCCGCCTCGTACGCCTCACGCACACCCTGTGCCACTGCTGCAATATCCACCTCACTATCTTCCGGTTTATACGGAATACCGATACCGCCGCCGAGGTTGATGAATTCGATCGTCACCCCGGTCGCGTCTTCCGCCTCTGCGGCAAGCGCGAAAAGCATCCGTGCCGTGTCGACGAAGTAATCGCTGCGTAATTCATTGGAGACGACCATCGTGTGCAGGCCGAATCGCTCGACGCCTTTCGCCTTGGCGATCTTGTACGCCTCGATGATCTGCGGGCGCGTCATGCCGAATTTTGCTTCGAGCGGAGAGCCGATGATCTTGTTGCCCTCTTTGGCAGCACCAGGGTTGTAGCGGAAGGAGAGCAGCGTGGGCAGCTGATCGCCTCGCTCGATGTATGCGATGTGCGCGATATCGTCGAGATTGACGACCGCACCGACTTCACGTGCTTTTTTAAATTCCTCTATCGGCGTGTCGTTGGAGGTAAACATGATCTCCTCGCCGGTGATGCCCACGCGCTCCGAGAGCATGATCTCGGCGAGTGAGGAGCAATCGGTCCCACAGCCCTCCTCCTTGAGGATCTGCAGAATGCGCGGATTGGGCAGGGCTTTGACCGCGAAATATTCCTTGAAGCCAGGATTCCAGCTAAATGCCTTGATGAGCTTCTGCGCCTGCGCACGAATTCCTGCTTCGTCGTAGATATACAGCGGCGTCGGGTGCGCGCTCGTGAGCGTGAGAATCTGCTCTTTGGTAAACGGCACCGTCTTCATACTTCGATAATACGTGCACACCTCGAGAAGTCCAGCCTCATCACGGGACTTGCGGCAGATATCTACAGTGGTACCGTCAACGTAGGTTTCTGGAGGACGCCCATGACCACGCTTACACTGGAAGGCATCCAGGGAGTACTTGCCGACGCCGAGTGCGGGCATATCGTTTCTTTGCTTCGCGAGCTCTCAGTGATTCCCCAAGAGCAGATCAAGATTCCGTTTGCCATTGCGTTTCCGATTATGCGCGAAGACAAGGGTACGTTCATTCGCATGTGCGATCTTCTCGATCCAGCGACGCTCACAGCGCGTGTCGGTGAGAAATCCGCGACGCACGTCCGGTCGCTCGAATACTTCGCCCTCCTCATCAGGAGTGTCTCGGCAGCCAATTTGCGGCTCGTCGATCGAGGCGCACAGACCGTCCGCCCGCAACAGTTCTACGTCGAAAGCCCCGGATAATGGTCCGGGGCTTCCACCATTAATGGCGGAAATGGCGGACGCTCGTGAAGACCATCGCCATGCCGAACGAGTCCGCCTTATCAATGGAATCCTGATCTTTGAGCGAGCCCCCCGGTTGAACAATCACGCCCGCGCCGGCTTCGTGCGCGACCTCGACGGTATCGGGAAATGGGAAAAACGCATCCGATGCCATGACCGATCCCTCGAGCGAGAGATTCATATCAGCAGCCTTGAGCGCCGCGATTTTCGCGCTGTACACACGGCTCATCTGCCCAGCACCGATGCCGAGCGTCGCACCATCTTTCACATACACGATGGCGTTGGATTTCACATGCTTCACGACCTTGTATGCAAATTCCACATCGCGAAGTTCACGCTCGCGCGGAGCGCGCTTGGTGACTACTTTGAATGCTTCGGCGACTTTATCGTCGCGCGATTGCACGAGATAGCCACCGGAGATCGAGCGCACCAGCATGCCCTCGCGCGTCGGGCTCGGGATCTCGCTGATCAAGACGCGGACGTTGGGCTTCGCGGCAAAGACCGCGAGCGCCTCGGGAGAATATTCGGGCGCGATCACGACTTCGACGAAGATCTTGGCAATCTCTTCCGCGGTCTCTTTCTCGAGCGTACGATTGACCGCAATGATGCCGCCGAATGCAGATACGGTGTCGCACGCATATGCTTTGAGATACGCATCATGCAGCGAATCCGTCTCGGCGACGCCACACGGATTCATGTGCTTTACGATGACACACGCAGGGCCTTGGAATTCCGCGACGCAATCGAGCGCGGCATCGGCGTCTTGAATATTGTTGAAGCTCAGCTCTTTGCCCTGAAGCTGCTTGGCGGCAGCAATGCCGCCCACGCTTTCAGCCGTGCTGTAGAGCGCGGCTGATTGATGAGGATTTTCCCCGTAACGAAGCGATTGAACCTTCTTCAGCTTGATGACAATCTCATCTGGAAACTCATCCATATTAGGCAGTCGAGCGCGGATACAGTGCAAAGCGTGAACGATTGTCGAGCGCGAGTGCCAAGAAGGCAGTCGCGAGCCCCGCATCGCGCATGCCAATGGCGGTTATCCCAATTTCGAAAACAATCACGAGCAGGTGCACGAAGAGCACGAGCGCAATCAGGCGCGTGTAGACACCGAGGACGAGCAGGAGACCTGTAACAATCTCGAAGATGCCGTTGAGGAAGACTACCGTCTCGGGTGTGAGGCCGAGCGCTGCTGTCCAGCCAGGCACCCAGGCAGTCCACTGCTCCGGCGAGAGCAGCTGATTGACGCCAAACCAGAGAATCACGATCGCGAGACCCAGGCGCAGCACGAGCGGCGCGTATTCGCTATACCGATCAAGGAAGCGCATGAGTTATTGGGCGAGGACGCCGATCTTGAACGTTGCGAGAATGTCGGCCTGACGTTTGGCATCATCGTGCTGACCATGGAAGAGCGCCGTGCCATCTTTGCCGCAGAGCTGTTTGATCGCTGCTGCACCGCCCGGATGCTGTGGGATCCACTTCGTGAGATCGTACACATTGCCATCGATGATCGTCCAGCAGCTCGTCGCTGAATTATGCGTCGCGACAACGGTCGCGCTGTACGAGGTCGAGCCGCTTCCCGTGCCGACATCGACCGAGCCGGTCGATGTGCCGCTCGGCACCGTTTCCGGCCCCGGTGCCTCCTGACCATCACCGATCGTGTTGACCTGATCACCTGAAGTCGTGTTTGCACCCTCATCCACCGGCGGCATGCTCCAGAAGAAGTACGCACCAACGGCAAGGAGAACAACAATCACGGCGGCCCATATCATTCCTGTTCGAGACATAGATAAAAGAGATTATGTGTTAACGAAACTCACTATATCACTCGCACACATGAAGATCGCGTGCGCTAGACGAGCCCTTTCTTGGCGAGATATTCCTTGCCATGACCGACATCGGTATTGACGGGTATATTGCTGGCGCACAGCTCACAGGTCTCCGCTGGCCACTGCTCGAGATCCACCGTGAGCATCGATACGAACTCTGGTGGATTCCCTGCCATTTCTCGCGTGACATTGCCGCGATTGCATACCGCGACTGCACCCACGACTTCCGCGCCCACACGCGTCGCCTCGGCGACGACCTTCTTGAGCGAACCACCGGTGGTCACGAGATCCTCGACGACGAGCGTCTTTTTGCCTTTGATGAGATCATCGTAGCCACGCTTGATAACGAATCCTTCGCCGTCTTTGTCCGCATAGACGCCGTAGACATCGCGGCCCTCCATCTCGCTCAAATGATGCGCGACCCATTGCGAGAGGATGATGCCGCCAGTCGCAGGGCCGACCACCGCCTCAATGCCCTTGCCAGCGAATTTCTCCGCAATGCCGCGGCACAGGCGCGAGATCTCCTTGGTATACGGATACATCGCATTTTTATTCACATACGTATCCGCGTGGAGGCCTGAGACGAATACGAAGTGGCCGGAGCGGAATGCACCGACGTTTTCCAGAATTTCGAGGACTTGTTCTTCAGTCATATTGCACGATTATAGCGCAGCACGGATGGCCGCATCGTACTCCTGTGCTTTGGCGCGCGCTGCTTCTGCAAAGTCGCTGCCAGCGGACGCGTACTGAATGCCGCGCGAGACCGAGATCATCATTCCCTTGCCGCGGCTGTCTTTGCCACACTGCACGGTCTTCTCAAGATCGCCCCCCTGTGCGCCGATGCCTGGGATGAGAAACGGCACATCACCGACGACTTCACGAATTTTTTGCATCTCTTCGGGATACGTCGCACCGACGACGATGCCACAATTACCATTGGCATTCCACTCATTCGCGACAGTGCGCGCGACGCGCATATAAAGCGGCTCGCCGCCTACATCGAGATCCTGAAATTCACGTGCACTGGGGTTCGACGTGCGCGCAAGGACGATGACGCCACGATCCGCACGATTCAAAAACGGCTGGATAGCATCCTGCCCTTGATAGGGCTGGACGGTAATCGCATTGGCATTCAAATTATCAAAAGCGGCCATCGCGTAGCCCTCGCTGGAATTGCCGAGATCGCCGCGCTTGGCATCAAGGATCACGGGTACTTCCGGCGCTACCATATTGATATGCGCAATCGTCTCCTGGAGGGCGAGCCAGCCCTGCTCACCATGGCGCTCGTAGAAGGCGCTGTTGGGCTTGTATGAGCCCGCAACATCCTTGGTGGCCTCGATGATGGCACGGTTGAAGGTCACGATTGATTCGCGCACGCCAGTCAACCGCGCAGCCTCGGGAATCTTGTCGAAATCAGTGTCGAGCCCCACACACAAAAAACGCCCCTGATCCCACTGGGCATTGAGCATCTCCATGAAATTCCTCGACATCGCGAGCATTGTAGCAGGGCCATTTGCCCCCACAAAGCGATGGTAGACTAGGCGCATGGAAAGATCCCGGAGCGAGACTCCACGTGTCTCTTCACCCGAGGCAGCACGCACCGATGACCTCTCATCGCTCCTTGAGCGAGTTCACGAGCTCCGAGAGCTGGGCTTTGAGGCAGGTCCCCGGCTCATCCAAGAGCGCGATCAATTGCACGCGCACCTTATCTCGACACTCTTTCCCGAGCAGTTGCGTATAGATCTGCAGAAAGAGGGATTGAGCATGGAGACGCGCATCGACGCACGGGAAAAACGCGTAAGAGTGAGCGCGCGCTTCTATCAAGGCCCAGAGTGGCGCTACGCCGCGCATCATTCATCTCGAGAGATCATCGTGCGTTGGAAGCCAGATGGAACTGCCACACTTTCAGTCGAGGACGAGGATTCAGTCGTCCCCATCGTGCATCAAGCTCTCCCCGCCTCTCTCGAAGAGACAGCACATGCCGTCCGACAACTCGCGCTCAATAATCTGGGGTTTGAGAAACACTCCGCTGAGTAAAACGAAACGGCGGGTCACCCGAGGGTGCCCGCCGCCGCTGGAAGATCTTTTGCGATGCTGCTATGCAGCGCGCAGGAATTGTTGCTCCTCGACATCGCCAATCGCTTCATGGGCCTCATCGCGCGCGCGGTCCATCAGTTCCATGTGGTACCAGATGAACAGCACGCCGAGGAAAACGAGTGCCATGATAATCGACGCGTAGATGTTGCCGCCGCCCCATACGCCGTTCCAGAGCGAGAGCACGCCGAATCCACCGATCACGGAGAGTTCGACGAGCTTGGCCCAGACGATGCGGCGCGCCATCGTTTCGCTATCCGCGAAATTGCGCTTGCGGAGCCAGAATGCACCCTTCAGCGAATAGTGCGCCATCCCACCGACGACGAGGGCAGCAATTACGAACGACAGGTTGACGAGTGTGAGCGACCAGCCAACCGTCTGCGCCGCCTTCGCGGGACCGCTCCAGAGCGCATCCCAGCTGACCGCCATGATCTGAATGAAGCGCGCGGCGTTCTCCTTCTTGATGGGGATGAGTCTCGTCATCGCATCCGAGAGACCAACAACAGGTGTGACCCCGAGTGCGCCGCAGAACACTTCGTAGACGAAGAGCGCGACGAACGCAAAGCCGATCAGTCCGAGCCAGAAATTGGCCCCTGGATATGCCTGACCGAGGCCCCAGAAGACGTAGTAGCCGCACATCGGAAACCCGATATGCGTCAACATGATCCAGCGCGTCCAGTTGTTGAACGTGAGCGTCTGGTCGCGAAACTTCGCGACTGTCGCCAGCGTCACGTCGATGCCGATTCCGAATCCCATACCGATAGAGGGAATCAAGAATCCGGCAACGAAGTGGTACAGGGTCACCAACAAGCCCATGGCTTGCCTCCTTGTTGGATTGGGCAGGTGCTCGAATGAGCTCCGAAGCTCCCAATCAATTAAACTCTGTTTACAGACTCGATTATGCCACGATAGAAATACAGAGTCAACTATGGAAGTATGTGTAAACTTTCACGCATTTCCTGGCTAAATCCCCTGTTCCGACGGATATGGATCACTAGCAAAATGAGTATGGTGAGCAGTGCCCCCACACCCGCACAGGCCATATCCTTTTGCGTGTCCCACGGATCACCCTGCGCGCCGAGGTAGGCAATGCCGACCGGGCCGTTGACCGCGACCGATGCGATCCACTCTGCAATCTCGAAGAGCGCTGAGAGTGAGAGCGTGATGTCGAGCGGAAATACAAACGACCAGACGCCTTTTGATTGCGTCACGCGTACAAATATTTCGCGAATCGGATATGCGAGGAGGAGTCCAAAGGAGAAATGTACGAGACGGTCGTAGGTGTTGCGCGCCGAGCCGATCCATTCGCCAAGCGTCCATCCGAATGGCACATCGGCATATCCCCAGTGGCTCCCGATCACGTGGAGCGTGAAAAAGAGCGCGACCAGCGCGAAAGAGAGCTTGGAGACCCGGAAGTATTTTGCAGCAATGAGGGCGATCGGCACGAAGATTAAGACCAGCACATTTTCCATAAGCCACGTCCCTCGATCGAGCGGATTGAGCGCGGCATAGATCCACACACACATGAAAAGCGCGCCAGCGAGTAGATGGTAGCGCGAGACAAATGCCCGCAATGCGTCAGTCACTACCGTAGTGTCACTATAGCGGCTGAAGCGAGGATGAAGCCGCGTGTGCGTCAAAAAGAGAAATCCCGCCGAAAGCGGCGGGACTCTTCACGATGATGGGCGGCTACGCAGCCGCGAGCGTCGGACGTTCTCCGACGACACTTGGGTCACAGTTGGCGGGGCCGCACAGAGACGGACGTGCGCCGACCACGCTGGGGTCGCAGTTCGCAGGGCCGCACAGAGACGGCGCCTTCGTACCGACACAGGGTGCACCGAAGTGATGCGCCCAGATGGTTTCCGTCAGCTCGAACGCGCGCTCAAGCGCAGAGCGATCTTCTGTGCCACGCATCCCGAAGTAAGGAAAGTGGTGCAGGAAGAAGCCGAGCGCGTTCTGGCAGTCCTCGGCGTACTTGAGCGTATCGAGGATGTGCGCGTGCCAGAATTTGTCGACCAGCGTCGCCGGCACGATCACCTGATCGCGATAGAGCGCGCACATGACGAGGAACCGGCGGTAGTCCACCTCGACGAGATCGGCCGTCGCGCGATCCCAAAGCGGGCCATCCGGATCCTTCACGAGCTTGTACTTGATCGGCCCCAAATCGAGGAGCGCGACCTTGGCGACTGCCCCCGCGACCACATCAGTCGCGGCGAGCGAAGGCAAAGCAGGTAACATGATGCAAACCCTCCAGCTACGGAACACCGATATTAGTGTCCACTGCATATAGCATGGCACAAATGCCCTGATCTGGGAATAGCCCCTCACGCGATGTGAAGAGGGCGAGAGAAGGGCGACCTCAGCCGTCGTTCTTGAAGGAGAGAGGATTAAAGCGCGTATCTCGGTCGAAATGGTCCTCGCCTTCCGCGCGCTTGAGATAGCGGACAATCGCGTATGTCGCCGGTGTAAAGAGTATCTCGATTGCAGTCTTGAAGACGTAATTTGAGACGATGAGCGTGATGAGAAGCGAAGTCGGCAAAACACCGGCGAAAGCGACGAGGATGAATATGGTGCTGTCGACGAGCTCGCCGACCAGTGTGGAGCCGATGGTGCGCATCCAGAGCCACTTGCCTGCCGTCCAGACTTTCATCTTGGCGAGAATGTATGAATTGATGAATTCGCCGCAGAGGTACGCAATGAGGCTCGCGGCGACGATGCGCGGTGCCTGGCCGAGGATGAGATCGTATGCACCCTGATTACCCCAGTCCGCTGCCGCCGGAAGCATCCCGACAATGTACAGAATCGCGGACATCACGAGTGCGCAGAAAAAGCCGAGCCAGATCACGCGGCGTGCACGCGCAAATCCGTACACCTCCGTGAGGATGTCGGCGAAGATATACGAGAGCGGAAAAAGCAGCGTGCCGCCGTCGAACGTGAGTGAGCCGAGCTGCACGATCTTGGTCGATGCGATGTTCGAAATGAGGAGTACCGCAACGAAGAAAACACTGATGGTGCCGAGATGCGCGTATGCCCGAGTCATTGCCGATAGACTAACATTTTTAACTCTACAAGCGCCATCCATAGTGGTCAGGGATATTTTCTGCGCCGTCGCGCAGAAAATTCCACGACCCTGGCTCGCAGTTCGGCGTACTCGCCTCACATCGCTCCGCCCGTCAAAAAAGCACAAAATCCCGCGCAGGCGGGATGTTTGTGTCTTTTTTGACCCCACGGGGAATCGAACCCCGATTAACGGCTTGAAAAGCCGGCGTCCTAACCGTTAGA
>CAZJEQ010000003.1:0-48558 GCA_964545165.1 uncultured Candidatus Saccharibacteria bacterium
GACTTGAACTGGGGACCTTCTCTTTACAAAAGAGTTGCTCTACCAACTGAGCTAAAGCGGCGCTGGCTGATTGTCTCAATAAACGCGACCTTCGAAAAGGTGGCGTTTAGGCATTCTGCCCGTTGTTGTCGGATGTATCAAGCCCGTTGCCGTTGCGATACTCACTCACATTCTTGAGGAAATGATTGTTGGTCTCGCGACGCTCAAAGGAGGCTTTGTGCGAGACTTTCTCGGCGACGCGATGCGACTGCTTTTCGAGATAGCGCGCAAGCGCTGCAGCGCCGAGCGCGGCGTCATGCAGAATCGTGCGCGCAAGGATCAGGATCTCTGGCGGTAGCTTGCGTGCCTCCTCCTGGGAGCGAGCGATGAGCTGCTTGAGTATGAGCGCTGCCTGATCGGCACGCTCGCGTATTTCCGGTGCGATATCACGCGCAGTGCGCATCTCCCACATCTTCAAGACGAAGAGTCCGCTGATGCCGATGAGCGAAAGCGCGAAGATGGCAAACGCTATCGCCATACATTATTTGACCGCGAGGCGCTCGAAGCGAGTGACTTCGACGCGCTCGCCGAATTTCTGCACATGACTCTCGATGAGCTGGCGCACGGTGATTTCGGAATTCTTTACAAACGGCTGGTCGAGGAGGACCTTATCCGCGAGGTAGCTCGCGAGCTTGCCTTCGAGCGCCTTCTCGCGCTTCTCCGCTGGGACATTCGCGACCTCGCCTTCGAAGACCGCCTTGGCAGCAGCGATGTCGCTCTCCTGCACATCCTCACGTGATTTAAATTGTGGTGCCATCGCCGCGACATGCATGGCAATATCGCGCGCAAGCGCGCCAAACGCCTCGTTGCGTGACACGAAATCCGTTTCGCAGGAAAGGACCACCGCGCCGACGACCGAGCCACCTGCGTGCACATAGGCGCTTGCGATGCCTGCCGCGAGTTCACGATCAGACTTCTTCCCTGCTGTCTGCGCAGAGATCTTGCGAAGAATCACCTTGGCCTTCTCAAGGTCGCCACCAGCTTCTTCGAGTGCCTTCTTGCACTGCATGACAGAGACAGAGGTCTCATCACGAAGCGCCTTGATCATGTCAGTAGTGATTTCCATAGAACAAAAATGCTTATGTTGTTGTAATGATAAAACGGCGCGTCTGCGCCGTGAAGCCCCGCTTACTTCTGGCCAGCGCCCTTGCCGTTTTGCACCGCTTCGGCGACCGCTTCACAGACGAGACGAATGGAGCGGATCGAGGTGTCGTTGGCAGGAATCGGATACTGCACGAGTGCGAAATCGCAATCAGACGATGAGAGACCGACGACCGGAATCTTGAGCTGGTTGGCCTCGGCGACTGCCGTTTCCTCGTAGCGCGTATCGACGACGAAGAGTGCGCCGGGGAGTACTGACATGTTGGAGAGTCCACCGAAGCGACCCTGCAATTCTTCGATCTCGCGATCGAGCATGAGACGCTCACGCTTGGTGTACTTCTCGAGGGCGCCAGACTCTTTGTCTTCCATGAGCTTCTGGAGACGCTCGATGCGCTTGTGGATATTCTTGAAATTCGTGAGCGTGCCTCCAATCCAGCGACCCGCGACGTACGGAGAGCCGGTCTTCTCGGCGCAGGACTTCACAATGGCGATCGCCTCGTGCTTGCCGCCGACGAAGACGACCTGGCGGCCGCTCGCGATGACGGATGAGACGAACGCAAGAGCGGTCTCAAGACGCTTCTCGGTCTCTTCGAGATTGAAGATGTCGGTGCGGTCCTTGGTACCGAAGAGGAATTTGCTGGCAGTAGGGTGACGGCGTGCGCGCGGGTAGCCATAATGAGCGCCCGCATCGAAGAGAGTCTTAAGATCGTTCACGAGTGACATAGGTGATGAAAAAATGCCGCCCTAGGGCGTGCGAGGAATATACCAAATGAGACGTCAGTCCGCAACCGTCTCGCCCGAGACCTCAATCTCGCCCCGATCGGCCTTCGCGAGCATCTCCAGGATGGGGCCGAGTGCACCACCCATGATTTTCGGGATATTGGACCAGGACTCCTTGACGCGATGGTCGGTAATGCGGTCCTGCGGAAAATTGTAGGTGCGGATTTTCTCCGAGCGATCACCGGTGCCGACCTGCTGCTTGCGATCTGCCGCACGCTCACGCGCCTCCTTCTCATCCTGTGCCTGCTGGAGGCGGCTCGTGAGGAGCGTCATGGCCTTTTCCTTGTTCTGGGCCTGACTGCGCTCCGAGGTGCAGCGGACATCCATGCCCGTCGGCTTGTGAATGATGCGGACGGCTGTCTCGACCTTGTTTACATTCTGGCCACCCGCGCCACCGGAGCGTGAGGTCTCGATCTCGAGATCCGAGGGATTGATGACGAGCTTGGTGCGCTTGTAGATCGGGAGAATCGCGACGGACGCGGTCGAGGTATGGATGCGGCCCTGCTTCTCTGTCGCGGGGACACGCTGCACACGGTGTACACCAGTCTCGAATTGCAGATCGCGATAGCAATCCTGGCCTTTGATCTCATACTGCGCCTCTTTGAAGCCCCCGAGCGCGCCGCGCGACTCATCGAGCGATTTCCATTTCCATCCGCGATTCTCTGCATAGCGCAGGTACATGCTCGCGAGCTCCTCCGCGAAGAGCGTTGCCTCCTCACCGCCGACGCCCGCACGCACTTCGAGCACGACCTCATTGGGCCACTCACGCTCATTCGGGTCGCCGATGATGGCAACCATCTGTTTCATCAATTCATCTTTTTGCGCCTCGATATCGGTGAGCTCTTTCTCCGCCAATTCTTTCATCGCCGGGTCGACCTCGACGAGCTCCTCGGCATCCTTCTCCGCCTGTGTGAGGCGATTCCATTCGGTAACCAAAAAGCCCACACGCGGATCATCGGCGTATTCTTTCGGGTCCAAGACGGGTTTCTCTGACATAGGAAAAGTGTAGCAGAACGAAGGCCCGCGGTATGCGGGCCTTCATGCTTAGCGAGTCGTTACTTCTTTTTGGCTGCAGCAGCGCGCTTCTTGAACTTGTCGACGCGGCCGGCGGTGTCGATAGTCTTGGAGACGCCCGTGTAGAAGGGGTGCGAGGCGCTGGAGATTTCTACCTGGAAGACCGGATATTCTTTGCCGTCCTCCCATTTGTCGGTCTTTTCCGTATCAATGGTTGAGCCAATCAGAAAACGCTGCCCCGAGGTGACATCCTCGAAGATAACCAAACGATAGTTTTCCGGGTGAATCTCCTTTTTCATGTCGCGACACTATACCGAAAAGCCCGAAAAAAACAACCCTCAGGGGCGTCTGAGCCTATGCCTGTTCGTCCTTTTTATCGACGGGGGATTCTGGAACCCTCGTAGAGAGGTCCTGCAGAAGAAGCGGCGAGGCTTCGCGATCTAGTTTCTTGTGATCCTCCATGAGCGCCGCAAAAGCTTCCGGGGAGACAAGTGGGCTCGTTTCGAGCTCTTTGACCCTCGCTTCGAGATTCGCCAATGCTGCCTGCAAACGCTCGGTCTTTATTTGTTCAGCGGCAAGCGCTGCCGCCGTGTCATTCACTGCATTCTGAGTCTTGCGAGCTGCGTCGTACTTTGATTTGTGTTCGAAATATGCCGACAGGCGACTTTCCACTACGTAGAACGTAGCTATAGCGTACGCTGAATACACTCCGTAAAACACCGCACCATATCCCATTTTATAGGCGGAATCATACGATTCTTTGAGAAAATCGTACTTGAGCACGCGTGCGCGCAGCCCTTCTTCTGAAAACTCTTTCATCGACGAAAACACATCGATCCCGTGTTTATCAAAACCTTTTTTCGCGTTTTCCCACCATTTCTGCCCCCAGTCTTTCAGGCCCTTTGCGCGTGCTTCTTCAAATTTCTTTAGTTCAGTCTCTATTTCTGCTCGCTGTGCCGGCGAGAGATCAGCGGGCCGCTCAGGCATAACTTTCTCTAACACAATCGAGCTCGTCATCGGCGTAGCAGCCTCAGCGACGAGGTAGCTTGCCAGAGTAGCCCCACCAAGCTTGATCATGCCGCGGCGCCCGGTCTGCTCGATGCGCTGCATCGGCGTCTTTACAATATTGAGCGGACCTTTCACCACCTCATTCTTCTTCCGCTCCGGCTTCTTATCCGGACCATTTGATTGCTCGAGAGACATGCCCAAATCCTAGCATCTGATTCGAGACAAGCTGTGAACTAGAAGTCCTAGCTGTTCAAGATATCGATCTGACCCTGGATGTCGTCGCGTAGATCCATGACGCTGTCACCGTAGACGGTGGAGACGCCTGCGCAGGATTTGCCGGAGAAGTATTTGCACGCGGCATTACGCTCGCTCGCACGTGTCCCGCCATCGGCGCCGATGTCAGACATATAGAGCGCCGTCGCAAATATCGCCGTGCGCGCATTCCAGGGATTCGGCACGGGATCCCCCGTCGTCTGCGTCAGACGCTTCTCGTACAAGACCCAGGTCGATGGAATAAATTGCGCCGGACCCATCGCGCCGCCGTAGCCCACCGCCTGCGGGCACGAGACCGCCGTATTGGACCAGTCCTTGCCGAGCGCTTCGGTGATGCGCTTAAACGGCACAGTGTCGCGCGGCGCCTTCATAACATTGGAGAATGCGCGGCCCGTATTTTTACCGACACCCTTACCCGTATCAAGATCAGTCACATAGCAGGAGCCGACATTCACGCCCAGATTGGATTCCTGCGTGAGAATGGCGAGGATGAGTGCTGACGGCACACCCGATTTTGCACTCGCCTCTTTGGCGTATTCGTACGCGGTACCGAAGGGAATCGCGCCCGTGTCACGCAGCCCGAAGAGCGCGGCACGTATGGCGTCGGCCTGTTTTTTCTTCTCAGCAATAATCTGCTGGTACGTCTTCTCCTGACCCTTGGTAACCGTGAGGACCTGTTTTTTTGCTGCTTCGTCGCGCTCGACGGCCTGTTTGGCCAAGACCTGGGCAGTGCGCACTTTCTGCGCCTCGTCTTCTTTTTCTTCGAGCGATTGTTTCCTGTCGGAGAGCTCGTCACGGAGCGTGCCCAGCTCGCTAAACGACGCGCCCAGCTCGCGCTGCACCATTTCAAATGCGTCGATCTGCTCAAACGCATCAGAAATCGAGCCTGACGAGAGTGCGAGCGCAAGGAAGGATCGATCATCCGCTTCGCGTGTACGGCGAAGAATTTGCGCGAGCGAATGCTTGCTGCGGACGACCTTGGAGTCGACCTGGCTGATCGATTGGACCTTGTCCGTGATGTCGTTGTTTATCTGTTTGAGCGCCACATCAGTCTGCTTGATCTGGAGCTGCGCATTTTTGATCTTGGTATCGAGGATGGAGATGTCTCGCTCAAGCGTCGTGCGCTGACGCTGGAGCTCGGTGAGCGAGCCTTGATTGTTGGCAATATCTTTCTCGATCTGATCGAGCTGCGCCTGCAATGCAGCGCGCTCTTCCACGCTTGTCGCGGCATACACAGGCGCACCACAAAGGAGCACCAGCACGACAATTCCTACAGAAAAGCGCATACGTCTCATGCAGTATACAAGACGATTCCCGCCCCTGGTGCTTTCAATAATGAAGAAACCGGGCTCGTGCCCGGTGTTCTTACTCTGTTTTCTCGCCTTCTGCTTCTGGAGCAGGAGCTGCCCCTTCTGCTTCTGCTGGAGCGGCCTCGCCTTCTGCTGGTGCCGGAACCTCTTCTTCCTTCTGCGGCTCAGAGACTGAGACGATGATTTCATCGGCGTCGATTTTGAGTTCAGCGGATTTCGGAAGCGCGATGTCCTTGGCGAGAATGTGGTCGCCGACATTGACGAGCTTCGAGAGATCGACTTCAAGTGAGTGTGGCAATTCCGCCGGAGAAACTTCGATAGCAAGCTCGTGGACGACCTTGGAGAGGATGAGGCCCTGCTTCTCGGCGGGAGCTTCGCCCGTGAATTCGAGCGGGACGTTAACCTCAACTTTCTTACCCTTTTCGATGACGTAGAAGTCCGCGTGCAAAATCTCGCCCGTGATCGGGTGGCTCTGGATATCGTGAATGAGCGTGTCCTGATTGTCCCCAACACCCGTGAGCGTGATGAGGGTCGTTTCGCCCGCATCGCGCCAGACGCTCTTGATCTTGCGCGCATCAATGGAGATGGGAGTGGCTTCCTGCTTCGGACCGTAGAAGACGGCCGGGACACGACCAGAAGCGCGCAGTGCTTCTGCGCCCTCGTGTGCCTCACGGGCCTTTACTTCAAGTACGACTGCAACCATGGCGGGAGTATACGGATTTACGCAGATTTTGCAATCCACCCGCTCGGCCAGCGTGCTACGATTTGTCCATGGATGTACTCGCTATTGGAGATACGGTGATCGACGATTTTATCCGCATCAAGGACGCCAGCGCGACGTGTGATCTGAATCGTGAGCACTGCCTCATCTCGCTTCGCTTCGGCGACAAGGTCCCCTTTGAGTTCAACGTGGTTGTGGCCGGTGTCGGCAACAGCGCCAACGCTGCGGTCGCCTGTGCACGCCTCGGCCTCCATGCCGGACTGCGTGTCCACGTGGGCGCGGATGATCGCGGCAGGCTCTGCACCGACGCCCTGAAAGAAAATGGCGTCGACACGTCGCTCGTCGTGGTCGAGGAGGGCAAACGGACCAACTATCATTACGTCCTCTGGTACGAGAGCGAGCGCACCATCCTCGTCAATCACGAATCATATGCCTACAAGATGCCGGAATTGGCTGAGCCGCCGAAATGGATCTACCTCTCCTCGCTCGCCGATCACACGGAAGACTACCATCACGAAATCGCTGCCTACCTCGCGAAAAACCCCACCGTCAAACTCGCCTTCCAGCCAGGCACCTTCCAAATGAAGCTTGGCGCCGAGACACTCAAAGATCTGTACTCACAGACACACATCTTTTTCTGCAACAAAGAAGAGGCACAGCGCATTCTCAATATTCAGGAACACGATGTGCACCGCCTGCTCGATGGCGTCCATGCACTCGGCCCGAAGATCGTCATCATCACCGACGGGCGCGACGGCAGCTACGCGCGCGAAGAAGACGGTCGTATGTGGCACGCACCGATGTATCCAGATCCCAAGCCTCCCATGGAGCGCACCGGCGCGGGGGACGCCTCAGCGTCGACCACCGTCGCCTTTCTCTCAAAGGGTCTCTCGCTCGAAGAGGCGCTTTTGCGCGGACACATCAATTCCATGAATGTCGTGCAAGAAATTGGCGCACAAAAAGGCCTCCTCTCCGCTGAGCAGATCGAGGAGTGGTACGCAAAGCGTCCCGCGGATTTCAAAGCGACGGCGATCTAGCCGCGTCGAGCCACGGCTGTTTTCACGGCATCGATAATGCCAGCAGCGTCCATTTTGTAGTGCGTGATCAATTCCTGCGGCTCACCACTTTGGCCGAATTCATCACGCATACCGACGAATTCAATGGGCGTAGGGGATTCAGCGGCGAGGACTTCCGCGATCGCACCACCGAGGCCACCATGTATCTGGTGCTCTTCTACCGTGACGACGGCGCCAGCAGCCTTCGCCTCGCGCACGATGGTCTCGCGGTCAAGCGGCTTCAAGGTATGTACGTTGATCACACTCGTCATAATGCCCTCTTCGGCGAGCTTCTTGCTTGCGATGAGCGCGTGATGCACCAGCGGCCCCGTGGCGAATATCGCGACCTGCGGCTGCTCTCCGCCCGCTGGCGGACGCCACAGGATATTCGCCTTCCCGATTTCAAAGGGACTCTCGGCGGTGGTCATCACCGCTGACTTGTCGCGGCCAAATCGGAGGTACACGGGCTTGCCACATTTCGCGGCTGCTACCGTGGCCTTGCGGCCTTCTTCTGCATCACACGGCGAGAGCACGATCATGTTGGGCATGGCTCGCATGAGCGCGAGGTCTTCGAGCATCTGATGCGTCGCGCCATCGGGTCCCACGGAGACGCCCGCGTGCATGCCGCAGACGATCACCGGAACGTTGTTGAGTGCAATCGTCGTTCGAATCTGCTCCCAATTGCGCCCCGGGCTAAACGCCGCGTATGAGGTGATGAAGGGGATTTTGCCGTAATTGGCCATGCCCGCCGCGACCGTCGCCATGTTTTGTTCCGCGACACCCATTTCGATAAAACGAGCGGGGAATTCTTTTTGGAACCATTCGGCGCGGGTCGACTCGGCAAGGTCCGCTGAGCAGACGACGACGCGCTCATCTGCTTTTCCCGCTTCTACCGAGCCCTTACCGAATCCGTCGCGAGTCGGTGCCTTCTCCGGCGCATCGAAGATATTTGAAGCGAGTTTTTGTTCGGGATTGATCATATAAGTTACATGGTTGACCAATACCACACTGCCAATGCATTCAGCGTCGCCGGAGTGTACGCAACTGCATACCACCATGGTCGGACTCCTTGCACGAAGGCAAGCCTCCACGAATATATGATACTCGCGCACACGAGACCGAGTCCTCCGAGACCGAAGAGTACCGCAAGCAAGAGCGAGCCCGTTGCTAAGCCGATGCCAAGGAACATGATGCCGGCCAAAGGAAATGCCAATACACCAGTCATCGTGACGATAATTGCCCCCAGTATCAGCAAGATCTTCTTTGAACGTGTCATAGATTGAGAAGTTTAAGCCCTACCTCATCGTTGAGGGTCCGCTCCACTGCCGAGTCGACGACGATCAGAAAGACCTCGAGCGTCACCGCGACCTCACACTCTTTGATGTGCCCGCCAAGAGTGGAGAGCGATTCATCGCAGGCAGAAAGAACGGCGTGTGCGTGGATAAAAGGCTTACCATCCACGAGCGACACATTGCCATTCATGGACGCAACTTCCCTATCTTCTGAGATCTTCTTAAAGAAATATTCGCGCTTCTCCACGCTGTAGTAACCAATCTCGGTGTTGTTGACTGCCCCGATGCCAGTAAAGACGGCATTTTGTATGCCCTCGCGCACGCAGAAATCCGCGAGCGTCGCGATAACCGCTTCGCCCCGCTCGAGTCGTATCTGTATGCGTCGATCTGTTTTCAAAAATCTCATACGACTATTGGTGTTCGCTCGTGATCTTGCCCTGCATAGTGCGGAGTTCGTCCAAAAATACCTTCGCCTCCTCTTTCGACGGCGGCTTGCCGTGCCAGCGGTAATCGCCTTCAATCTCGCGAATGCCTTTGCCGGGGATGGTGTGCGCGAGGATGAGCGTCGGATGCTCGGCGATCGCGGCAGCCTCATGGCACGCTGCAATAAATTGCGCGATATTGTGACCATCTACTTCAAGGACATGCCAGCCGAAGGCTTCGTATTTATCACGTAGCGGCTCGAGCGGCATGATGTCTTCCGTCATGCCATCGATTTGGATGTTGTTGCGATCCATAATAGCCGTGAGATTACTTAAGCGATTCTTGCCAGCAAACATCACGCCTTCCCACGTATTTCCCTCTTGCTGCTCGCCATCGGACATCGCGCAGAAGACACGGAAGTGTTTACCGTCCATGCGCGCCGCATACGCATAGCCGGAAGCTTGCGAGAGGCCCGAGCCCAAGGGGCCCGAGGTCGATTCCACGCCCGGCAATTTCTCACGCTCGGGGTGGCCCTGCAGTCGCGAGCCGAATTTGCGCAGCGTCAGACACTCCTCGACAGGAAAATAGCCCGCATGCGCCATCGTCGCGTACCTCACCGGCGTGATGTGCCCATTGGAGAGAAAGAGTCGATCACGCCCTTCCCAATCAGGATGTTTCGGATCGTGTTTGAGCACGGAGAAATAAAGCGCAGTAAAGATATCCGCCATACCGAGTGGTCCCGCCGTGTGTCCCGAGCCTGCGGCGAGAAGCATTTCGATAATCGTCTGGCGAATTTCACGCGCCTTGTTTTCAAGCTGCTGTACTTCAGCGTCGGTCAAAGCCTCCATGCACGGAATTATACCGTGACTTCTTGTGTATGCGGTACGCAGCCAAGCATCGCACGATCGTTGAGTGCCATGAATGCGCGAACCGGATCCTCACTTTTTGAAATCGCCGAGCCGACGCAGAGGCGATTGGCACCCGCACGCACGAGGAGCTCAATATTCGCTTCTGAAATACCACCATCTACCGAGACCATCAGTTCCGGATGCATGGCATGCAACTCCTCGACGCGCTGCAAAGCGCGCTCATCAAAAGGCTGCCCTTGTGCTCCGATTTTCTCGATCGACATCAACTGCACGACATCAATCTCACCCATGAATGGCTCAACTGCTTCGAGTGGCGTATCGATGAGAAGCGCCAGACCGATCTCGCGCACACCAAGCGCCTTCCAGCGCGCAAACATCGCACGCGCCACTGCCGTATCAGGCAGTGTCTCGACGTGCGGAAGGAGGCGTCGTGCTCCCATACGCGCAAGCAGCTCGCCCGCGGGGCCGGGATCTTGCACCATCATATGGACCTCGTACGTAAGTGTATCGGCGTGCGGCAGCTGCTCATGCACGATGTCGGAGCCGGTAATAGCTCCTTCCGTATACGGCCAGGACGTGACCGGCGCAAATGCGCCATCGGCAATATCGAGCTGCACGTCGGTCGAGAACTTCGCAAACGTGTCGCTCTCGCGTGCGAGCACTTCGAGATCCGGCGGACACGTATTAGTGGGGATGACGTGCGGGTCGCACAGGTACTTCATGTACAAAAAGTCTAACACAAAACCCGCCCTCCCTATGAGGACGGGTTTTGGAATCATCGACTGAGCGAATTACGGGCCGACGACGAAGTTGCCTGTCGGTGCTGCTGCATTCATACCGGAGGCACCTGTGTTGCACGAAGACGGTGGGAGCGGTGTAGTTTCGAGTGTAGCACCGAGGCAGTAGAAGGTGCCAGCAGCGGTCGTCTTGTAGTAGTAGATGTAGTTGCCGGTGGTCGAATTTACCGGGTCCACTGGAATGGCTGGGATCTGTCCGTCGGTCGTAAGCGCAGCAAGCGCTGTCGCGAAGCCGGCGGCCGTGGTGTTGACCGTGGTCAAGACCGGATATGCGCCATTGTCGCTGTAGTAGAGTTCGAGCGCGACCTGCAACTGCTTGAGATCAGATATGCGACGTGCATCGCGACCCTTTTTGCGAGCACCATTGAGCGATGCGAGAACTACCGACGAGAGAAGTCCGATGATCGCGATCACGACGAGAAGCTCGATGAGCGTGAAGCCTGCCTGACGGGAGGCATGGCCGCGGCTGCCTTTATGTAACGTGGATTGCATAGCGTAATAAAAATTAATTATACACGGGTGTGCTCGGCACATCAGAGCCTCCGGAGAAAAACATAAAATACATGATGCCCAAAACGGCGACGACAAGAACCACTATCAAAATCACCTGCGCCTGCTGACGATCCTTTGCCATACCCCATGCAATGAGCTTACCGCTTAAATCCGCTCCTTTCGCCTGTGTCGGCGGTGCTGAGAATTCTTGCGATCCATCATCAAACTTAATGTCTCCCATAGAGTGAAGTATAGCGGTTTTATGAAGCGCGAGTGACCAGGGTGTGGATTAGAGATTGCCCGGAAGCGCATCGAGCTTCTGTACGCGGCGTGCGTGCCGCTCCTCACCCGACCACGGGGCCGAGAGCCACGCTTTGAGCGCTGCCTGCGCCTCTTCGACCGACAGAAAGCGGGCCCCGAGTGACAGCGCATTGGCGTTGTTGTGTGCGCGACTGGAGGCGAGCATATCAAGCTCGTGACCACTCATATCGGTCTGCATCACTCGCGGCGCACCATAGTAGAGCGCGCAACGCACACCCGGGAATCTATTCGCCGCCATCGCCTCGCCCTGCCCTGAGGCTCCAATGACGACGGCGCGACTATCCAGTCCCTGCCGCACATCGTCGGCAAGCAGCTGCGCCGCACGTCCGATGAAGTCTGGGTAGTCATCTGCTTTGTCGAATTCAAACGCACCGCAATCTTGCGCCTCGTAGGGAATCCCCGCAGTCGAGAGCTCTTGGAGATACACCATGAGTGCACTCTTGAGATCGAGTCCGGCGTGATCCGCCGCAAAATAAATTTTCATGCCTACATCTTTGCAGCGACTTGGAGTAAGTGTTCGACCAGCGTGTGCGTGTACCCCATTTCGTTGTCGTACCACGCGAGGACTTTGACCAGCGTTCCGTCCGCTACGCGCGTCATCGAAAGATCTGCAATCGATCCGTATGGAAGTCCGAGAATGTCCGTCGAAACCAGTGGCTCGCTGGAGACCGCAAAGACCCGCTTCCACTTGTCGCCCCCGGCAGCTGCAGTGAGCGCGGCATTTACTTCTTCAGCGCTCGTTGGACGCTTGGCCACGAAGGTCACATCTACCATCGAGCCCGCGGGCACGGGTACGCGTAGTGAAATCCCATCGAATTTGTCTTTGAGTTGTGGATAGGCGATCGTCGTCGCCTTTGCGGCGCCGGTCGACGTGGGCACAATATTGAGCGCTGCTGCGCGTGATTCACGTACATCCTTTGCCTTGCCCCCGTCGACGATGCTCTGGCTCGCGGTGTACGCGTGTACCGTAGAGAGCAGTGCGCGCTCAATACCGATTGCTTCGTCGAGAATACCGATGAGGGGATTGGCAGCATTGGTGGTGCACGATGCATTCGAGGTGATGTTGCAGGTGCCGAATTTATCTTCGTTGGCACCGAGAAGAATGGTCTCTACGCCCTCACCCTTGGCAGGTGCTGAGATGATGACACGCTTGGCACCGGCGGTGATGTGCGCCTGCGCTTTTTCTGCTTCGGTAAAAAAACCGGTCGACTCGATCACGATGTCGATATTCATCGCCGCCCATGGCAACGTCGCCGGCTCCTTCTCGCTGCACACGCTGACACTCTTGCCATCGATGATGAGCGCCTTGTCACCTACCTGCACGTCGAATTTCGCACGCCCATAGACGGAATCGTATTTTAAAAGGTAGGCGAGACTCTCGAGCGTCCCGAGATCGTTGACGGCAACGATCTCGATGTCGGATCGTCCGTGTGCAGCGCGATAAAAGCAGCGTCCGATTCTGCCAAACCCGTTAATTGCGACTCGCACCATAAATAGAAGTGTCGTTAATTGAGAATAGTAACCGCAGTATAGCAGCATGATTTCTAGGCTTTTGCGGCCCTTTTCCCCATCCCAACCTGGGCTAGAATACGCGGATGCGAATACTGGTAACCGGTGCAGGGGGCTTCGTCGGCTCGAATGTCGCACGGCACTTTGCGTCAGCTGGGCACGAGGTCATTGCAGCGGCTCGCGCACACGAGAATGATGCGCGCGGATTCCGCGGCACGTTCCTTCTCACCGAAGACGGGTCAGTGCCGTGGGACAAAGTCGGCGCACTCGATGCCATTTCGCATCAAGCCGCGATCGCCGACACGACGGTCATGGACCGCGCACGCATGATGCGCGCGAATGTCGACTTCTCGCGCGAAGTATTTACCGAGGGTCTCGCACGCGGCGCACGCACGATCGTGTATGCGAGCTCAACCGCTATCTACGGCAACGCTCCCGGGCCGTACACGGAAGACACGGTGCCCACCCCGCTCAATCCGTACGCGGAATCGAAAGTTGCACTTGAGCAGCTTGCTGCCGATTTCATTAAAAAAAATCCGACAGTCAATATCGTCGGTCTTCGCTACTGCAACGTCTACGGGCCGGGCGAAGCACACAAAGGCAAGATGGCGAGTATGGTCTACCAGCTGGCACAGCAGATGAAAGCCGGAAATCCGCGTATTTTCAAAATGGGCGAACAGAGACGGGATTTCCTCTACGTCGTAGACGCGGCGCGCGCCAATGAATGCGCACTCAACGCTGGAGCGAGTGGCGTCTTTAATTGTGCGAGCGGCCACTCACCCACTTTCAATGAGCTTGTCGCCGAGCTCAATCGCGCACTGGGGACCTCGCGCGTGCCGGAGTATATCGACAATCCCTATGCTGCCACCTATCAGTCACAGATCGAGTGCAACGTCTCACGCGCCGAGCACGTGCTCGGCTTTCGCGCCACATACGACATCACGCGTGGCATCGCGGCGTACCAAGCGAGTGGCACGCTTCTCTAGTGGAGCTTCTTGGCGCGCTGGATCATCGCAGTCGTGGAGTGTTTGCCGGTGTGCGGGAAAAAGACGACGCGTCCGCCGTGTGCCTCGACAGCATCGCTCTCAATGAGTCGCCTCCCAGCAATGGCACGATCTGAGCCCTTCACGTGCACGTGTGGCTTCAGCAGTACGAGCCATGCATGCGGCGTCTCATGACCAAAGGTAAAGACGTAATCGACGCTCCCGAGCGCCGCGATCATGTACGCACGCTCACGTGCAGGCACGACGGGCTCACGCTTTTTATACTTCCGAATCCAGGCGTCGGTGTTGACGCCGACGATCAGTAGATCGCCTTGTGCCTTCGCAAATTCAAAGCACATGGCGTGTCCCACGTGGAGCAAATCAAAGCATCCATTGGTCGTAACAATGCGCTTACCGGCTGCACGCGCCTTGTTCGCGTAGCGCACCGCATCAGTGATCGAGACAATTTTTGCCTTACTCGCTGAAGCGGACTTCATAGTCCGCATGATAGTCGCGCGGCATCGTGCCGGCAACTATGGGGTCGGAGTGTCCGTCGGCGGGGTTTCAACCGGCGGTGTTTCAGCTGGCGGGGTCTCAACGGGCGGCGTGGTCGTCGCAGGAGGCGTTTCCGTCGGCGGGGTTTCGACAGGCGGCTCTTCTACGGGCGGCTCGACGCTCTCCGCGGCTTCGACAATAACCGTGCGCGATGTTTCGCCAGTGCGGCCCTGCCCGTCGGTTGCGCGGTACACGATGGTATGCGAGCCGGGCGCAGACGTATTGATGAGGACCACGCCCATTTCCTCGCCGTCGACGAATGTGTGGACCGTGAGATTGCCTTCTGGTCCTGATCCTTCGACGGCTGCGCCGAGATCCGAATACACGTCGCCCACATGGAGGCGCGCGGGATTCGCACCGTTGACGGCGAGTGTCGGACCACCCGAGCTGTCGGATGATGGTGTATCCGGTGTCGGCGAAGCGACCGTGCCGGCAAGCAATTTCTTGACCTGCGCGTCGACCATCGAGGTGATCTGGTCCGCGGTGGGGACATTCGCGAGCGCGACATTCATGGTGCGCTCGATATCTGCCGCCTGCGCGGCTGCAGCGGCATTCGCGGCGGCGAGCTCATCTTCGTCTGTGCGCGGATCAACGACCGGCACGTAGCCCGGAAATGTCTCCTCGGTATCGTCGAGGAATTTACCGACGAGTCCCGAGTACGTCGTCGCGACAGTGCGCTGCGACTCGCCCTTCTTCTTCTCGATATCTTGCGCGGCGAGAAGCAGCTTTTTCTCATGCTCGATAATCTGGGCGAGCTCTTTGGCGACGAAGATGCCAAGGTCCACGCCGGATTGGTCCGTCTCTTTTTTCGATGCTTTCATCTGCCCAACCGCCAGCACCTTCTGCCACACATCATTTTGCAGCTGGAGTGTCTCGTACTGGTACGCGACGTAGTACATGTTTTCATCCTGCGTCACACCCATGATCTGCACTTTGTAATCCCACTGCGAAAGATCAGTATTGACGATAAAGGTGTTATCGATGGACTGCACCGTCGAGGTGGCAGAGAGGATGGCCTCTGGATTGGTCGCAGCGTAGGTGCCGCCGGCGCCGAGGAGCACAATAGAGAGGGCTATCGGCACGGCGTTGTGATAGCTCAGGAAGTTCAGGAACTTCTTCATCGCATAAGTATAACGTGCCGAAGAAGTGGCCTTCATAAATGAGGTGGAAATGCCTTCCCTACGGCAAAAAGATGCTTTGGAGTATGATGCGGCGCATGAAAGTAGGAGTCCTGGGATGTTTCTATGGCTGTGATGACCTCTTGCCGGAGCTGCTCGCGCCATGGCTTGAGCTCAAACGCGAGGGCTTCGATATCGATATTGCCGCCATTCACGGCCAATTCAAAGAGTACGCCGACCTCGGCTTTCCGAATGATGATGAGGCGACGGTCGCGGTACTTCGTGACCACGAGCAGTTTTTTTCTTCACTCGATATTCTGCCGGCACCACAAAGCGAAGCGGATATTCGCACGCTCGGCTTGAAGCGACTGGAGGAGGCCGGAGCGGATTTCGTCTGGCTCCTCGATGGTGATGAAATCTACACTGTCGACGAGATAAAAAATATCCTCTACTTTGTCGGCACTACACCGGAATTCGATTACTACCACCTCTATTTAAAGAATTACATCTTCGACACGCTCGAATGGCGGGATGATTTTTTCCCGCCGCGCATCTTCCGCATGGACAGGCACGACGGTCTCTCGCATTTTGAATGGGACAACGATCTCATCTACGCCGACGGTACGCGCATGATGCAGCTGACGCCCGGCATCGTGCCGAAGCGCCTCGCACATATCACGCACCATACCTGGCGCACCAAGGACGCCGCGCGCAAGATCGCCTACCAGCGCGCGCATTTCGGCTATTCGATGATGCGCGAAGAAGATGGCACCTTCACGCTCGATCCGGCTTATTTTGCGCACTTCAAGATGCCGATGCCGGTAGAGAAAGATGGCGCGATAAGCTCCACGCACAAAAAACCACTCGATGTGATTTTGCGGACGCACGCGAGCGGGAATTTCCGTGAAGGGATGCCGCGTGTCACCGATGCGTGGGGCAAGGAAGAGCTCACGATACGCTGCCTGCGCTCGCTCGTGTATTCGCTGCTTCGGCTCGAGCGACGCAATGACGTCGCCATTACGCTGAGCATCCTCGATGATCACTCGAGCCCTGAGGCGCTCGCGAGGATGCAGCGTCTCCTCGATCTGTGCCCCTTCCCGACCGAGCTGGTCTCACTGGAGAGCAACGGCAATGGCGCGTCTTTCAAGGCGTGCATCGAGCGCGGACGCGAGTCACAGGGACTCATCTACTTCGTCGAGGACGACTACTTGCACGAGGCGAGTGCGCTCGAAGAGATGTGGGATGCGTACCACCAGTTCTCAAGAAATCTCGGCCGCCAGGAGGTCGCGATCTTTCCGGTCGACTATTCCGACTATTATCTGCCGCGGGAAATTGCCGAGACCCGCGTGGTCGCAGGCGCCAAGCGCCATTGGCGAGTCTCCTACAGCACCACCAACACCTTCCTTATTCCGCAGCGCGTGCTCATCAATCATTACGATCGGTTCCTGAAAAATACCGAGACTTTAAACGAAGAGAATTCCTTTAATCCTGTCTGGCGGGGCCCGACGACACTCTTCTCCCCGATCCCCACGCTCGCCATCCATGTCAATGACGAAGATCTCATGCCGCCCTTTTCCAATTGGCAGCGGCTGTGGGATTCACTCGCCGAATACCAAGCACCGGGCACGCGGGAGATCTCGACGGTGATCAGCGTCTGCTCGCTCGACGCGCCGTTTCTACGAGCGATGATCGACGAGGCAAAGAAATTCTGCTCCGACATCATCCTCGTGGGCGCGGATCATCTATTGAATGGCGAGAAGGAAGATCTCTCGTATCTCGATTTTGTACGCACGGAATATCCAGAGGTACACATCGAGATCATGGAATGGCACAAGGAACCACCGGCGCGCTTCTGGCACAACCGCGCTCGCTGGGAAGGCATCAAACGCGCCAAAAACGAGTGGGTACTCCTTCTTGATGGCGATGAAGTGCCCGATGGCACGCGTATGCGCGAGTATCTCGCTACGCTCGATTTCTCGCGCGATGGCTATGCCTTCGCCTGCTGGTGGTATTTCCGCGAAGCGATCTTCCGCTCGACGACGACCTCGATCGCGGGACTCTTGATGCCGAAAATCCATCTCACACGGCAATTGGTATTTTCCGAAAGCGAGCGCGGCGCATTCCGCGACTCTGGCCTCGATGTGGCAGAGCCGGTGATGCTCGCAGAGGATCCGCTCATCCATCATTTCTCCTGGGTGCGCACGAAAGAGCAGCTACTGAGGAAAGTCACTTCGTGGGCGCACCGCGACGAAGGCGGCCACGACTGGGTCGCGATCGTCGAGGAAGAATTCTCGCAACCATTTCGCGGCACTGAATACGTACACGGCTTCATGTACGAAACCGTTCCCAACCGCTTCAACATCTCGATCCGATAGATCCCTACCATCAAGGCCGGGCCTTGATGATCCCGTTGCAAGATGAATCTAAGCGCGGCGGAAGAAGTGCATGCCCGTCGCCACCTGCTGTGTACCAGGAGACAGCCAATCAGTCAGAGTACCGACCTGCACGGGCGATGACCGATCTACGACATCGCCCTTACCGAGTTGCCCGGAGGCGTTGGGTCCCCAGGTCCACAACGTCCCGTCCGTTTTGAGTGCTGCCGCCGGGTTATACGCGCCCATTCTTATTGCCGCCCAGGTGGTAAGTGTGCCGATTTGCGTAGGTGATGATCTGCTAACGACATCTCCAAGACCGAGCACCCCAACGACGGTCCCTGCTGTGGTGTTATTGCCCCAGGCCCATATGGTGCCATTGGTCTGACGCCCGATGAACGATGTGGTGCCACTCGCCAACTCGGCCCATGTCGCGAGCGTGCCCACCTGCACAGGAGACGAGCGATTCACCGCATCTCCCATACCAAGTTCGCCATACGTCGAGGTTCTCCCCCACCCCCAAAGAGTACCATCTGTCTTGATTGCAAATGTGGTCCACCAACCTGAGACAATACTGGACCATGTGGCAAGCGTACCTACCTGCACCGGAGAAGAGCGGCTCACTACATCTCCGAGGCCGAGTACGCCGTGCACAGAGTTCTCCACGTTGGCACCCCACGCCCAGAGCGTGCCATCTGTCTTGATCCCAAACGACGATCCTCCGCGAGCGGCGGCGGTCTTCGACCACGTAGCGAGCGTGCCCACTTGTACAGGCGACGATCGACTCGTTGCGCCTGCGGCACCGCTGTTGCCAAGTCCCAGCTCTCCATAGTTATTCCCTCCCCACGCCCAGAGGGTACCATCGGTTTTGACCGCGACGGCACCGGCGACGCCGCCAATATGCACGTGCAACCAGCTGGTAAGAGTGCCGATTTGTACCGGAGAAGAGCGGCGCAAATAGATGCCGCCGTCTTGCTGGCCGTGCTGACCTTTGGAGTTATCCCCCCAAGCCCAGAGTGTATTGTCATTCTTCACCGCGAGGAGACTCGATGCACCGCCCGAGATATTCGACCAGTTGACCGGTCCCGAAATCTGCACCGGAGACGATCTGTGCACGACGTCGCCGAGACCAAGTTGACCCACATCATTTCTCCCCCACACCCACAAACTCTTCGCTACCCCGGGGGAGGTATTGGGAGCGCTGTTGGCACGCTTGCCTGAGAGCTTCTGAAACAACATACTTTCTATTATATCGTAGCGGCTCCTTTGCGTACGGGTGGGAAGACGCGTATTCTGCTCCCCATGGACGCATCCACCGTGGCCGAAGCACTGAAGACGCTCCGCAAAAAACACCTGCTCGTTGTGGGCGATGTGATGCTCGACACGTACATCCGCGGCTCGGTTGCGCGGATTTCACCCGAGGCACCAGTACCAGTCGTAAAGGTAGAGCGGAGCGATCTGCATCTGGGCGGTGCGGCGAATGTCGCGGCGAATGTCGCGGCGCTCGGCGCACGCGTCACGCTTATCGGCGTCGTCGGCAAAGACAGCGAGGCGCGCAGTATGCAGGCACTCGCCCGATCGGCGAGCATTCGCGCGCGATTTGTGGTGGATAGTGCGAGGCCCACCACCTCCAAGACCCGCGTCGCTGTCGATCAAAATCACATCACCCGATTGGATCGCGAAGAGACCGGCGCACTCACCCGCGCGACCGAGCTCGCACTCCTGCGCGCGATACACGCACTGGAGGACATCGATATGGTCGTCGTCTCTGATTACGACAAAGGCGTCGTCGGCAAGGTCCTCATCGCGGCGCTCAAGAAAAAATTTGGCACGCGCATCCTCGCCGATGTAAAGCCCCGCAACGCCGCGCTCTTTAGTGGCATTCACACACTCAAGATCAATCGGCTCGAAGCAGAACATCTCTTTGGCGAGCGTATTGCCGACGCGCTCGTCGCGGCGCGCGCCGCTCGCTCGCTCGGCAAGCGCGCGCGGGCGAATATTGTACTCACCCGTGGCGGCGAAGGCATCACCATATTTGATAAAAGCACCAACAAAGTCACGCATGCTCCTGCGGTTGCGCGCGAAGTCTACGACGTCTCGGGTGCGGGGGATTCCGTGCTCGCGGCAATCGCCTCGGCGCTCGTCGCAGGCCTTCCCTTGATCGAGGCAGCTCACATCGGCAATGCCGCGGGCGCCATTGCCGTGAGCCGTCGCGGCACGGCGATCGTCTCCCACGCGGATATTACGGAGGTCCTCAGCTAAGGTGCATACGCTTGCAGCTGAGAGTATGATGGGCCCCATGACTGCGCCAGGCTACTATCGCACCGAAGGAGAGCGGCTCGTGAAGGCGGGAAAATTCACCGAAGGATTCGCTCTGATCGCGAAAGAGCCGGGATTTTTCCGCTCAAGTGAATTCTACAAATTGCCGGAAGAGAAACGCCTCTTACCGGGCATGAACGTCCACGGTAAGCGTGCCTTACTCGCACTTGAAGGCGGCTTCGGCGATGAGATCGCTTTTGCGCGCTTCGCACAGCTCCTCGCGAACGCGGGCGCAGAGGTCATTGCAGGCGCACTTCCCGGAAGTGTGGGACCGCTCGGCCGCATCGCGGGCGTCGCGCGCGCCGTCGATATGAAAAAGCTTGTGCCGGAAGAGTACGACTACTATCTGCTCGGCATGGATGCGATCCAGTATTTCGCTCCGCGAGACGCATCGGACGGCATCACCTTCCCGTACCTCACGGCATCACCCGAGTATGTGTCGCGCCTTACACCCGAAATCGACAAGCTCGCGAATGGCAATCTGAAGATCGGGGTCCATTGGCGCGGCAACAAAGATTTCGAGGAGACCGAGCAGAAGTCCTACGACCCCGAACTCCTCCTGCCGCTCACAGCATTCGGGCAGCTCTTCTCGCTCCAGCGCGATGCGGGAGAATTTGCGATGCCCGCGACTGCGCCCGTGATCGACACACAAAAAGGTCCCGCGGATTGGGAGCACACGCTTGGGACAATAGCCTCGATGGATGTCGTCGTCACCGGCTGCACGTCAATCGCTCATTACGCGGCGGCGATAGGCAAGCCCGTGATGCTCCTCATCAAATACGCACCCTCCTACTACTGGGCCGATGCGCACCTCGCCGATGATGGCACCCACGAGCGCAGCCCGTGGTATCCCAGCATGCGCATTTTTCGACAAGAGACGCCGGGTGACTGGGAGAGTGCACATGCGAAGGCGCGTGCGTACATCCGTGAGCATGTGAACGAGTTCAAAAGCGCTCCCACAACGCGTCATATCCATATCAACGCCGTTGGCGGACTCGGCGATCACATCACAGCAGAGCCCGTGATCCGATACATGCGCGAGGTGATGTACCCAGATGCGGAGATCACTATGAGCGCTTTTTGGCCACGCGCCTATGCACATCTCGACATTCCACTGTATATGCACAATACCTTTGTGCCGGAGAAAGGCGTAACGTACGAAAACGTGTGGACCCTTCCCGATCGTCACGCACCACTGATGCGCGCCGCGAATTTCCTCCTCTGTCATATGGCAGATTTCCACGCGCTTGCCATGCTCCATCGGCAATTGCCAGAAGAGTACAAAGAGATCAATCTCACCGTTTTGCCCGAGGAGCGCGCTTCGCTCACCGAAAAACTCGGCGGCGAACCGAGCGAATTTATTGCGGTACATCCCGGCAAGAGCTGGCGTACCAAGACATTCCCAAAGGAGTGGTGGCAGTCACTCATCGATGGACTTGCGGATGCTGGGCTGCGCGTTGCACTCATCGGCAAGAGCGCCTCACATATTCAGGGCGATACGACGGGTGTGGTACCGCTCACCGTGCCGGTACATGGTGTCGATCTCACGGACAAACTCTCGCTCGGCGAACTCTTCGCGATACTTGAAGGCGCACCAATCCTCCTGACCAACGATTCCTCGCCCGTGCAAATCGCCGGTGCATTCGATAACTGGATTGTGATGATGGCGACGGTAAAGCCACCTGACCTCGTATTCCCCGTACGACAGGGCTCGCCGCGCTACAAAACGATGGCGCTCTACCGCCGACTCCTCAACGACGACATGCCATTTGACCCGCTCCGCGGAGGCTCGATGAACGTGGATTTTGATGTCGCGGACTGGTCCAAGTACCTGCCCGAGCCTGAAGACGTCGTAACTGCTATAGTCGAGCTACGCAACCACGTATGACCAAACAAGAACTGCTCGCAAAGCTTAAGCTGCCCGACGCGTTCGAAGGCTGGCAACCAGTCTATGGGACAATTCAAGGCTGGAATGGTGGCATTCAGATCTTACCGGGGCTGATCGCGCAGCGCCGTCCAAAATTCATCATCGAGGTCGGCGCATGGCTTGGTCTCTCGACCGTGGTGATGGGGATCGCACTCAAGAACAACGGACTCCACGATAGCTGCATTCTCACCATCGATACCTGGCTGGGCTCCTTGGAACACTGGCGCGATGAAAACAATCTCCTCCAGCTCGAACACGGCTTTCCCACGCTCTACCCGCGCTTTCTGCACAATGTGGCCTCGCGACATTGCGAAGACGTCATCGTCCCGCTCCCGCTCCCGTCGGCGATTGCCGCGCGATACCTCAAACAATTCGGCATGAAGGCAGATCTGATGTATATCGACGGCTCGCACGATGAGCGGGATGTATACGACGATCTTACCGGCTACGCACCGCTCCTGGACGATGGCGGGGTCATGGTGGGTGATGACTTTCAGTGGGAGGGTGTCGCGAATTCAGTGAAGCGATTCTGCGAAGAGCAGGGCTTCTCATACGAACTCACCCCGACTGAGGACACCATCTACTGGCAGCTCGTGCGATAGTCTCCGTCTTATGAAAATCATGTTTATCATCCCCTACTACGGCGAACACAAATATCCGTACCTCGAAAAACTCTTGCCTTCGATGGCCGTGGAATATCCCGGCAAAGACGCGCTCGCCGCGGCGACGGAGACGGTGATCCCTTTCGCCTATGGCGACATATTCTTGCGCAACAACAATGTCGAAAACATCGGCTTCACCAAAGCGTGCAATCGCGGTCTCCGCTACGCCATGGATCGCGACTACGATGCCATCTGGCTCGGCAACGACGACCTTGAATTCCCTGACTTCTCCGCGTGCGCTGCCATGCTCGAAAAAGAATTGCGCGAGCATCCCGAGACGGGGGTCATCGGCTGCAAGATCTGTTACACCGAGGAGCCCGATGTCATCTATCACGGTGGCACGACGCGTGCGTACCCGACAGGCCTCCACAAATGGGGGCACGTCTCGAAAGGAGAATTAAACGAGCGGACACGCGAGCGCTGGGTCGCCGGCGGCTGCATGGTCATTACGCGCCGATGCGCACAGGAGATCGGTCTCCTCGACGAAGGATTCTTTAATCTCGCGAGTGATTCAGATTATGGGTACCGTGCGCGTGCGGCCGGATTCGACGTCATCTATCTCCCGATGACCGTACTGCATCCCAAGGGATCCATGACGCAGGCACCGAGCACTGAGCTTATGGAGAAATTCGCGAAAGACATTCGCTATTTTGAAGACAAATGGATGACGGGTGCGCTCTTTAGGAAACTGGACGAAGATCCGATCTAAGCGAGACCGTGCAACGTATCGAATGCGTACATCTCGATGAGTTGCTGACGAATATCAGGCGGTGAGACGAACTCATATTCGCTCGCGAGCGTGAGATCACGCGATGCTGTCGCGTCCACTTTGTGCACCTGCACATCGAGGTGATACGCATCGGAGATGAGCGAAACAAGCTCGTACTTACTTACCGAGCGCGGTGAGAAATAGTGGCGAACACCCTGCCAGTAATCATCTTCGGCAATGATGCGTTCAAGAAATTCAGCAAGCTGTAGGCACGTGACGCCATTCCACTGCTGATTCGTATACCCATCAGCTTCCCGACCAGCACGCGTCTTCACCCACTCGAGCAGTGATCGCTTATTGCGTCGTTCGGATCCAATGAGCGATGTCCGAATGACACTTACACTCCGCGGCTCCCCCGCTGCTTTCGACGCGCCATAGACATCACGCGCGTCAGGTACATCGGTTTCCACATACCCGCCACGCGCTCCCGAAAATACACAGTCGGTAGAGATATGAATAAGCGGCATGTCGAGTGCGGCGCACGCTGCAGCGAGTCGGTGTGGAAACTCGGCGTTGACCGCCCGCATGTCTTCTTCGCTTACATCACGTTGACGTATTGCACCAATGCAGTTGATCACGGCACGCCCGCCCGACTGCCGCAATATTTCTGTGAGCGACTCGATACTCGCCTGTGCCGCATTGAAGCGCGGTGGTGTCGTAACATCGCGCGCATGCTCGGCGAAATACGCTGCGATATAGCAGCCGAGCATGCCGCTCTCCCCAAGAATAGTTACTGTATTAGACGACATGACGATCGCGAAGGAATGCTTCGACCTGCGAGAGAGGCAGCACGTGATCTTTGGAAGAATACTCCGCCTTGAGCGGTCTTTGGCGTGGCTTTGAGCTCACGCCGTGCACGAGGAAGTGACTTTTTTTCTCTTCGGTGCGGAACGTCTCTTCTTCGGAAATGAGGATCTCGTGCACTTTCTCGCCAGGGCGAATCCCAAGTATTTTCTTCGTGATCTTTTTGCCCGAAGCTTGAATGAGCGCCTCCGCGATATCTCCCACCGTCGCCGCGGGCACTTTCGGTATAAATATTTTGCCGCCTTCTTTATCTTTGAGCGCTAGAAATATCAGATCGACTGCCTCATCGAGGCCGAGCAAAAAGCGTGTCATCGACGGATCGGTGATCGGCAGGCTTTCACCGCGCGCAATTTTTTCTTTGAAAAGGGGGATGATCGATCCGGTAGATTCCAGCACATTGCCGTAGCGCACACAGGTGGCGATGAGTCCGGCACCATTACCACGCAAATGAATGCGTTCCTGCAGCGCCTTGGTCATACCATACGCATTCACCGGCTTTGCCGCTTTGTCCGTGGAGACTGATATGACTTTGAGACCCCGGTGTTTGCGCGCGTACGCTTTGGCTGCACGAATGAGATGGTGGGTGCCGACACTGTTGGTCAGCAGTGCCTCATACGGATGCTCCTCGCAGAGCGGAATTTGCTTCATCGCAGCAGCATTGATGATCACGCGCGGTCGCGTCTCTTCTATTGCGTCGGAGACCGCATCAAAGGAGCGTATATCTCCCACTATCGTAGACACGCCCGGGAATGTGCGTCGCAATTCATGATGCTTGGCCTCGTCGCGCGAGAAGACCGTGACCTTCTCACCTTTTTTGAGAAGACGCGCAACAAGCGTTTTGCCGAGAGAACCGGTACCGCCAAAAATAAGATACATATGCTAGTTGCTCATGCTTATTCTATTGCGCTGCCACCATCCGCGCCAATCAATGTACGGTGGCTCCAAATCCTCATTAGAGACGTGCGCGGTGAGCGATGGCAGTGGCGAGAAGCAGAACTCCTGTCGATAAATAAGGTTGATGGTGTTGTCTTCGCACACCTCGGGATCTATGTCGTAGGTCGCGTGCTTGGCATAGATCGCATAGTGCTTTTGGAACATCGCGCCTGAGAGCAGGTACGTGGAAGTGGTGCCGCGCGCAATGCGCCAGTGGCGGCGAGAGCCGACGACCACGCGTGTCGGCGTGATCACATTGCCGCGATATTCGACCACATGATCACACGGCGAGATGATGACATCTCGCCCAAGATTTTTTGAAAAGAGTGCGTACGCCTCCACCATCTCCGCAATCGCGGTGGGTGCGTGCAGATAATCGTCTTCGACGAAATAGATGAGATCGTGGCAATTGCGCCTGGCATAATCGCACGAAAATTGCATGCTTGCCGCCTGCCCCGTGTCGTCCATCGGCACTATAGTGTACTCGCACGAGAGCTTCGAGAGCGTCTCTTGGATTTTCGAGAGGGTCTCCGGAGCCGAGTGGTCGTCGAGGACATGCACATGCGGTACTAATTCCGGATGCTCCTGCATGGCTCTCTGGAGCGAGTCGACGAGCGAGTGCAACGAGCCGAGCAGGAGCTCGGCCTTGGGCACCTTGAGGAATCGCTCGAGCCCTGAGCGGTCGCAGCTGCGAAAGAGGATGTCGAGCGTCATGCGCGATCGCGCAGCGCACGAGCGACCTGCTCTGCCGCCTCTATAGGATCGGCGACATCTGCGTCGATGGTGAGAAACGGATTCTTCGGGACCTCGTACGGATACGACGCGCCCTTCTTCTGCTTCTTCTGGTGCACGTAGATCCACACGGGCTTGGCGATCACATCGATCTTTTTGCGCGTCGACGCAAAGGGCGCGATCACCGAGACGATGACGGGCGATTGCTTGGCGAGTGTGATCGCCAGACGTGCGACGCGAAGATTGTGTTCCTCACGCTCTTCCTTGGAGAAGCCTGCGCCGCGCGAAATCGATTCGCGCATCTCATCTCCATCGAGAATAACCGCACCAATTTTCTCCTTGAGCGCCTCGGCAAGCGTAGTCTTCCCTGCACCGCTTTGCCCCGTGAGCCAGATGATGTCCTTGGTCGGGGGATTTTTGGCGCGCGTCTTGGTGCCGGAGACCTGCTGCATTTTCTTGGACAATTCGATCTTGCGGATGTCGTAGCCGACGTCGCGGCCGTAGCAGATCTCATCGATATCCGGAATCACAATGATTTTCACGAGATCGCCCCACTTGTGCATCGCGCGCTGGATGGTGGACCAGCGCTCCGCGACCGTGTACGGATTCTTGTGCGTCATATCGGTATCGCGAATGGCGATGACGACGGGCTTCCCCTTTTTAAGCACCGTCTCGATCAGCGCCTGGTGACCCGGATGAAATGGCTGCCATCTTCCTACAAACAAACTTGCTGGTTTTGTCATAAATATTTTTATGCATTACGTCCACTGGGACCAGGGTTCTGGTTTGTCATACATCGAATACACATCGGGGCCGAGAACGTCGCGCGCCGATGCAGATGTGCGCTTCAATTCGGGGCGGATATCGTGCAGGCCCGGGAAGCCTTCGAGCTTGCCGTGCGCAATCTGCTTGATGTTCTTGAGGTCATGCTCAAAATACGGCTCTTCGAGGAATTCGTAGATGCGCTTGAGCTGCATTTTCGGTGCGCCGATGAGCTTGTTGTAGTCGACAAAGATCATGCGGTCGAGGTAGCCGGAAGTCACCGCATCGCGGAGCGCATTGTAGGAGAGCCCCAACACGCCCCCATCGCCTGCGTAATACGCCGAGCGCGTGAAGAGCGTCGACGAGCCGCCGAGCGCCTCATCGACCGCAGTGAGCTGCATGGTGTTTTTGCGGCGAAGCATTTCAAACGACGCGAGAATTTCCGGCAGCGGCCGCACCTGCACGATGACTTTCACCGGGCGCTGGAAGAGCTCTTCGAGGCGCGCCAGGTGCAGCACCCACATACGCTCTTTATCGAGAATGACGGGGCGGTCGGTGTCGTGATAATTCTCGAGGAGTGAGAGGAGGACACGACGCTTCGCCTCTTCATTCGGCATTTCGTGATGGCGTTCATTCTTATCCCAGTTGGCATAGACGCCAGAGAACATGCCGCAGAGCCCCGAGAGCGGTGCCGAGTAGATGCGGGGATTTTGCGCCATGAGCGACATGAGCACCGTCGCCCCGCTTCGTGGGAAGCCCGACACGAAGTGAATGGTGCGATCTTTTTTGTGGCCGCGTGGGAGCGGGCGTGTCTCGGGCTTCGGCGCAAAATACATGCCGGGGACGACGAGCTGCGTCTGGGGCGCGCTTTTTGGTGCGTGTACCGGCGGCGGCACTGCCACCTTACCTGCCCCGACCTTGCGCTGTACGGCGTCGTTCACGCTTTGGAGTGTATCACTCCAGTCTCCGAATTTCCCTTGCCGAAACAGCCGGACCGTTTTGTACCATGGGCTCGTCTCTCCGGGCTTGGCCCAGAGGTAGTAGGGCAAAATAGGCACGATGACCCACGTCTCCCGCCCGAGTGCTGCGGCGAGGTGCGCGGTTACCGTGCAGGAGGTGATCACCAGATCCATGTGCATCATGGCGGCCGCCGTCTCCTCGAAGGTCGTGATGTCGTCCCGCAGATCCGTCATGCTATCCGGCAGATCGCGCAGATCATTGTCGCGCTGAATGGAGAAGGCTTTGACGCCACGCATATCGGCGATTTTGAAAAGCGGCTCGGGGTCAAAGCGCCGATGCTGCTCATGCTCAAATTTGGGATTCCCACTCCAGCGCATCGCGATCTTGAATGCATTGCCCGCGTCGCGTTTTATGCGCGCACCCCACTTCTCAACCAGCGCGGGATCAGCGGTGAGAAATGCCTCGCCCGGCAAGGTCTCGTACGTGTAGCCCAGCCAGCGTGCCGCCGACATCGCAGGTACCCAGTAGTCGAACGAGTATTGCAATTCGAGCGCATGCGGCACCGCCATGGCGACGCCGGGGATGCGCTCAAAGAGCGAGAGGAGTTGCGGATGACACGCGAGGATGACATTCGCGCCTCGCTCGGCGAGTCCGGTAGCAAATCGCGCATTGGCAATTTCATCACCATAGCCGCCTTCCGAGCGGAGCAAGACGGTCTTGCCCGAGAGGTCCGCTACGCCATCCCACTGCGGATATTCGGGCGGCAGGGGCTTGGAGCCGAAGACCTCGATGATGCGGCCGCGATCGACGAGCTCGAAGCCCTTGAGCAGATCGCCGTGATACATGACATACCACCCGCGATTGAAGGCAGCCGCATGATCATCGGGGCGCTGTTTTTCGAGCTCGAGCGCGAGACGCCAGCCTTCTGCGAAATCTCCCCTGAGACCCGCAGACAATTGGAGATTGAGGAGGTCGAGCTGCATGTGGGGAGCATTATACGCATGCCTCCTGGGGACAGCAAAAGCAACGAAGCGGCCGGCTATAATGGGGCTATGGACGATAGCATTCCCTTCCCCTACAAATCCAAAAAGGGCTTCGTGCTCGTACTCATCCTCCTTGCGGCGTTTGTCACGCTCACGCGAATCGGGCCCAAGAGCATCTCGATACCGTTTTTTGGTGCGGCGCGCCCCGTGCAGGTCGTGACCGAGACACTCCGCTACCAGGATGAGCTCTTCTCATTCGACTACCCGTCGCAGTGGAGTGCACGCGATGTCTCGACCGATCCCGTGGTCCAGAATTATCTCCCCGGTCTCACGCATGTGGTCGCGATTGGGCCCGGGCGCGACATCGAGCACGCCGTCTTCCTCTCCGCGCGCAATCCAGCCGACACCGAGAAATCTATTCTCGATCGCGAGGAGGGCTCGGGTCGCAACGTAACCGAGCGCACACCGGCCGACCTCGCCGCGGGCCAAGCCATCAAACTCACCTTCGTCTCCAAGACCGATGCCAACGATCGTCGCACCTACTACGTGCTGCAAAACGACAGGACGGCTGTCATCCTCTTGCACGGCCCTGGCAATCAAACGCTTGATACCGCCGGACAGATGATCCTCAAAACATTTCTATTGGCACCACAGCCACAGCCGGAACAAACGCCGCAAGAGTAGCTACGGCTTCCCCCACTCCCAGCGGGAATCAATATCTTTGATCTGATTTTCGGGCACCTGCCACTCGGGCCATGACTGTGTCGCGATCACGTCAACCCACTCACGTTCGCTGAATTTCGGATACGACGCACGCACTGCCACGGGACCGCTCACGAGCTTTAATTCCTTGGTGTCCGGACGCTGCTCCCACAGTGATCCGTCGGGATTCTGGCGCACCGAGCGATGACCGAAATCCGTGATGAAACGATTTTCGTAGGTGTAGTGCAAGAATCGTTGCTCTTTATAGAAGGCCTGGATCTGTGCTTCGCGCCACGGACCGTCGTCGTACGGGCCGGCCCCATAGAAGCCGAGGAGTCCCGCGGATTCCATCTCTTTGTAAAAAACAGTCGGGATGAGGTGTGCGCGCTCGTTGTAGTTGTGAATCCCCCACATGCCGCCCGCGAGATCGACGGATGCCACCTTCCACGTAAGCCCGTCGTGTGGCGAAACGAGCTCCTTGCCGATGAGATCACGGAGCGCGCAAAATTCTTCGTATGTAAAATCGCGATTGAGGAACTGATCGTTTTGCAGATAAAAACTGTAGGGAGAAAACGACGCGGCAAAGAGATCACGCGTACCAATACCGAGTCCGGTATTTACGCGTGTCTGAATAAACTGATCCACCAGTCCGTCGCGTAGAAACTGCTGCGGATATTCCGCTGGACCATTGTGCAGATAAATAACCTTGTGCGGGAACCTCGTGTGCTGCTTTATTGATTCCAGGCATCTGTGCGTCTCATCTTCCCGAAGAAAATCGAGAACGAGATACGTCATCTCCGGCTCTGTGTACTCCTTCATCGCGTTAGTATAGGCGGCGTACAGGAATGCGCGAGCGCATGAGCATTAAATGGCTCGAAAGGCCTGTCCTGACCATTTCGGCCCGAGAACTGTGCCTGCTAAAGACCAATCAGTAAATGCACCGATCTGTGTCGGTGTAGATCGACTGCCTCCGCCACTGAGCCCGAGACTGCCCTGTGTATTAGCGCCCCACATCCAGATCGTGCCGTTTGTCTGCACGCCCGCCATTACATAATTAAAGCCGCCACTGATGCCGGTCCAACTCGTAAGCGTGCCTGCTTGCGTAGGAGATGAACGCGAAATCACGTCTCCCACACCGAGCTGCCCGCTGCCATTGCGGCCCCACGACCAAATCGTGCCATCAGTTTTCAGTGCGGTAAATGATTGTCCTGCGCTGTTTACTACCTGTGACCAAGTGGTCAGCGTACCGATTTGCACTGGCGAGGAACGATAGATGCTATCAAAATTGCCGAGCTGCCCATCGGCATTGACTCCCCATGCCCACAACGTACCGTTTGTTTTTACCGCAATGGTGACGTTGGCGCTCACCGAGACATTCGACCACGTAGCGAGCGTGCCCACCTGTACCGGGGACACGCGGCTTGCGGTGTCGCCAAGACCAAGTATGCCATTGCTCCCACTTCCCCACGCCCACAAGGTGCCATCTGTTTTCACGGCAAGCGTACTGCTGAAACGACCGCTGCTTACAAAAGACCAGTTTGCGAGCGTGCCGACCTGCGTCGGCGACGAGCGATTGCCGCCGCTGTCACCCAGAATGCTGCCGCTATTGGAGCCCCATGACCAGAGTGTGCCGCTCGTTTTGATAGCAAACGCTCCTGCATTGTAATTACCAGTGAAGACCTTCGCCCAGTCCGTGAGCGTACCGACCTGCACCGGGGAAGATCGGCTCGTCGCACTTGGACTACCACCACTGCCGGCGTCATTCTGTCCCAGCTGGCCATAATTATTTCTTCCCCACGCCCAGAGGGTGCCATTGTTCTTCACGCCCAAGCGGAAGACCTGCCCTCCTGAAACGCCTGACCACGTGGTGGCTTCTGGGATCTGTGTCGGCGCGGAGCGATACACTCGATCTCCAAGACCAAGTTCGCCATATGCATTCGCGCCCCATACCCACAGCGTGCGACCAGTGCGAAGCGAGAGATCTTGGAATGCAAACGAATTGCCGGCGCTTCCGCCGCTTCCGACCACTTGCACCCATCCGGTTGCTGAGGTCACCTGCACAGGCGACGAACGCTTCACCGTGTCTCCAAGACCAAGCACCCCTAAACTGTTTTGCCCCATGCCCCACAGGGTATTATCCGACCGTATCGCGAGCGTATCATACGCGCTTCCGCCAACTTTCTGCCACGATGATAGCGTCCCAACTTGGGTCGGGGAAGAGCGATACACTCCATCGCCAAGCCCCAATGATCCTTGACCGTTCTGCCCCCACGACCAAAGGGTCCCGTTTGTTGTGATCGCAAACGTATTTCCCTGACCGGCAGCAAGAACGGACCACGTGGCGAGTGTGCCGACCTGCACTGGTGAAGAGCGATGAATGGTGTCGCCTGTACCGAGCCCTCCATTGTAATTTTGACCCCAACCCCATATCGTACCGTCGGTCTTGAGAGCCATGGCCCGATAACCGTTCGGTTCTTGGACGACGCTCGTCCATGTATTAAGCGTACCGATCTGCGTTGGTGTGGAACGATTCACAGCGTCACCAAGGCCGAGGGACCCCCGAAAGGCCTGCCCCCAGCTCCACAGTGTGCCGTCGGTTTTTACCGCAGCAGTATGGTTCGGACCGACTGAGACGCTCGCCCACACTGAGAGTGTACCGACCTGCACAGGAGAAGAGCGTTGCACGGTATCTCCAACACCGAGCTTACCTGTCCCATTCGCCCCTGTTGCCCACAGCGCGCCATCAGCCTTGATAAACATGGTAGCGTTGTTTGAACTTGCGACTGATGACCATGCGGAGAGTGCTCCCAATTGCGTCGGCGAGGAGCGGTATACCGTGTCACCAAGGCCCAGCTGGCCCGAGATGTTATTTCCCCATACCCAGAGAGTATTATCGCTTTTGACGGCAAAGCCCGCGCCGTATGACTTCGCCCCGGCCATCCAATGAGAAAGCGTACCGACTTGTACTGGCGAAGAGACGTTGGCATTGCCGTTGAAGAGTCCGAGTCCGCCACGCGCACCGCTTCCCCATGCAAAGAGATTGTAGGCACTCGATGCGGCAAGCGCGGTCGTCGTAGAATTTGCGGGGAAGCCGAAATAGCGCGTGCCGCCATCGACCGTCATAAAGGTGATGGTGTCGATTGCGCCGGCGGCAGTCGCGAGCGTCGGCGCGGTACCCGATGCCCATTTCACCGCAGCAGGCCAGGTGACACTGCGGCTACCGCCATCCTGCACGAGCATGATGGTGAAAATATTAGCCGTTCCTGCAGTGAGCGGATTGGCAAACGTGATCGCACAATTGGCAGCGAGCGTAAGCTTGAAGCTATTGCCCGTTGCGAGATTGACCGTGTAGGTAGTCCCTGCACCAGAGGTGACGGTCGTCTCCCCATACTGCTTGAAATTTGCATTGTCGACGCGTCCATTGTCGGCGTCCATGCGTGCGCGAGATATTTTGAACCCCATCGTACAGAAGTATAACCTTGAGATCCTCACCAGAGGATCTCTTGAGTTATGCCCGGACGCATTCCCGCAGGAATGCGACATGGGGCATATCGAGCACTCAATCCCGATACTGCACCTCGAGACTGCCGCACCCGGGCAAAAATAAAAGCTTCACCAAAGGATCATCAGCCGAGGCGGAAGAAATGACCACCGCTCGAGGAGAGCATCGGGCCGGGTGACACCCAATCAGTGAGCGTACCGATCTGCACAGGCACCGATCGGTTCGTCGTATCCCCAAGACCGAGCGCGCCTGACGGATTCGTACCCCACGCCCACAGTGTGCCGTTGCTCTGCAATCCCAGAGTCGTATAAGTAGATCCTGCGCTCAGAGCTGACCACGTAGTGAGCGTCCCAATCTGGGTCGGTGAGGATCGATCCACATTGTCGCCGAGACCGAGCTGCAACGAGGTGTTTTTTCCCATGGTCCATATCGTGCCATCCGTCTTACGAGCGGTCACGGTGCGTGTGCCGGTCGAAACGACTTCTGCCCATGTGGCAAGCGTCCCGACCTGGGTCGGCGAGGATCGATCTATTGTGTCGCCGAGTCCGAGACGACCATACTGAGCCCAACCCCACGACCACAGCGTACCAGTGGTCTTTACCGCAAGGATTGAGAAGTAATTGCCGGAGACACTCGACCAATCCGTAAGCGTCCCGATCTGAATGGGAGAGTTATTACTTGCAGCGGTTCCGCGCCCAGCCACACCGAATCCCCCGGTGGACCCTACTACCCAGAGCGAGCCATCTGTTTTTACTGCAAATGTGCTGTACTGACCGGTACCTATGTTTGCCCAGTTGGCGAGCGTACCTACTTGGGTTGGTGATGAACGCGAAGTAGTACCACCGTGACCAAGTGAACCAAACGCGCCATAACCCCATGACCACAACGTACCTGGGGACTGGATGGCAAATCCTGCGACCCCTTTATTTGCTGCTATTATCTTCGTCCATGTTGCAAGCGTCCCGATCTGCGTCGGGGAAGAGCGAGCTGTTGCATCCGCGGCTCCTTGGTCCCCCAGCCCGAGCTGGCCGTAATGATTCTTGCCCCACGACCATATCGTGCCGTCGTTTTTAAGAGCGAGGCGAAATGCATTGCCGCCTGCGATACTGGACCAATTGGCACTGCTCGAAAGCTGGACGGGAGAGGACTTATTCACCGTGTCACTCATACCAAGTTGGCCGCTGGAGTTCAGCCCCCACACCCACGGTACTTTGCCGGTGAAGAGCGCAGGATCCTGGAGTGCGAACCCGTGCGTGACCCCGCCACCTATGCTGACCCAGCCAGTCGAGCTGGTAACCTGCACGGGCGACGAGCGGGAAATGATATCGGCAAGACCAAGCTCGCCAAAGCCATTTGTCCCCCATGCCCACATCGTGCCATCGGTTTTCAGTGCACGGGAGCTTAGGGATCCACCGGTGGCTCGGCTCCATGTCGCGAGGGTACCGACTTGCACAGGAGATGAGCGGGCCGTGGCATTGACTGCACCTTGATCACCGAGACCGAGAGCGCCTTCGCTGTTTCTGCCCCATGCCCACATGGTGCCGTCAGTTTTGATAGCAAAGGTGTGTACATATGCTGATCCGACACTTGCCCATGTCGTGAGCGTTCCGACCTGTGTGGGGGATGATCTATTCGCGACGTCACCCAATCCGAGAAATCCGGCTGCATTATACCCCCATGACCAGAGCGTGCCATTCGTTCGTACGGCAAAGCTGGTATACCCGCCAGCAGAGACGCCCGACCACGTGGCAAGCGTGCCTACCTGTACGGGTGAGCTGCGATAAATCGCCGTGAGATCACCGTTCTCTCCATGATTGCCGCGCCCCCACGTCCACAAGGTGCCGTCGGTTTTGAGCGCCAGCGTATGTTGTCTTCCGGTTGCCGTCGTAGACCAGGTGGCAAGGGTGCCGATTTGGATAGGCGAGGACACGTAATGCAATCCGCTGACACCGACGCCGAGCTGGCCGAGACTCTCGAACCCCCATGTCCACATAGTACCGTCGGCTTTGATGGCGAATGTAGACGAGTAACTCGAGCTCATGTTTGACCACCCCGTAAGCGCACCTACTTGTATGGGTGACGATCGGTACACGGTATCGTTGGTACCAAGATAGCCTCTACTACCCTTACCCCATGCCCAGAGCGTGCCGTTCGTCCTGGTGGCGAATCCGAACTGACCATTGCCGGAGACACCGACTGACGACCATAGGCCCAGTGTGCCGATCTGAGTAGGAGAAGACCTACTGATGGCATCCCCCAATCCGAGTCTGCCATCGACGCCTCTCCCCCACGCAAAGAGGCGAGCTCCGCTCGGCGCGGCAGGCGCCGTCGTCGTACCCCCCGCTGCGAATCCGAAATAACGCGTGCCACCATCGACCGTCATAAAGGTGACGGAGTCGATCGCGCCGGCGGCGGTCGCAAGTGTCGGCGCGGTGCCCGATGCCCACTTCACGGCCGCGGGCCAGGTGACACTGCGAGTGCCACCGTCTTGTACCAAAACAATCGTGAAAATATTCGCCGTGCCTGCCGAGAGCGGATTGGCAAAGGTGATCGCGCAATTCGCGGTGAGCGTGAGCTTGAAGGTATTGCCCGTCGAGAGATTAACCGTGTATGCGGCACCGCTGCTGGCCGAGACAATCGTCTCGCCATATTGTTTGAAGGTCGCATTTTCGACCCGACCATTGTCGGCATCCATACGCGCGCGAGATATTTTGAACCCCATTGTGGAGAAGTATAACCTTCAGATTTTCAGCTGAAAATCTGAAGGTTATACTGATTCGCATGACTAAGATTTCTTCGGCCCGAATAGACCTCGAAGGCGGGCGCGTCGATCGCGCTATCCTCAAGGCGTATGGCGAGACGCTGGTCGGCACGCAAGCCGGAGTCAACACCGGCTCCGCCTATACCATCGATCTCTCGACGGGCAACATCTTCAATCTCATTTTGAGCGCCAATTGCACCTTTACATTCACCGCGACGACACTGACCTCCGGCACGGCATACTCGTTCACGCTTATCCTCAAGCAGGATGCCACCGGCGGCCGCACGGCTACATGGCCGAGCACGGTCGTGTGGGCAGGTGGCACGACCCCGAGCCTCAGCGCAGCCGCGAGCCACTTCGACGTCTTTTCATTTCTGACACTCAATGCGGGATCCAGCTATTTCGGCACCGCGATCGGCTTCGATTTCAGCTAGCGGATGCCGTGGAATCGCCCGAAGCCACCGCGGATTTGCTGCCACGTAGCGAGTGTGCCGATCTGCACGGGCGACGAGCGGTATACCACATTCATCTGACCGAGTTTTCCTTCGGCATTACCGCCCCACGCCCACAGCGTGCCGTCTGTTTTGATCGCCGCCGTAGCTCTTCTACCGACTGCGATCGCAGCCCATGTACCGAGCGTACCGACTTGTGCCGGAGAAGATCGATAAATACGATCACCAATTCCGAGCCCACCGCGATTGTTGTGGCCCCATGTCCAGAGCGTGCCGTTGGTTTTGAGCGCAGCAGTGATATAGCCTGATCCGGTCGCCGCTATATCTGCCCAATCAGTAAGTGTGCCTATTTGTGCGGGCGATGAGCTATTGCCTCCTGTACTAAATGTAAGGCCGCGACCGAGGCGTCCGTAGATATCTCTGCCCCACGACCATATCGTCCCGTTGCTTCGCAGTCCAAAAACGTGTGTACCGTACGTGTTACCGGTGACCTTGCTCCAGTCAGCGAGCGTACCGACTTGAGTAGGCGAGGATCTGCTGATGGTATCGTTCAGACCATGTAGTCCGTACGTCGCGGCGCCACCCGTCGCCCACAGCGTGCCGTCCGTTTTGATGGCAAACATGTTGTAGCGTCCAAGACCGACACTGCGCCAGGTGGCGAGCGTGCCGATCTGTATCGGCGACGATGTGCTGGCGGTGGTACCTCGCCCGAGATTACCATTACCGTTGGACCCCCATGCCCAGAGCGTGCCGTCCGTTTTGACAGCTGCTCCGAAGTCATTACCGACCGCCAATTTCGACCAATTCGTGAGCGTGCCCATCTGAGACGGAGAGGAACGGCTGATGTTGTCATTGAGGCCAAGACCGCCGTAATAAGCTCTACCCCACATCCACAGCGTCCCGTCTGTTTTGATACCGCCGCCTGATCTGTGACCATTGGAGAGCTCTGACCAGCTCGTCGCTGCACCCACCTGTGTCGGCGATGAGCGATTGATTGTGTCTTCGAGCCCGAGCATGCCGTCGTTGGCGCGGCCCCACACCCAGAGACCTCCCTGTACGGGCGGCGTCACCACATTGGATTTTGCCGATGCAGAGCTCGTGCCGACGGCGTTGGTAGCGGTGACGGTAAATGTATATGGCGTGTTGTTGGTGAGACCGGTGACGAGAATCACATTGTTGCTGCCCGTCGCGATGATGCTACCCGGGCTCGAAGTAACGGTGTATTGCGTGATCGGCTTCGAGCCGCTCTTGGCGGGCAGCGTGAATGACACGACTACCGTGCCGCTCGCCGCACCCGCGACCGCGACGACATTACGCGGCGCGCTCGGTGCGCTCGCAGCGCCGGTCCAGAGCAGGCCAAGCGAAGGGCTCCCTTGTGCTATTCGTACCCATGTACCGAGTGTGCCGACCTGTACCGGAGAGGAACGATCGATAGCGGTGCCGTCACCAAGCGACCCCCCGATACTGTGCCCCCACATCCACAGTGTCCCGTCGGTCTTGAGCGCAGACATACTAGAGCCACGGCCAAGGGAAACGGTCGCCCAGGTCGCAAGTGTCCCGACCTGGGTTGGCGAAGAGCGGGCCGTGGTCAGAGTGGCTGCATCTCCAAGACCGAGCTGCCCGTATTTATTCCACCCCCATGTCCACAGCGTGCGATCGCTCCGAACTGCCGCGTTACTGTACCCAGACGTTTCAAGACTCAGCCACGTGAGTGTGCCAAGCTGCACGGGAGAAGAGCGCGGAACGACATCGCTCACGCCAACGGTCCCGAAGTTGTTATATCCCCATGCCCAAAGCGTGCCGTCTGTCTTGAGAGCGACTGAGTGCGAGATGGCTCCAGCAAATTTCGCCCATGTGGCAAGCGTGCCTATTTGCACAGGGGAAGAGCGGGCTACCACATCACCGAGACCAAGCTGCCCTCTTTGATTCTTCCCCCAGATCCAGAGTGCTCCGTCGGTTCCCACTCCCGAACGATGATAACCCCACGAGATTGCCGACTGCGCCCACGTAGTGAGCGTACCTATTTGGGTCGGAGAAGAACGACTGAGGGCATCCCCCACTCCAAGTCTCCCGTAGCCATTTATGCCCCACGTCCAGTGCGTACCGTCGGCACGTAGCGCAGATGCTGTCTGTGTACCAGACGCAACACTGGTCCACGCTTTTGCAGCTGGCAGCATACCGCCGATTTGCACTGGAGAAGACCGGTTGATCACATCCGGAAGACCGAGATCCCCACTATCGGCTCTGCCAAATCCCCAGAGATTTCCGTCACTCTTTATGGCGAGTGATGAAAGATACGCCTCGGCCAGAGTAGACCAGGTATTGTCCGATCCGAGCTGCGTCGGTGACGAACGATAAATAACATCCCCAAAACCAAGCTCACCGCGAATGTTTTTACCCCACGCAAAAAGTGTGCCAGATGCGAGCAGCGCCGGATCTTGGAGCGCGAGCGTATGCGAGACATTCAGGGCAACGGACGCCCATCCCGAGCCACCGCCCACCTGCACCGGAGATGAGCGGCCGATTACATCGCCGAGTCCGAGCGTACCGAAGCTGCTGCTCTTGCCCCATATCCAGAGTTCATTGCTCGTGTTGATCGCAGCAGTATGGATGCTGCTTGCAGCAATGCGCGACCAATTGCTCAGCGTCCCCACCTGCACGGGAGACGAACGGTACGTGCTGCCCACCGCGCGATCCCCGAGCCCGAGTTGTCCGTGAGCGTTTTGACCCCAGGTCCAGATCGTGCCATCTGTTTTAAGAGCGATCGCGTGTCGTGCGACGCCCCCACCGTTTACCTGCGACCACGTAGCAAGCGTACCTACTTGGGTAGGAGACGAGCGGCTAATGACGTCTCCCAATCCTAATTGGCCATACGACTCGTTGTATCCGCCCCACGTCCACATGGTGCCATCGGTTTTGATGGCGGCGGTAAACGTAGCTCCGGTTGCAATTCGCGACCATGTCGCGAGCGTACCGAGCTGTGTGGGAGACGAGCGAGCCACGACGTCGCCGAGACCGAGATAGCCTTTTACGTTGGAGCCCCACACCCACAAGGTGCCGTTGGTCTGCAAGCCGACGGCGTGGACATACGATCCTGCCACGCTACTCCAGGTGGTGAGCGTGCCGACCTGTACCGGCGAGGAGCGATTAACGACGGTCCTATCGCCTGTTTGGCCAGCAAAATTCGATCCCCATGACCACAACGTGCCGTCGTTCTTAATGAAATGCGCTGTCTTATATCCGCCACTGGTCGATACCGACCAATTGATCATGCCGCCCACTTGATTCGGCGAGGAACGATACACGATGTCTCCCGCACCACCGGCACCACTTGGGTTATTACCCCAGGCCCACAGCGTACCGTCGGTACGAGTGAGAAGATTCCCGCTCACGCTCGCGACCGTAGCCCACGAAGAGAGCGTGCCGATCTGCGTGGGTACCGAACGATCCACAGCGGTGCCGTCACCAATTTGACCAATGTTATTTCTTCCCCACGCAAAAAGATTATAGAGAGTTGCCGCGGGCTCGGGTGGAAAGCTTTGCCCGCCGACGAAGCCGATGTAGGAGGAGCCGCCATCAGCGGTGAAAAAAGAGATGATGTCGTGCGCGCCGCCCGCCGTGGCAAGTGTCGGCGCAGAGCCACCTGCCCACGTGACGGTGCTCGGCCACGTGGCCGTGCGCGTCGCGCCATCTTGCTTGAGGAGCAACGTGAAGTAGCACGCAGTACCAGAAGGGGTGGGATTGGAGAAGGTAAACGTGCAGTTGGCAGAGAGGAAAATGTGGAACATATTTCCCGCGGAAATATCCACTGTGTATGCCGTGCCAGAAGTCGCACCCGAGACGCCTCCCACGAGTGTCTCGCCGTAATTCTTGAGAACCGCATTGTCGATGCGGCCGTTTTCGAGATCAATACGAGAGCCTGAAATTTTCATGGTGAATACGTACAACAACTGTGCTCAGACGGCACGCATCCCAATTTTACCTCATAGCTCCGGTATTCGTTCTAATGATGAGAATCAGCGAATAGCATCGAATCGCGAGAAGCCACCGCGGACTTGCTGCCACGTAGCGAGCGTGCCGACTTGGACCGGTGATGAACGGTACACGGTATTACCGCTTCCGAGTTCACCATCGAAGTTGCGGCCCCAACTCCAGAGCGTGCCATCTATTTTAATCGCTGCTGATGCCGTTCTACCGACCGCCAAGGAAGCCCACGTGCCAAGCGTGCCGACTTGGACCGGTGAAGAGCGATCTATACGGTTGCCGATTCCCAGTCCACCTCTCCCATTGTTGCCCCACGCCCAGAGCGTACTATCGGTCTTGAGTGCAAGAGTGTGGTAGCTCGATCCTGTCGCGGCTATATCGGCCCAATCCGAGAGCGTACCGATCTGCGAAGGCGACGAGCGATTGCCTCCGTTCGTAAATATAAGGCCGTTGCCGAGACGGCCGTAAATATTTCTTCCCCACGACCAGATGGTGCCAGTGGTCTGCAGGCCAAACATGTGCGTACCGTAGACGTTGCCCGTAATTTTGCTCCAGGTAGCGAGTGTACCGACCTGCACCATCGAAGATCTCGCAATCGTATCGCCCAGACCATGGGTCCCGTAGCTACCCGCACCACCTGCCGCCCACAGTGTGCCGTCCGTCTGTATGCCAAACACGTTGTAGCGTCCGATTCCAACGCTGCGCCATGTAGCGAGCGTGCCTACCTGTACAGGCGAAGACGTGCTCACGGTATTTCCTCGCCCAAACTTTCCATAGCTGTTGCTACCCCACGCCCAGAGGGTATTGTCAGTTTTGATCGCCACTCCGAAGTCATTGCCGAGGACCAACTTCGACCAATTCGTGAGCGTACCCATCTGTGTTGGTGATGAGCGACTGATATTGTCACCAAGACCCAGCGACCCGTAGTAGCTTCTGCCCCACATCCACAGCGTGCCGTCTGTTTTGATGCCGCCATTGGCTCTATGAGCCTCGGCCATCTGCGTCCAATTCGTGGACGCACCCAGCTGGGTCGGTGATGAAACGCTCACGGTATTTTCGAGCCCAAGCTTACCGTCTGCACCGCCACCCCACACCCACGCACCACCTTGCACCGGCGGCGTCACCACATTGGATTTTGCTGATGCAGAGCTGGTGCCCACCGCATTGGTCGCCGTGATGGTAAATGTGTACGGCGTATTGTTAGTAAGACCGGTGACGAGAATGACATTGTTGCTCCCCGTCGCGATGATGCTGCCAGGACTTGAGGTGACGGTGTACTGCGTGATGGGCTTCGAGCCACTCTTGACTGGTGGCGTGAATGAGACGACGACCGTACCACTCGCTGCCCCTGCCACCGCGACCACGTTGAGTGGCGCGCTCGGTGCACTCGCGGTACCGGTCCAGAGAATGCCGAGTGCTCGTACTCCTCCCGTAGTCAGACGAGTCCAGGTGGCGAGCGTGCCGACTTGCGTGGGCGAAGAACGAAGAACGCGATCTTGTTGTCCGAGCCCGCCTTGCGCGTTATTTCCCCATGTCCACATCGTGCCGTCGGTTTTCAGTGCGGCAACCGTTCCGGCATCCACCGCTGCAGCAGCCCACGTGGCGAGCGTGCCGACCTGTGTGGGAGACGAGCGGCTTGTGGCAGCGCCTGCTCCGCGATCACCAAGGCCAAGCTGGCCATAATTATTTGGTCCCCAAGTCCAAAGAGTGTTGTCACTTCTGACCGCGACAGAGATACCACCGCTGGCAATCGCACGCCAGGTGAGCGTACCTATCTGAGTCGGAGAGGAGCGGTGAGTTACGACACCTATCCCAAGCTGACCGAAGGCATTGTATCCCATGCCCCACAGCGTGCCGTCGGTCGCAAGAATGAGGGGGTGATACTGGCCCGTAGTCGCTTTGGCCCAGGTGCCGAGAGTGCCCACTTGCACGGGCGAAGAGCGGCTCGTCTGCCAATCAGCTCCAGCACCACTGTCGCCGGTACCGAGCTGCCCATGCTTGTTGTACCCCCACACCCAGAGCGTGCCGTCGGTTTTTATCACATGCTTCGAGTTGCCGCTTGCGCCAGGGCCTGGGACCCAGGTGGTAAGCGTCCCAACCTGCGTCGGAGAGGAACGCGCAGCAGCATTCGGTCCTGGTCCGTTGTAGGTGTCGCCGAGGCCGAGCTGGCCCTTATTGTTCTGCCCCCACACCCACAGCGTGCCGTCGGCGCGTGTTGCAATCGCGGACGCGAAGCCCGGCGATGAAGCGATACTCGTCCACGCCTTTGCCCCGGGCAACATCGGCCCGACTTGGGTCGGAGAGGAGCGAGAAACCGCATCGCCAAGGCCGAGCTGGCCGATGCCGCTATACCCCCAACTCCACATGGTGCCGTCACTCTTCAATGCTATCGAGAAATTAGGTCGCGAAGATACGTCGGACCACATATTCTCCGCACCGACCTGAACAGGCGACGAACGATATATGATGTCCCCAACACCGTGTGTTCCCTGTGTATTTGAACCCCACCCGAATAGCGCGCCGGATGCGAGGAGTGAGGGATCTTGCATCGCGAGCGCGTGGTAAATACCGAATCCGATTGAGACCCACCCTGCACCGCCGCCCACTTGCGTGGGCGATGATCGCTGGATGTTGTCACCTAGGCCAAGCGCAAAACGACTATTGCTGCCCCAGGTCCAGAGCGTGCCATCTGTTCTCACGGCACCGGCGCCCGACCAAAACGTAGCGACATTGGACCAGTTGGTAAGCGTGCCGACTTGTGTCGGCGATGAGCGGCTGACGGTGTCGGATGATCCAGTGTTGCCGTTACTGTTCGGTCCCCACGACCATAGGGTGCCGTCTGTTTTTATTGCCATCGCAGCAGCTCCCGCGCCCACGAGCGCGACCTTGCTCCATGTGGTGAGTGTGCCCACTTGCACCGGCGATGAGCGGTCGATCGCATCACCGAGGCCGAGAGCCCCCGCGCTATTGTTTCTCCCCCACGCCCACAAGGTGCCGTCTGTTTTTATCGCCATCGAATTCGCGACGGAGGTGCTCGCTGCACTTGCCCACGTCGCAAGTGTTCCCAGTTGCGTCGGCGATGATCGTTTTATCGTGTCGCCAAGCCCGAGAAGACCGTAGGCATTCCTGCCCCACACCCACAACGTGCCGTCGGTTTTTACAGCGAGCGCAGAATAGTTTCCTGCTTTAATGTTCGCCCATGTCGTGAGTGTGCCAATCTGCGTCGGCGACGATCGGCTGACGATATCTCGCTGGCCGAGCCCACCGTCGCCGTTGTATCCCCACGACCATAAGGTGCCGTCCGTTTTTATGGCGGTCATGCCAAAGCTTCCGGTGACGCTCGACCAGTTGATCAAGCCGCCCACCTGCACGGGCGAAGAGCGGCTTATCGCATCTGAGAGGCCGAGCTGGCCCTGCTGATTCTTTCCCCACGACCAGAGTGTGTTGTCGCTTCGTACCACAGCCGACGAGTACTGCGTGGATCCGGTGATCATCGCACTCGACCAGCTTGAGAGCGTGCCCACTTGGATGGGGTTCGATTGGTGCGTGAGAGTGCGATCTCCGAGATTGCCGTAATCATTTCTGCCCCAGGCGAACATATTGTAGAGCGTCGGCGCGGGCTCGGGCGGAAAGCTCTGCCCGCCGACGAAGCCGATGTAGGAGGAGCCGCCATCGGTCGTGATGAACGAGATGATGTCGTGCGCCCCGCCCGCCGTGGCAAGTGTCGGCGCAGAGCCACCTGCCCACGTGACGGTACTCGGCCACGTGGCCGTGCGCGACGCACCGTCTTGTTTGAGGAGCAACGTGAAGTAGCACGTAGTACCGGCCGGTGTGGGATTGGAGAAGGTAAACGTGCAGTTACCGTTCATCAGTATGTGGAACACATTGCCCGCAGAAATATCCACCGTATATGCCGTGCTTGAGCTCGCACCGGAGATGCCTCCGACGAGCGTCTCGCCATAATTCTTGAGGACCGCATTATCAATGCGACCGTTTTCAAGATCGATGCGAGAACCGGATATCTTCATGGGTGACGCGTGGGTAGTACGCGTACCAATTTTACCTCACGCGTGTCGCATTCCGGCGCTTGCCGTACAACGAAAAAATCCGCCTCGTGCGGATCAGAAAAACGCGCGTGCGTCGATATTATTTATTGTCCGACGGCTCAGCTGCTGCCTGCTCGCTCTCGCGAAGCTCTTTTTCCACGGCTACTTTACCCTTCTTGAACTCTCCCGAGAGGCGGCCGAGTGAGCGCGAGAAATCCAGCATCTTGCCGCTGCCGAAGAAGAGCACGCCAAAGGCCAGTGCGATGAGGAGGATTTCTGGAATGCCAAGGCCAAACATATAACTATTCTCTCACGGCGTATAAAACGTGCAAGGTGGCCTGTGGAATGGCACTGCGTGCCTACGCGTCGGCTTCGAGGACGAGGATTTCGTTGCCGTAGCGATCATAGAATGAGAGCTCTTTGCCGCGCTCCACGAGGCGGAAATTGCGGAAATACGTAGTGCCGTTGTCGAGGACGCCTGGGAAGAGGCTGAAGCTCGGGCCGAGCACTTTGCCGATGGCGAAAATGCCCGCGCCAAAGCCAAACATCTTGAGCATGCGACGACGCTGCGGATCCATGGCAGCGACGGCGGCCATCGCCTCTTCGAGTGGGAGCATATCCGCGCTCGGCATGCGCATCGCTTTCACGGGCTTCGCTTCGATCGTCGGTGCGACGCGTGTCCCCGCCTGCATCTCGCTGAAGACATTGAGAAAATCAAAGACGCGATGGCGGAAATACCAGAGCGCGAGGAGCGCGAGCGCGAGCGGGACGATAAATTCAATGAATCTCATACGGGTCTTCTGGGGGTGCGCACGTGCAGGAAGTACGCGGAGGTGACGTAGCCGAGCCCATAGAGCAGCATGATCGGCACGACCATCAAGACCGCGCTGAGGCCCGAGCCATCAGGCGTGAGGACCGCCGTCGTGATGAGGAGCGCGAGGAACGAATGCCGCCAGTAGCGGCGCCAGACACGCAGGGGCACGAGGCCCGATGCGGAGCATAAGAACATCCCGACCGGCAAGAGAAACGCGAAGGCCGTGACGAGCATCATGCCGATGACCTGCCAGATGAGATCACCAAGGCCGTACAGCGGCACGATGCCTGGCGGCACGAAGGCAAAGAGGCTCTTATAAATGACAGGGATGAGCACGTCGTACGCAAAGCGCGCACCTGCATACATTAATATGACGCAAATGACGATGATGATGGCGAGCCCGCGACGCTCGCGCGGGTAGAGGCCCGGGCGCGCGAAGCGCCATGCTTCCCACAGCCCGTAGACAAAGGTCAGCGTCAGCGCGAAAGCGCCGCCGATACCCGCGAAGACACCGAATGATTCGAGCGGAGTGGTCGCAGCGATATTGACGCCCTGCGGAACGAGGTCGTTGCGTACTGATTGTATGAAATACGATGCGATGCTCCCGCCCGAGGGGCCCGGTACGGGGACCGTGACGACGTAGAAGTGCACCCATTCGACGGAGATCGTAAGGATAACGATGAGCGCAAGGAAAAAGAATATCGCGATGCGAAGTGCCATCGTCTTTGCCTGCTGGAGTTCGTCGAGAATGGCCATAGCGCATCAATTGTTGTTATCAAAGGTTACCATGAGCCCGCCCGCGACGTTGTACAAACCAAGGCTTAAACCATCAATTTCGCGCAGTGAGAAGCCATCACCGATGACCACCGCGTTTTCCACGAAGAGATTGCCTGCCGTCGAGGTGGCGGTGGTCGTGGGGCACGAGCCGTTGGCACAAATTTCCACATTGTCGTTCGAGAAAATATTGTAGCCACCCGAGGAGGTCTGGGTCCAATTGCCCGAGGCATCCACCTGCTGTGTCGTCCAGGCGCCGGAGTTGTACGAGAGCGAGAATTGCGGTGCGGAGGCGGCGTTGGCGACCGAGAGCCGGTGGGTCGGCGTCGAGGTGCCGATGCCGAGGAGGCCGGTCGAGGTCAGGCGCATCGCTTCGGTGAGTGCGCCGGATGCGAGCGTCGAGAAGATCAGGTCGCCCTTGGCAGCGGTGTAATTTTGCGTAAGCAGCGAGGTGATCGCCGCCGTTGTCGTGCCCGTGTTGTTAGTAAGATCACCTGTCCTAAACAAGAGGCGCGAGGCGGTCGAGGTGGCGCTCGAGAGATTTGAAATCGCGAGCACATCGGCAGTCGCACCCGCGGAGGTCCTCACGATATCGAGCTTGGCCTGCGGCGAAGTGGTGCCGATACCGACATTCGAGCCCGTCGTGATGAAGAGTGTGGATGTACCGACCGCGGTATTCGTACCAGAGAGATATGCGATCTGGCCCGTCGTACCGGAGAGACCAGGGCTCGAGGTGGCGATGAGCTTGCCGGTCGGATCCGCGGCGAGGAAGGTGCCGGCGGCGGTCCCGAGATTCGGGATGCTGAGCTGCCCGACCGATGCGATTGCGGCAAACAAATTTGTCGACGAGGCGGTCGTCGCAAACGATGTCGTGGAGGTCGCGAAGCCGAGTGAGACGGCGCCAGCAGAGGTCAGATTACCTGCAGTAAGAGTCGTGCCGTCATACGTAAAGCCCGAGCCACTGGTCACGGCGCCTGCTGCACCAAAATACGGCACGCGATTTTGTGCGAAGCTCGGCAGCGCGAGCGAGCCGAAGGATGCGGCTTGCGCGAAGAGGTTGGTAGACGAGGCGGTGGTGGCGAAGAACGCGCTCGATGTCGCATTTGCGAGTGTCGTATTGCCCGACACGCCAAGCGTGCCGGCGACGGCGAGGTTGCCGGCGGAGTCTATCGTGGTGGTCGCGGTGCCGCCGAAATACGCTGTGCCGTGAACGGAGAGGCGCGTCGTAGATGCTTGGACGAAGGATGCGAGGCCGGTCTGTGTGAGAGTACCCGTATGAATGGTATTGCCGGAGACCGTGAGCGATCCTGCGCTGAGCGCACCAATAGCACCGGTCGCTGCGAAAAGATTCGTAGAAGATGCAGTCGTTGCGAAGAAGGTGGTCGAGGTGGCATACAGCATCGTCGTCCCACCGTTATCGAGAATGCTGAAGAGCGAAAGATTGTTGGTATCGGTCGTCTGGAAGTTGATGCCAGTCGTCGAGCCTGCGCCTTTGATAGAAAGCTTGGCAAATGGCGATGATGAGCCAACACCGACGTTGCCGGAGACGATCATGTTGCCGTCGGTAACGGCTGTCGTATAGAAATCAGAGCCAACAGCGACACCGCCCGAGACCGAGAATTTGGCACCCGGATAGATAGAGAGTGTACTGGAAGAGACACCCACATTCGTTTGTGAGCGCAGAATAAGATTCGTGTTGATACCACTTGCAGCGATCCAGGCCATGTTGCTGCCAGAAGAATTACCAAGCTCAAGGCGATTCTGTCCGCCAATGATGAGCGATGGCGCGGTGAGAGAGGCAGTACCCGAAAGATACGCGGTGCCGTTGACTCCGAGTGTCGCGGCCGGCGAGGTTGTGCCGATGCCGAAGGTGCCGCTGAAGATGCCATTGCCGCTCGTCGTGAAATTCCCTACCACCGTCGACGACGCTTGTGAGACGAAGCCGTTGGTAAAGGTTGCGAGTCCTGTCTGTGTCAGCGTACCGGTGTGTGTCGTGTTGCCAGAGACCGTGAGTGATCCTGCGGAGAGCGCACCGAGAGCTGCTGTCTGAGCAAAGAGATTCGTCGAGGATGCGGTCGTCGCGAAGAAGGTGGTCGACGTGGCGTACAGCATCGTGGTGCCACCGTTGTCGAGTACGGTGAAGAGTGGTGTATCGGCCGAGTCGGTTGTCTGGAAGTTGACGCCCGTCGTGGTACCCGCACCTTTGACCGAAAGCTTCGCCCACGGGGTCGATGAGCCGACGCCGAGATTGCCCGCACCACTGACAGCTAAAACATCTCCTGCACTGCTACCTCTTCCGATAGTAAAGTAATTCGCCGTTTGGCTGGCGTTGCCTTTTAGATGCATCGGTATCACGCCCGGATCATTCGCCTCATAGAACCCGCCAAATGCGCCGGAAGTGTTTTGCAGCACATACAAGGCTGCTGCCGCCGTCCACGTACTGGCGTCAATATAGACAGGTGAGGGCCCCGCCCCCGTCTGGGTAATCGCAAGCGCACGTGCCGATGCAACGGAATTATCTCTCGTTATCGTCAGTGTGGACGAGAGGTTCGCGGTCTTTCCGAAGAGGGCTCCGACGGTACCGGTTTGCGCATAGAGATTCGTCGATGAAGCGGTGGTGGCGAAGAATGTCGAGGAGGT
>CAZJEQ010000003.1:48658-119982 GCA_964545165.1 uncultured Candidatus Saccharibacteria bacterium
TTTGCGCATAGAGATTCGTCGATGAAGCGGTGGTGGCGAAGAATGTCGAGGAGGTCGCAAAGCCGAGCGAGACATCACCGGCGGAGGTGAGATTGCCCGCGGTGAGCGTCGTACCATCGTAGGTCAAGCCGGAGCCACTTGTCACAGCACCCGACGCGCCGAGGTACGGCACACGATTTTGCGCGAAGTTTGGAAGCGTGAGCGAGCCGAAGGAGGCTGCTTGTGCGAAGAGGTTGGTGGATGACGCGGTGGTGGCGAAGAATGTCGAGGAGGTGGCGTTGGTAGTGGTGAATTTCGTAGCCGAGAGCGTGCGCGTAGACGATGCGTATGAGAAGTTCGCATTGTCTTGCTCAAGCACCGGGCCGGTGGTGCCGTTATCTATAAAGAGCACGGAATTCGCGGTACCACTCGTGACTTCCCCACCGAGCTCAGTAGAGCCGACATTTTTCCACGCAGAGCCGTTGTAGACATTGAGCTTGTTGAGCGTCGTGTCGTAGACGACGAGGCCGAAGCTCGGGCTTGAGATCGCATTTTTCTGCACGGTCGTCATACGTGGCGGCAAGAAGCCACCGGAAGTCGAATCGATCTGCAAACGCGCCGATGCATTGAGCGAGTTGGTACCTACCCCGAGTGTGCCCGCGAAATATGCATTACCCGTCGTCGTCGCACCGCCATAGATCGTGAGGCCACCTGCTTGCGTACCACTACCGATGGTCGAGGATGCTTGCGAGAGGAAGCCGTTGGTAAAGGTCGCGAGGCCGCTCTGCGTTGTCGCGCCGAGAATAGTGAGTGCGCCAAATTGGGCGCTTTGCGCAAAAAGGTTGGTCGATGATGCGGTTGTGGCGAAGAACGTGGTCGAGGTGGCATAGCCGAGCGTACTGCTCGCGAATAAGCCATTCCCAGTCACGGTGAAATTCCCAATTACCGTCGAGGATGCTTGCGAGACGAAGCCCGTCGCGAGCGTCGCACCAGTGGCATCAACCGAGAACATGGTCTGGCCGGTCGATGAAGCGATCTCGAAGAGGTTTCCCGTCTGCCCAGCGACGCCTTGGAGGCGGAGTGTCGGCTGTGTGGTCGAGCCCGATTGATTGGAGATGTAGGTCGATTGGTTGAGCTCGAAACGTTTTGTAGCAGTTTTCCATGAGATAAGCGCATTCGGCACGACATTGCCGCGGAAGAAGATAAGGTCCATGTCTTCCGTATCCGCAGTGACATTGTCGGAGTTGATCGTGAATGTCGCCGAAGCGGTGCCCGCGATGGTGGTTGAGGCGGCCGAGATGTTGTTGGCGACGATGTTGCCTACGTACACATTGCGCCAGTAGAAGGAGCCCGAGCCGAGATCGTACGTGATGTTCTGATTCGGGATCAAGTGCGAATTGATAGACGAATTGATGGAGAGCGTGTCGGCGGTACTCGCGCCGAGCACCGTGGAATTACCGACGACATGCAAATTACCGCCGACCCACGCATTGCCGGAGGTCTGCAAAACGCCCGCCGCAGTTGTAGCGACGCCGATGCCGAGACCGCCCGAGAAGTAGCCGTTGCCATTGACCGAGAGTCCGCCGGAGGAGACGCCGCTGCCTACGGTGAGCGATTGGACCGTGGTCGAGCCGAGATTTGCGAGTGCCGCGTAGAGATTCGTCGACGATGCAATCGTCGCGAAGAATGTCGTTGATGTAGCGTTGCGAAGCGTGGCTTGTGAAGCATCCACATTCGTACTGAAGAGGTACGTCGAGCTTGCAGTCGTCGAATACAGATTTGAGGTCGTCGCATTTGAGAGCATGGTGTCGCCCGTCACTCCGAGTGTCCCGGCGACCGCGACGTTGCCGGCAGAATCGATGGTCGTGGTGGCACTGCCGCCGAAATACGCAGTACCGAAAACCGAGAGCCGCGTGGTCGAGGCCATTTCGAAGCTCAAGAGTCCCGCATCCGAGAGTCGCATGCGCTCAGTAAGCCCGCTGTTCGTAAAGATAAGATCCGGCGTGAAGCTGTGTGAGGCGCCGAGGTAGAAGGTACCGTCGCCGTTTACATAGCGCACGCCGAGGCCGAGTGATTCGTTATTGCCGATCGAGACGAAGCGACCAGCGTTGGTATAGACACTCCCGCCATAAAACGTGTAATCGCTCGAATTGAAAAACAGCCGCGCCGTCGAATTCCCGAAGGAGAGCGTACCGTTCGCTGGTGCGTTCGCATCGGAAATTCGTAGTGTTCCCTGGAAGAGCGCACTGCCGGTACTGGTACTGTTCGCCATGACCAAGTTCGTCGTTGTCGCATTGGTCGAGATGAGATTGGTCGTAGAGGCGAGCGTTGCGGAAATCGTTGAGCTTGAGGAAGAGAAGTTCAGGCTGCCGCCGAGCGTAATATCGCCAGAGAGATCAAGCGACGCGAGCGACGTCACACCCGAGACAGATAGAGACGAGGCGGAAATTGCGGTATTGGTAATGGTGCCGCCAGAGATGGCAGCATCGGCAATCGTGCCTCGGCGAATGTCAGAATCTAGGATATCAACGCGCTCTAGCTCATCGATCTTGTTTGTCTGCGCTGCGACGTTGTAATTCTGCACAATCGTCGTGGAATTCGCGCTCGCCAGTCGATACATCTGTGCCGAAAGTTTGTTCTCCAGCTGATTGAGTCGGTCGCTCAGGTATTCATCGGTAAGGCCTCCTGCAACTGCCACGGCATTTGCTGGCACGATACGCTCAATGATGCGCTCGACGACCGGCTGCTGGACGATGGGGGCAGGCGTCGCGGGCTTTGGTGTGTCTGCACGTGGGTCCTCTGCAGTCGTCGCAAGCTGCGAATTGTTTGCACGCGCGTACGGTGCAATTTCGACAGCAACGCTTGCGCCATCTGCATCTGCGCGATCAACGAGCCCGTCAGGAAATGCGACCGCGTAGACGAAATTGTCGATCTGCGAATTGAATGCTTTTGCCATGGTGGCCAACGTCTCCGGGAAGAAGCTCGCCGCGGCGGCGAGCGAAGCACCAGGATTTTCCACGGCGCCCTTCACCTGTGCTTCCGTGCGGTTCGCGAGCCGCGATACGCCGCCGCCAGTGAGCGATTCATACGATGCGGCGAGGTCGCGCGCACTGTCGCGCGCACTCTCCATAGCGAATCGCGCATATTGCGGATCAAGCGCAGCGTATGTGCCAAAGGTCATCATGAGCGCCAGCGCAAGCGCGACGACCTTGTGCGCCAGCTCTCCCACCGGCGAGATCGAATACAGTGGCGCATGCGCGACGCTGCGAATAGCCGCATCCGGCAATCCCGCATGCGAGAGATCTCGCATCGCATGTGTGAACACCTGCCCATGCTTGGCGACAGCACCTGACGCCTTCTCGCGCATCGCCTTTACATGCGCAATCACTGGTATATGCACGGGGGCGCTCTGCGCCGCGAGGGCAATGTCACCTTGTATTTTCTTCTGCAGCGTTGCTACCCTTTCGGCAAATGACGTCGACTGAGCAGGTGTTGGCACGAGCTCGCGAGCGGGACGAGGCTTCTGTGCCTCCTCCGCGAAGCCATTGAGCTGCTGGTATTCCCGCGTGCGCTCTTCGACCAGTGATTCTCGGCGTCGGCTGCGGTGGTACTCCTGCGCAATGAGAAATTCCTTAAACGACAAATCGTTCACATACCAGTTCTTCCCAACTCGCTTACCGACCACCTTGCCCTCGCGACATAATTTCGCGACATAATCGCGAGAGAGCGAATGAGTCTCCGCAGCATCCGCAGCGGAAATGTATTTTGCCCCGTCAAAGAATATGTGGTCGCTCATGTGTTTGATGCGAAGGAGTGGGAGGAGAAAATGATGTGTCCGTTTGAAAAGATTGAAATGTCTCGATGCCCGATTTATCTAGAATATTACTAGTTAAATCGGCTGTCCGATTGATGTCCGATATAAAATTTGTGGATAAAACAAATGCAAATTCTTTAAGCATGAGGAGCTCGTCAAATGACATCGCGCGAACCGCTCGCTATGTTTCTCCACCTCCTGCACCCTCTCGTACAGAGAAAGAGACCGACTGGATCGCATAAGGTGTACGATTTTGATCAGAAGAATTCGCTCTCTCGGAGAGACGAGATACGAATCCAAGCCATAATATTGCACTTAGCTCGCTACATGGATATCTTTTGGTGTTAAAAAAGGAAAACGATCCGTTCCCAGATCGTTTTTTCTGCGCCGGTAGCTGAAATACTTACTGAGAAGCGCGCACGTAGAGTAATTCTCGCGTAAGGACACGCTCAAGAAGCTCAAAGAATGCGTCCGCGGACTCAGCCGCACCAGCTACATAGGTCTTTGCGACCTGCGGCGTAGTTGCATAGGTGGACGAATCTTTCAGCGAAAAAAGGCCATACGAGAGCACGACCACGATGGTGAGCGCCGCGACAGATTTTGTGGCTACACGCATAGTCGAATCGGATATCCGCCACGATGACTTCGCCGGCTCCACGATCTCTTTAAGCTCCATTTTGTGTGGCTGCATTTTTGCAGGTGTGCGTTGAGTAGCCTCAGCAAGTGTGCGGATTTTAATTGGTGAGACAACAGGGGTGTTGCTTTTGGCGACCGTGGGCATCAGATCATGCCGCTCCTCCTTGAGGTACGTAAGTACAGGACCAGCGCCTGCGTATTCGCCACGTAGTGCCTCAGGAGCGCTAATTCTCGCAAGACCCACCGATTCCACCTGCACCGCTGCAAGGAGCTTGTCCTTGTCGTTTTTATGAGCCACAAGCCCTTCGCGGTCTACGTACCAACGATTTCCTATCTGACGCGAGAGTATTTTGCCCGATCGAGCGAGCTGACCGATGTAATCCTGGTTGTAACCGGTCACTTTTGCTGCCCTGCTGGCCGAAATATAGTCTTTGCCATCAAAAGAGACGATGCTCTCTGGATCGTAGGCTGGGCTGCTCTGCGGTTGCTGTGGCTTAAAATCGGCGGCATTCGCTTTGTAGCCGGTCAGTGAGTCAAGGCGCACATACCACAGACCTCCTACGCGCTGGGCCTCAATAAGCCCCCCGCGGGCCAGCTGGCCAATATAGTCCTGCGCATAGCCCGTAGCAGCTGCAGCCTTTTTAGAGGATACATAGATCTTGTCTCCGATAGGAAGCTCGTCCGACATAGCGGAAGTATACCGTGCTTCCATCTCGGCTATCCGATATAGCGCTCAAATACTGTGGATATTAGGAACTCGGATCACCGACTGTTTCAGGGTCGGGTAATTTTCTGCTGAAAATTCCCTCAGTCTTGCACCGTCGTGCTGCGAAGACCCTAAAACAGTCGGTGCATCCTCGTAGAAGCTGGGGGGTTAGGACATCTTCTGCTGGAGAAGATCACGGAGCACTTGCGGGTCTCCTGCCCCGCGCAATTGCTTCATGCACTGTCCGAGGAGAAACTCGAGCGCAGCGGCCTTTCCGGCCTTAAAATCAGCCACTACGGTTGGATTCTGGTCGATCACCGCTTGTACGGTACCCTCCAGAGCGCCTGCATCTGTTTTCTGAATCAAGTCATGCTGCTCTGCGAGCACTTCGGGATCTTTGCCCTCAGAGACAACCATGGCAAGTAGATCCTTCGCCGCGCGAGAGGAAACTTTCTTGGCCTTTACGAGATCCATGAGCTTTCTGAAATATTCTGCTGAGATCGGGGAAATATCCTGTAATTCCGTTTCTCGGATTCCGGTATCTCGGTTCATCAAGTCTTCATTTTTTGAATCTTTCAGAATTTTGACGAGATCATTGGCAATGTAGTTGCTTGCAAGCTTTGCCGACTCGGCGTCGTAGCCGTCCGAGACGACGTCGAAGAATGCACCGAGCGCCCTGTCGCGTATGTAGGCCTCAGTATCCTCCGTACTTATACCAAGTGCCGTATAGCGAGCTCGACGTGCTGCAGGCAATTCTGGGAGCCCCTGTGCGAGCACCGTGGCATCGTAGGCAGGAATCTCGCTCAGCATCAAGGAAGGCAGGTCAGGGTCAGGGAAATAGCGATAGTCCGCGCTTCCCTCTTTTACGCGCTGCGAGAAGGTCGCCTGCTTTGCCTCGTCCCACCCACGCGTCTCCTGCAGCACCGTGCCGCCGCTCTCCAAGACCTGTTCCTGACGTTTTATCTCGTACTCCACCGCTTTTTCCATCGTACGAAAGGAGTTGAGATTCTTCACCTCTACCTTCGTACCCAAGGTGCCGTCCTTGCTGATGGAAATGTTTGCCTCGACACGCATCTCGCCTTTCTCCATGTTGGCGTCCGATACGCCGAGGTAGCGGAGCGTGAGCTGCAGCTCACGCGCGAAATCTCCTGCCTGCTTCGCGCTGGTGATGACCGGGTCAGTGACGAGCTCCATGAGTGGGACACCAGCGCGGTTGTAGTCGATAACCGTCGCACCAGTCTTTTCGTCGTGGATGGAGCTCGCGGTGTCTTCCTCGAGATGAACGCGTGTCACCGCTACCCCATCGAGCGAGCCGCCGGAAACGAGTGGATACTCAAATTGCGAAAGCTGATACCCTTTCGGCAGATCGGGATAGAAATAATTTTTACGATCGAATTCGGTGTAGTCCGCAAGCTTCGCACCCAAAGCGAGACCAACCTTGAGCACGTGCTTGATCGCTTCCCCATTGATAACCGGAAGCGTGCCAGGATGCGCCATACAGACGGGGCAGATGTTGACGTTGGGCTCCGCCTCGTTGGCATCGTTTTTCGAGCGACAAAACATCTTGGTGTGCGTCTTGAGCTCGGCGTGAATTTCAAGACCAATGGTCGGCTGATAGGACATATCGCCAAATCTACCAGCCTCTTCCCACGCACTCAATCCCCAACACAAGCTCAGCCCGGTCCTCCCAGTGTTTGCGGCGCGCGGCGGCGCGGTACCTTTCCCGTCCGCGATGCGCCGACTGCCGCGACAGCAAGCACTCCTCGACCCGCGACAACGAGCCGCTCGGGCAGTCTCGGGACGCCGACGCAGTTCGCGAAAGATACCGCTCTTTCATGCCGAGATCCGAGATAGAGCGTAGTATAGAGCCATCTCGGATGCCGAGATGGCGAGATCCCCTGAAGAACAGATACCGGCGCGGGCGAAGCTTCGCAAATTGCTATCACTCTCGCCTGCACGCGGTTCGGCTCGATAGAGCATGGTCTTGGGAGGAGCAGTGTGATCGTGCCGAAAATCGCGCGATTCTTACCCTGGCATAGAGCCTTTTGGGAAATCGCGATACAACACACCGAAAAGAAGACCGCAAGCCCTTTTGGTTCGCGGTCTTCCCTTTCCGAGTCCTGATTGCGGAGCGCTTTTACTGCACAATGCGCCACCCTTTCTTGAGATAGTCCTCTGCTTTTTTGAATTTCATTTCAAGCGTCTCAGTGCCGTTGGTGATCTGAACTTTGTCATTGCGCGCGAATGATGCAGGAGAGAGCGATGCGCTCTGCGTAACCGAACGCGCAGCATTTTCTATTGCACGCTGCCCGGGTGCGGCGACCTGCACTGATGCTGCAGGCGCGACGCCGATGTTTGCGAGCGCGGCAAGTGATTGCTCAGCGTACGTCTCTTCCATTCGCTGGAATAAACGAAGGCCTTCTTTTTTATATTCGATGAGTGGATCACGCTGACCATACGCGCGAAGATTTACTGAGCTGCGCAAATATTCCATCGCTTCGAGATGCTCAACCCAGAGAAAGTCGATTCCCTGCAGAAAGAGTCGGCGGACCGACGGGTAGAAATTCTCACCGAGCTCAATGCGCTTTTTGTCGACTGCTGCGACCGCATCTGCATCACCAAAGGTGAGCCGCTCCAGCTCCCCTTCCAGATCCTGATCTGCTCCGGTGAGCATCAGCCGGCGGCGCGCATAAATGCTCTGACGCTGGATGTTGAGGACGTCATCATAGGCGAGCACGTGTTTGCGGGCATCGAAGTTGAGCTCCTCGATTTTGATCTGTGCCTTTTCGAGCGAGCGCGTAATCATCGAATTGTATATGGGTTCATCCTCAGGAATCTTGAAGGTGCCCATCACCCGTTTGATCATGTCACTGGCGAAAATGCGCATGAGACTGTCTTCGAGCGAAACGAAGAATTGTGTCTCTCCCGGATCGCCCTGACGGCCGGCGCGGCCGCGAAGCTGGTTGTCGATGCGACGTGCTTCGTGACGCTCCGTGCCGAGCACGAAAAGACCACCGAGCGCTTTCACCTCTTCGTAGCTTTCCTGCGTGCCAGGATTTCCTCCGAGCTTGATGTCGACGCCGCGACCAGCCATGTTGGTGGCGATCGTGACGCCTCCTCGCTTGCCTGCCTGCGCGATGATCTCGCCTTCACGCTCGTGATTCTTCGCATTCAATACTTCGTGCGGAATGCCTTCCTGTTTGAAGTGCGCAGCAAGGAGCTCGTTCTTTTCGACTGAGACGGTACCCACGAGGACCGGCTGCCCCTTTTCGTGGAGCGCTTTGACACTGCGTGCGATGGCGCGCATCTTGCCGGATTCCGTCTGGAACATCTGGTCATCCAGATCACGTCGCTCAGCCACCTTATTGGTGGGCACGACCACTGTATTGAGGCCATATACCTTGAAAAACTCTTCTGACGAGGTGGCTGCAGTACCGGTCATACCGGCGAGCTTGCCGTAGAGTCGGAAGTAGTTTTGGAAGGTAATCGAGGCAAAGGTACGGCTCTCCTGCTGTACCGAGACGCCTTCTTTGGCTTCGATTGCCTGATGCAAGCCATCTGACCAGCGACGGCCCGGCTGGAGGCGGCCAGTGAACTCATCGACAATAACAATGGAGCCGTCGCGGACGACGTATTCCTTGTCGTTATGGAAGAGCGCAGCGGCGCGCACGGCAGTTTCCAGATGGTGTGCGAACTTGATGCTCTGATCGGTATATATATTGTCTATACCGAGTGCCTGCTCTGCCTTCTCGATGCCGTGGTCGGTAAGCGTAATCTGCTTCTGCTTCTCATCGACCGCGTAGTCTTCATCTCGTACCATCGTACACGCAATCGTCGCGAATTTGTCGTACAACGACTCAGCGTCGGCCACCGGTGCGGAGATAATCAGAGGGGTGCGCGCCTCATCGATCAGGATTGAGTCGATTTCGTCGACAATAGCGAAGTTGTAGCCACCCTTTTCAGGAAGGCGTTGGCGCAACTGCTCCTTCTGGTACTCAAGATTGTCTCGAAGGTAGTCGAAGCCGTATTCATTGTTGGTACCGTATGTGATGTCAGCTTCGTACGCTTCACGACGTGTGACAGGGCGGAGAAAGTCGTGCATCACCTTAAAACTACCGACAATATCAACTTCCTTCTCTTCCCCTTCGCGCTTTTCATCAGGGATGGCGAGCGGATCATATATAAATGATGCTTCGTGATTGAGAATACCAACCGTCATGCCGAGCGCATGGTAGACCTGACCCATCCATACTGCATCGCGACGAGAGAGGTAGTCGTTGACAGTGATGACGTGGACACCGTTGCCGGTAAGCGCATTGAGGTACGCAGGGAGCGTGGCGACGAGTGTCTTGCCTTCGCCGGTGCGCATCTCAGCAATACCACCCTGGTGCAAAATCATGCCACCGATAAGCTGTACATCGAAATGGCGCTGCCCGAGCGTACGGCGAGAGGCCTCACGGACTGCCGCGAATGCCTCAGGGGCCAGGTTATCGAGCTGCTCACCCTTTTGAAGACGTTGTTTAAACTCTGCGGTCTTCTGCTTCAATTCGTCATTGGTAAGTGCCTGCATGGCACCCTCCAGCGCATTGACCTGCGGCACAATAGGCTCCGCGCGACGTAGGGCCGCGTGGTTTTCGTCTCCAAATACTCGTTTCAAAAACGACATTCAAGAATCCTACATCAAAAGCGGCGTCTCCGCGATTTCTTGTTCATGGCAGCTATAAAAAGGAAGACCCCGCTTTCGCGGGGTCTTCTACTCACTAGACGCGCTTCTTAGCCTTCTTGGCCTTCTTCTTCGTCGTCTTCTTTTTCTTTGCCATACGATGTAAATGAAATTTGTTTTACTAAACTCGACCCGCTTCGCGCGAAACGCATCAGCGTTTTATAAATTATTGCACCGCGCGCGTAACATGATGCGCATTCGTGATAATTATGGGGATAACTTTTCATTTAAAAAAATAATGTGAAAAGAATGAAATTTTGCACGCATGAATGTATATTCACGTCATGTACACCCCTTCATGCTTGATGCGTTGCACTGTATCGACAGAATGCTACCCTTCTTATAGGAGAATAAAGGGCGTAGCGTGGAGGGCGGCGGCACTCACATAAGACTTTCACTTTTTGGAGCTCGCACCCGCCTTCCACAGTACGCCTTTTTTATTTCAAAAAAGGCTGTGAAGGCGTGCGAGCTCCAAAAACGAAAGGGGTCGGGAAAACTGCAGTTTTCCCGTGTAGGAGAGTTTTGAGAACCGAGAGGTTCTCAAAGCGAAGCTTTTTGCGTGCTCGCACCCGCCTTCCACAGTGCGCCTTTTCTCTTTGGAGCGACGATAAACGAAAAGTGCCTACCTTGCGGTTGGCACTGATCGGACTTTCTTTTGGAAGCGCCGTTAAGCACTCACGTACGAATTCTACTGCTTGGGATGATTTGCGCAACGATTACCGCACCGTACCCGATCGAATTTGTTGGATGAGCGCATCTGCTTGAGCAGCTACCGATGGCGAAACACGCTTGGCATCCTGGAGCGCTTCGATCGCACTCGCGCTGTTGCCCCCCTCATAGAAAATTGCCGCGAGCGTGAAGTACGCCTGCACATCATCCGGATGTGCGGTGATCTTTGCACGCCATAGTGCCGCTGCTTTCGTGTATTCCTTGCGTTCTATATACACAGAAAGGATGCGCTGATCTGCTGCTTCCCCCGTCTGTACGAAGGGCGCAATGAGCGATTCACCTTCGGCCGTTTTACCGGCTGCAATGAGCGCCGCCGCGTAGTAGAAGCGTGCGTTCTTATTGGTCATTTCAAGCTCGTAGGCAATGCGGAAGTATTCAAGCGCCTGCGCATCTTTGCCACGCAATTGTGCGTTTCGCGCGAGTTCAAAATAAATACTCTGCTTCTCAGGTGACAGATCATGCGCACGCTGCAGTGAGAGCGCCGCGTCATCGTTTTTACTAAATGCTTCTTGCACGAGCCCGAGGAACAAGGGAAATCGCGCATCGAGCGGAGACTCTTTCGCCTGGGCCTGCATCTCTGCGACCGCGAGATCGTAAAAGCGCTGTTTAATCTCATTCGATGCGCTCGTCGACTGCACGATCTGCATGGTACCTTGGGTGAGCTGCTCACGCGCCTCTTGGGTACCAAACGAATGAATCGCGATCGCCTCCTTGAAATACTCGTAATTCTTGCTGATGCCCTCTGGGTGCTGCGCAACGGCGGAGAGCAGGAGTCGATTTTGCGTCAATGCGCGACCATTCACCCCCCATGCAACGCCCCAGATGACGATGGCAAGGGCGAGCGCGACATACGGCAACAGCTGCGTAGAGATTTTCGATGATCCAAACAGGTGTTCGGCATTGCGTGCAACACCCGCGCGCTGCGCGATATACGCCAGTACCAGAGCAAAGAGTATGTAGCTCGTCACGTTGTCGAAGACGAAAAAGTTGTGACAGAGGTACGCCGCGAGCAGGCCCGTGAGAATACTGCGCTCCACAGGAGTGAATCCCCCACGCCATATGGCCCATGTGGCAGCAGCAAAAATAGAGAGGTATGCGATGAGTCCCAGGAAGCCACCTGCGACGAGCCAATCGAAGACAAAATTGTGTACGCGATCGAACCACGGCTCCTGGGCGTACATGCGCGGATCGTAATACTTATCAAACACGATGGCGTAGTTCTCCTGCCCCCAGCCGAGTATCGGGCGCTCCTTCACACCCTCCCAAGCGATAGACCAGTTGATGAAGCGCGCCTTTACGGTCGCATCTTGGAGCGAAATCGTCGAGAGACGATCAACGAAGACGATTTTCTTTGCCCATGCTTGGTCCTTGAGGAGCCAAATACCGCCGGCAAAGAGAATCACCGCAACCACCGCACCTACTGAAATTCTCCAGGCGAGGCGTGAATTTTTTGACTGGAAGAGTACGAGAAGCGCTGCGAGGAAGACGCCACCGACGAGACCGAGCGTGGTACCGCGCGTACCCGTAAAGAGAAGTGCGAGCGTATCAATGGCGATTATCGCCCCATATGCAAGCGAAAGCGGGAGACGCTCCCCCGCACGGCGCTCCTGCCACTGCTGTGCCCAGAGCATCGCCGCGATGAACACATGGAAGAGCATGTACACAGCAAGGTAGATGGGGTTGCCGAAAGTGGCATCAATACGTGCTCCGACACCCGCCGCACCGCCCTGCCCGAGCGTGGTAAAACCGACTACCTGCAAGAGACCATAGACGGCGAGATAGACGGAGACACCAAGCGATGTCCACCAGAGCGCACGCCAGAGCTTCTCCTTGGTGAGCATTGCCGACGCGATCACGGTCAACACAAGGACGTGCACGAGCGTGACCCACCCATCCATGCGCTCGAAGTTGCTCCAAATGCTCTTGAAAGGATTGACTCCAAAGGCATCCGAAATGCCAATGAGCGCCACAAAGATGCCGAGTGCCGCGAGAATCATCGAGCGTCGCGGGCGATATGCGGGATTTACGAGCGCAAGCGCGACATATGCCCCTGCCATGATCTCCACAAGAAAGCGGAAGACGAAATTTTTACCCGTAATATACGGAAAGAAGAGGTTGTAGGGGAAGTGCACTCCGTCAGCCACAATCAGGGGCACCACCAGGAGAGCAAAAAGGCTACCGAGAACAATCCAGCGTAAGGTCTTCTCGAGCGTGGTCATGGCGAAGATTGTACCCCGTAGTAGATGTTGGCGAAAGGCGTACCTGGGTAGCGACACTTTAGAGCCGTACTGTCTACTTGCGTACGTGCGCGCCCCACATCTTTCTCACAAAATGGAGCACCACCTCCAGCCCGCCGAGACCCAGGAGCAGGAGAAATGGCTCCGCTGGTATACGGTACCGTGTATACGCAATGACGCCGACCAAAATGGCGAGTACGCCGACAATCGCACAGAAAAGGAGAACTTCAGGAAGTCGTTGGTCGCGACGCCAGAGTGCGACGAGGACCTGCAGCACGGCACCGGAACACACAAGCAACCAGAGTATTCGTTCACCGGTAGTAAACGGGTGCGCAGCTAGTATGCCAATGACCGCGCCCACGTCGCCCGCGATCACCAGCCCCGAAAGACTCACCGCTGGCTCGCTTTCTTTCTGAAGGAGCGACATATTGACCAGCTCGCGCCCAGTGTCTGCAATGCTGCTGCCAATAAAGAGCGGTATGGTCTTTACGATATGAAAGAACGCGTACGACGGAATGTGTCCGCCGATATACTCGTCGATGATCGCTGCTTCCTGTGCTTTATACGAGAACGACCGCAACACCCTCGTATCGCTCGTGCCCAGTCGCGCAAACAACTCATCTCGAAACGCATCCTTCGGTACGCCCTGCACCTCATGTTGATATTCGACCACATTATAAAAGAGCATGTTGTAGGTCGGTGCTGAGGTAAACGCGTACGAGCCACCCAAGTGGCCATTGCGTACGAGCCACGGGCCCGCGACCAAAAGCAGCCCGAGCATGAGGGCACCGCTTCCCCACAGACAGGCGACTCCGCTTTTTCTATGACGCCACAGGTAGTACGCCAGCATCAGTGGCAAGAGAAATTGTCCGACCGGGCGCGTCAGCGTCACAGCGCCAATGAGCAATCCGATCATCAGTGCATGACGCAGCGACGGTGCGCCCCGCTCCGGCATGATCAAGATGTACACGCACACGACCAAGAGGAAGACGAAGAGTGATTCAGAGAGAACGGTGAGCGAGTGCAACATCACCGTCGGGTCGAAGGCGAAGATGAGCGCCGCCGCAACGCCCACGACGCGCGAGAAGAAGCGTACACCAAGCCGGTAGATGAGGATGCTCGTCGTGGCAATGAGTGCTATCTGCGCGAGTGCGACCACAATCACCGAATGAAAGATCGCTAGTATGATCGCGACAAATACTGGATAGCCGGGGATCCGAAAGAATTCTGGCGGGCCGTCGGGCGTGAGGACGAAGCGATGCTCAGAGAGCATCATCTGAGCGAGGGTGTAGTAATCATGCGCATCGCCCGTCGCGAGAAGTATCTCGGGTGAGATGCCTTTTCCCGCGCCCGTGATGAGCGCCCAGATCAGGACGCCCGTGTACACGACACACACTACGGCGGCGATACCGACGTCGAGCCAATGCTGCGAGAGGTGTGCACGTAGCCGCTCCATGAAGACGTTTATGCTTTGTGCCCAGCTTGCAGGGCGCGCATACGAGAAAGGTAGGACTCGGGATCAGCCAACATCGCCTGCGCTGGAGCGTGCTCTTTGATACACCCCTCTTCAATGACAACAATTTCGTCGGCATCGACGACAGTGGAGATACGATGCGCAATAACCACAAGTGTCACTGAGCCGCGCAATCCTGCGATCACCGATGTAATCTGCTGCTCCAATTCAGAATCGAGCGTACTCGTGACCTCATCAAGTACCAGAACTTGAGGGCTTCTTGCAAGTGCGCGTGCAATGGCGAGCCGTTGACGCTCGCCCCCTGAGAGCGTAGCACCCCTGTCTCCTAAGACAGTATCGAAACCTTCCGGTAGGCGCATGATGACATCGTGCACATGGGCCTGTTGTGCTGCTCGCTCGATATCAGCGTCAGAAACGTTGTTGTTAAAGAAGCGAATGTTGTCGCGGATCGACGCATGCATCAGAAATGCATCCTGTGATACATAGCTGACAGCACTGCGCCACTGCGAAAGACCTACGGTATTCGCAGGCCTCCCATCGATGAGTAATTTCCCACTTGACGGTTCAAAAAGGCGAAGTAGCACGTCTGCGATTGAAGTTTTACCGCTGCCCGAAGGGCCGACGATACCAATCATAGAGCCGCGCGGGATACGCAGAGATACTCCCGCGAGCGCTTTCCGGTCAGCACCCATATACGCAAGTGAAACGTTGGAAAATTCAATGGCCTCATTGAAAGAAAATGCGTCACCGTCGCGCCTATCTTCTTCCCTGTGCATCGCAAGCTCCTTTTTGAAACTCACGACATTCTCGGCAAACGGAACAAATTCCACGATGGAGAAAAACGCTCCTTGAGTCGACTCCAAATAGACAAAGATCTTTTGTACAAGATAGATCGTAGCGGCAAAAGAAGCGAGATTAAATGACGCGCTGGTATAGCTGATTGCAAACAGCACCATCACGAATACAAAACTAGCTGGCTGAATAAACACTGAACTCAGGAGCTTCACCACAGAGGCACGCTGTGCCGTGTCGCGCAGAAGCGTAATTTCTTCTTGCGAAGCATGCGCCACCTTCTCCACCGTCGCAGATGCTTTAATCGATTTAAAACCCTGCATATACTCGCCAATTCGATGGGAAAAGGTCTTTTCAGCTTGCGCAGTCTGCCTGCCGAGCACGCGCGCACGCATGATCAGCGGCCGAAGCGTTAAGAGAAGCGTGGTTCCTACGCCTAGTGTGATCAACGTAACGAGCGGAGAAATATTGACCGCTACGACCAAATAAATTACCGCCCCTGTAGAAGACTGCAGAAATTGCACAACAGAGTCGAGCAATTGCGTTGTTCGCTTGGCGTCCCAAAAAATCGTATTTTGCAGATGCCCCGCTTTCTGGCCCACTACAAAACCCCATGATGTATCTAAAGTACCTCGCAGGAGCGTACCGATTTCGCGCGCAAAGAAACTGGTACTAATGCGCGTGCGGATCAATGTAAAGCAGGCAAGAGCGATTGCTCTACTGAAAATCAGCAGCATTACAAATATGAGCAGGTATCGAAATTTATATTCGATACCTATGAGGGCAAAGAGTCCCTGAATGGTCTTCGAGACGACATCTGTCGGATTCCCTTCCCCGATCAAAAATGACAGCAACGGCACGATTGCATTGATGCTGAGGGCATCGAGAATCGCACTAAAAATCGCCACGCCACCGAGCACCCACAGGTGCACTCGGTAATCGCGGAAATTCTCTCGGAGCACGGAAAACATGCCACGCGGTACCTCGGGTAATAGATTAGTTCGTATCTGCATAGATGCTCTGGAGGTGCTGTCTGTTATGTCACAAGAGGCTCTCGCTGTCGAATGTCGGCGTTGACCGCGACGATGTCGGGCCTCGTCTTCAGAAATTGTACGACATCCTCAGCGGAAAAATCGGCGTTGCGCGGATAAAGCGCTTCGTAGATCATGGAAATCACTTCGTAATCCTCCGGCGTGTCGAGTGTAAGCCGCAATGTGGGCCACCGCATATCTCCACGCGCCTCCCAGTTCTCGAGTTTGAAAAGCTGAGGATGAGAGCGAATCGAGTAGCCCGCATGCTCACGATAGGCGGCCTCAGTATCTTCTGCAGCTGCACGTTTGAGGCTCGAAAATTTATAGCACCGCACATCAAAACCGACGGGAAATGTCGCAACAAATTCGTTGCTGGCACAATCCGCATCGCGCCCATCAAGCAGCTCTATCGCAGTATCGAGCAATCTCCAATCAACAAGTGGCGAGTCTGCCATACCCTGCACCAACACCTCAGCTCCGTATGTCTCTCCCGCCCCTACAACGCGACTCAATACATCGTCCTCGCTCCCGCGAACATACGCACAGCCCATGGCCTCGCACAGTGCGACGACACTATCATCGGCAGCGTTGGTCGTCGTCGCAACCACGACCTCATCTGTATATCGACTGCGTCGATGGCGCTCGATCATGTGTGCCATTACTGGCTTCTGACAGAGGGGCATCATGATTTTGCCCGGAAGTCGGGTCGATGTCATGCGCCCTTCAATGGTCGCCACGACTCGTTTGCCGCTAATTGCCATAAAACGCAATCGTCTTTTTGAGAATCTCCGCCTGCTGCTCCGCACGCTCCCACTCCCAGTAGTTTGTTTTGAATGCCAGAATTTGCTTCTGCACCCGCTCAGCAACTGGACACAAGCCCTCCTGGAATTTTTGCATCGTACCGCTGTAGGTCTTTTCGAAAACACGTTCTTTGCCGCCGAAATTGATACTCGCCTCCTGATACATAGGCTCTTGGTATGAAAGCCGCCACGCGGCATAAATACCATCACCGCCGAATTCGATAAACTTCTGGCGAAAATCGGTCCAAGCGAGACGCGGATGCACGAGCCGCACGGCGAATGACCAGTAGGAGTGTCCACAATGTGCTGGCGCGACCTGTGGCTTCAACCACGAGCATGCACCGATTGTCGCGGTCAAGAGATTCGCGACATCGATACGTCGCTGCACGAGCTCATCGAGATGCTCGAGTTGTCCCAGTGCAACCGCCGCGCAGAGCTCCGACATGCGGTAGTTGTAGCCCATTTGTGAATGGCGCGCGTAATTCGGATTTTGTATATCATCCTTCGTAATGATGCCCTTTGCACGTGATACGCTCCGATACCCGAGTACGGAAAACCGGCGCACGTCATCTGCCATATCAGCATCGTTCGTACAGACGACTCCTCCCTCACCTGCTGTCATGTGCTTCGTAGACTGCAAGCTAAAGCTCGACAGGTGACCGATTGAACCAACCATGCGCCCCTTGTAGGTACCGAGAAAACACTCCGCAGTGTCTTCAATGACCTTGATGCCATGCTTTTCAGCAATCGCCATAATCTCATCCATTTCAGGCGCAAGACCGTAGAGCGCGACCGGCATGATTGCCTTGGTCCGCGGTGTAATCAACTTCTCTATCGACTTCGGGTCTATCTGAAAGGTATCCTCGACAACGTCCGCGAAAACCGGTACCGCATCCGCGTGCATGATGGACATACACGTTGAGGCCATCGTCAACGGTGTGGTAATCACTTCATCACCAGGGCGCACGCCCGCAGCATAAAGCGCCGAGTGCAGTGTTGCAGTGCCGTTGGTATGCGCTATCGCGTAGCCCACCTGAAATTTCTGAGCAAAGGCCGCTTCAAACCTGCCAAGCATTCTGCTCGGGCGGGAATTAGAGAAATCCGATGCCAGCACTTCTTCGACATAGGCTCGCTCCCTCTCACCGATACGCTGTATGCGAGCGGTATTCATGTGGTCACGATATCACACGGCATCTGCATAAAAAAGAGTCGCACCACGCGCTGCATCTACAACATGGAATGAGACAGCTCAATAGCGTAGTTCGGGGGCCGCACTGTATCCGGGACGGAGCGCGAGATGGCGGTGTACATTAAAGCCGTTTTTATTCACGCCAACGGGATCCTCATAGCGCCCGACGTAGACACGGTCGCCATTATGATCTCGATCTGACGTCCAAAGAAAATCATGTTTCCACAGGATTTCTTTATGGAGCGCATGCCAGGCGAAAAAAGTCAGGGCACAGGTAACGGCGCTCGGGAATCGTTCGTTTAATAGCGCGAATTCAATATCTGCGGGATCTTTTGCGCGCGCATCCTCAAGGACATCTTTACGCACGAGATGCCATTTTCCATCCGGTGGAGTATTTGCAAAATCTTCCTTGAGATACCAATCTTGATTGTACATGCACGGCTCTTGTGTCGACGGATCCACCCCGAAGATGTCCCTCATCGAGACCAGCGTCAGCTGCGTAAGTGACGGAGTATAGATCAAAATATGAGTTGATTCATGCTGGGCTATAGTCTCCGTGGAAAAGGGACTCTCGGGTGCGATGATCACTTCTCCCGCGAGAGCGGGAAGCACGTGTAACTCCTCTGGACCGATGATATTCATAGCACTGAGAGGTATGCAATGCCCTCTTCATACGAGGCGACATCGCCTTTTTGCTGATATAGCTCAATCCTATCAAACTCCTGTGGCAGCCGTGATCGACGCGTGCCCCACGGCAGCACTTCATCCATCGAAAGCGGCGCGGGAGCATTGATCAGCCTGAGGGTCAGCGATGCATCATGCATGGCTTTCACAAATGTGAGGTACGCACGCCATTGATGATGCGGCGACGTCACGATCAAGAGCGCCTTCCAGCCTTCTTGCTGTGCGAGCTGCATAGCACGCTCTGCTTCAGCGCGAGTATGGGGTGCGACTTCTTCAAAATAGAGTGCTGCATCCGGGAGTCCGAGCTCCAGCATCTTGCTGCGTACTTCGCGCGACGGGTAACTTCCGTAGGAGCGATCGTCCGCACTCCCAACGAGCGCAACCCGGGGCGCTAATCCTTGCCGAAATAGATCGACCGCATGGGGTGCTCGGAAAAGCCCATCACCTTGAAGCAAGAAAATAACATCACCTGCGCGCACGGGCTGCTGCTGCAAAAGCGATACAAACGTATCCTTCGGACTCATGCAATATCTTCCCAGCGGATTGGGTCTCCGCTTTTCAGAGCACGCTTGACGCGTTTGCCCACGAGTGTCTGTTTATACTTGGGATAGATGCCGAGTGCCGGACGAAGCTCTATCATATCGGCAACTTCGATGATCGTATTCGCCGCGATGTCACGGGCAGCGGTGAGACCGCGTCGCTGCACGATGACGGTCTCGGATTCTTCCGCGACTACGTCTTTCTTCCCGGTTCCCATTGCCGCCTCCAGATTGCGTGTACGCTCGATCATTCGTGCAAACTCGTGAGGTTCCATGGAGTGCGGATGATCTGGTCCCTTGAGCGTGCGGTCGAGCGTAAAATGCTTCTCTATGACTCGAGCGCCCCGTGTTACAGCACCGAGCGGCACCACGTCATCCGGTGTGTGGTCCGAATAGCCGAGAATGGCACCGAAGGCCTCTCGGTACGTATTGAGCACATTAATATTGGCACTCTCAAACTTCGAAGGATAATTCGTAATGCATTGCATGAGAACGAGATCTTTGTTGCCCGTCTTCTCTATGGTGCGTACTGCCTCATCCACTTCGGCGAGCGTGGAGGCGCCAGTTGCCAACATAACGGGCTTCCCCTTCCGAGCAACATACTCGATCATTTCGAGCCACGTGATGTCGCCTGAGCCGATTTTATAGAACTCAATACCAATCTCATCAACAAGGTCAACCGCCTCGTAGTCATACGCAGCGGTCGAAGGTGTGATGCCAATTTCCCAGCAGTATTCGAAAAATGCCTTATGCCAGTCGCGTGGGAATTCTACTTCAGCAAACACCTCATCGACCGGGCGCTTCCATGAGCCATGCACCCCCTTAAGATCCATGGTCGCAAATGCTTCGCGAGAAACAATCTTCTTAGCTTTGAAGCTCTGAATCTTGGCACAGTCTGCACCGACGCGCTTCGCCTCGCGCGCGTATTCTTTTGCTTTTTCAAGATTGCCATCAAAATTCGCACCGATCTCGGCGATAAAGTACGTCGGTGCCCCCTCGCCAATGGTTTTTGATCCAACCGAAATTTGTTGTGCAAATCCCGTGTCGTGTGGCTTATTATTCATGCGTTTCAAGCGTCGCCAAGAGCTTCCTCATGTCCTTTTCGGAGAGGATTTGTTCGTTAGTATCACTGTAATATTCAAACCCTTCAGGCAATTTCTTCGCACCCGCGTATTTTTTCATGTCGTAATTGATCTCTTGCAGTGATGGTGAAAAGACAACATATCGATCACTCATTTCATACGCAATTCGTCCTTCTTCTTTCGTAACTAAGCACTCATGCAATTTCTCTCCCGGTCGAATACCAACAATTCGACACGTGGCCTCAGGCGCGATGGTTTTGGCAAGATCAACTAATTTCATAGAGGGAATCTTTGGTACGAACATTTCGCCGCCCTGCATAATCTCAAGACTCGTGAGTACCAGGTCCACGGCATCTGAGAGTGTGATCCAGAAGCGCGTCATACGCTCATCTGTAATCGTCAGCTCCCCCTTCGCCTTCTGCATTTGGAAAAGTGGAATCACGGAGCCGCGACTTCCCATGACATTACCGTACCGCACGACGGAGAACGCAGTCTGACGATGCCCACGATAACTATTAGATTGCACAAAGAGTCTATCGGAACAGAGTTTTGTGGCGCCATACAGATTCACCGGGCTCGCCGCCTTGTCGGTAGAAAGTGCAATAACACGTGGGATGTTATTGTCGAGCGCGGCATTGATAACATTCATTGCGCCGTCAACATTGGTCTTGATCGCTTCCATCGGATTGTATTCGCAGGCAGGCACCTGCTTCATTGCAGCGGCGTGGATGATGATGTCGACACCTTCGCTCGCGCGACGCACTCGTGCTGCGTCGCGCACATCACCAACAAGAAAACGCAGCTTTGGTGAATCATTGAATTCACGCTGCATATTCCACTGTTTCAACTCGTCGCGACTGAACACGCGAATCACTTTTGGATTGTGCTCTTCGAGGAGTTTCTTGACGCACGCACGACCAAATGATCCCGTGCCTCCAGTAATTAGGATGGTTTTACCATCAACAATCGACATACCGCGCGACTATACCACGCGATAGACTACCTGGGAACAGGTGCTGCATGTGTGCATCATGCCGTCGCAGAGAGTCCCGAGATAACCGGGGGTATCTCATGGGTGAGGTCGCCTCGTATATATGCGTCTACCATATCGTTATTGAAGAGATCATAGATGACCCTGAGATGCTCGGGTCGAAAGTCTGCCTCTCGATAGAGTCGGCCCGCAGAACGCTGCTCATGAGCCTCGAAACTCCCGTCGAGTACGCGCTTCTTCAAAAGCGCCACCATGTCACGGCTCGATTGGACAACGGTCTTACACGCCACATCGTGAATACCGTCACCGGCTTCCAGGACAGGCAGTGATTGATGGATGATGGCACCCGCGTCCGCTGCAGCGACAATTTGATGAATAGTTGCGCCACAATACTGCGGCTGCATATTATAGAAAGGCCAGAACAGCGTCGCGGCTCCGCGATACCATGGCGAGAGACCCAGATGCAGATTCACGCGATCACGGGGGAGTGCGGCGAGTACCGGATCCTTGATAAGCATGGTCCCGAAAATAACGACAACATCTGGTGCGCACGACGTCACGAATGACGCGGTTTCAGCAGTGTTGAGTGAGGCTGGGGTACAGTAACGCACCGGTGTAGAAGTAAAAACCGACTGAGCGGTACGATCTCCGAAGTACTTCTTCTCCGCAATGACACGGTCCTCAAAATGACGCACGAAATTTTGAAGATCATGCGCAGAGATATTCGGCGGCGGTGTCGGAGACATGTGCTCGCGCTGCATGCACACTACACCGCACACCTCTACGGCATCGAGAATAGCTTTATGGAAGGCCACGTGCCTCCGGTGGTCGCCTGAAAAAAGGAGGACTTTCACCTCCGTACTCTATAGCGTGCCGTACATGCGCGCAACATGCCAAAGTGCTAGAATGCTGGTCACATACGGCTCCAGCCTCGCACCATCATGCACCACGCGCCTGACGCAGCATCGTTCGACCGATTACTGGAAAGACTGTTCCCTATTTGTCGGAGCATCACGGGGAGTGGCGTGAGAGAGACACTCAAGATACTGAACGAATACATACCTCTCACGATTCACGAAGTCCCGAGCGGCACGAAAGTTTTTGATTGGACCGTCCCGTCAGAGTGGAATATTGCGGATGCGTATATAAAAAATAGTCGGGGCGAGCGCATCATTGATTTCAAGGCAAACAATCTGCATGTCGTGAATTACAGCACGCCAGTACACCAATCAATGACGCTCGCGGAATTGCGCCCACATCTGCATTCTCTGCCGGAGCAACCCGATATTATTCCCTACAAGACCTCCTACTACCATCCAAACTGGGGCTTTTGTCTTACACACAATCAAGCGCTCGGCCTTACCGATGACACGTACGAAGTTGTCATCGACTCGACGCTCGCGCCGGGCAATCTAACGTACGGGGAATTGTTTGTGCCCGGAGAAATCGAAGAGACGGTGCTGATTTCTTGTTACGTGTGCCATCCGTCTATGGCTAACGATAATTTAAGCGGTGTGGTACTTTCTACCTTTCTCGCGCGCGAGATTCTCGCGAAGCCGCGACGCCATTCGTATCGCTTTCTATTTGTCCCCGAAACAATTGGCACGATTACCTGGCTTGCGCGCAATGAGCAAGCGGTCTCACATATTGCTCACGGACTCGTCGCCACATGCATCGGAGACAAGGGGCCGTTTACCTACAAGAAAAGCCGAAGTGGTAGAGCGCAGATAGATTTGGTAGCCGCGCAGGCGCTCCGAGAAGCCGGCGTACCTCACTCCATCATTGATTTCGCTCCGACCGGGAGCGATGAGCGGCAGTATTGTTCGCCGGGATTTGATCTTCCTGTGGGATCCTTGATGCGCACCATGTACGGTCAATTCTCGCAGTACCACACAAGCGCTGACGATCTCTCCTTCGTGCGCGGTGAATATCTGGTGCAGAGCCTCTCACTATACAACGCCATTGTCTCACTGCTTGAGACGAATGCGCGATTCGAAAGAAATCACCTGTACAAAAATATTAACCCGAAAGCAGAGCCACAGCTTGGCAAGCGCGGCCTCTACACGGCGATCGGTCCATCCAAAAATGAAGCAGAAAATGAACTCGCGATGTTCTGGGTGCTCAATCTCTCTGACGGGACGAATTCGCTGCTCGATATTGCGCTCAGATCTAACATCCCCTTTGAGCGGATCCGAGAGATCGCCGATATTTTGATCGAACATCGTCTACTTGAAGAAGTCCGCGCGTAATCGCTATTGACGCACGAAGCCGGCAGGACGAGATGGCAAATCTTCGCGCAAAAACGCTGCCAATCGCTCCGACGAATGGCCATCAAAGGCGTACTCTCTCCTGAGAAACTCCTTGCCACGTTCGGCCACTTCTTGCCGATGCACAGGCTGCACAAGTGCTCTCATCGCGTCAACGAGAGCTGCATATGAAGCGGCTCCGACGCCGGCATCTTTAAAGCGCGCACGGAAATACGTATCGTACGCTTTTACTGGGTACAGCACGAGTGCCTTCTCAGCAATCAGCGCCTCGAACATCATGGTCGAATTACCCACCATGACTACGTCGGCCAAGCGTAGTACCGGAAACGCATCGCCATCAACGCACGCAATACCACCATCGGGAAACACTTCAGAAATGAACCGCTGATACAGCGTCGTCATTGATCCGGGTCGGAATTTAAGGATGAGTTGGATATCGGGCACCGCGTCGTAAAGCGCTCGCAGTTCGCGTATATAGGCAGCACATTCGTGCGGATAAAAATCCATGTACAGCGAATTCGGACCTTCGGTCGGGAACGCCACCACCACGATCATCTTCTCAGGATCAAGGCCAAATCGCCGGATGTGGGCCACGCGCTCAGCCTGCGACAGTGCTAAATTTTGCAAATACGCATCAAACCGCGGCGATCCGATGGGCCGCACACGCTCAGGCGCGATGCCTAACTGCGCACGCATCATCTCTTGTGTCCCCCGACCATACGCCGCCAAATACGCCGCTTCGATGCGAGAACGTACGGTACGTGGGTCCACGATTTCTATTGCGTGCTGCAGTTCGATCGACGGCACGTTGAGTGCATACGCCACACGTGTCGCTACGAAGAAGTGTGGCTGCCGTCCGCTGTGACTGGCGCGCAAGACGACGCGATTACTCTTTTCCGTGCGTATGATGCGCTCCATCGCAAGCGCCTCTGCAATGACGCGCACCGCGTACGTGCGGACAAGGTCGCGCGCTGCGTCTTCGACAAGCGGCCACCAATCGAGATTAGGAGAAACATGGCGGACAACCACTCTGATCGCTGGCATAGCACGCTGATACGCGGCGACATACTGCTTCGCTTCTTCAGCGGCAGCGGCACGCATATCGTCAGTCATCACGTCCAACGGATGCACAAACCGAATTCGATGCGAAAGAATAGCGCTCCACGGAATATTCTTGAATTCGCTGCGATCCATCAAGACAAGCTCTGCATCCGGCATGTGCTTGAGCAGTGGCGCGATATGCGACCAATATTCACTTGCAAATATTTTTATCTGACGCGTCGGTACACTCCATCGCACCAGTGCATTGAGCACGCGAAGTGCGCGATGTCGCCATGTTATACGCTCATGCAGCACCGTGCTCGGCGGCACACTCGCACCTTGCCCGATCACGCGTGTGTGCATACCGCGCCGTGCGATGACGAATCGCACGGCGTCAGTGAGCGCGCGTGCCTCAAAAAAAGCCAAGGGCCCGGCGCCATAGGAAATCCTCCGACCCCCTTCAGGAATGATGATTTCAGCCACATGCGGATGCGCCTCAACGACAGCTTCCACATGATGTGCAAAGCGAAGCACGCGCTGGAGGTAAATTCTGAGTGGCGGTTCAAGGGCTTCACCAATGCGCACCTCTCCATGACGAAAGAAGGTCATCTCTGGTATGCGATACCATAGACGAGCGAACGATTCTGCATTCGAGAGTACCTGCTCGAGTGCCTCGGCACTCCCCTGGTAGCGATCAAACGGCTCATGCGGTACGCCGCGTGCACGCAGCTCCTCTTGCGCCCAGAAATCCAACGCAATAACGGTCGGCGTCGCTTCCGTTGTGCGGACCTCTTCGGATATCTCGCGAGCCGTCCGTGCATCACATGCGATGATCAAGCGTTCTGGTGTCATATACGAACCTGTATGCACGTATCTACGCGCGATAGTTCACGCGTGGTCAAACGTGTCTTGAAGCGAAGCGATGCGATGTTCGAGCGTAAAGAATACGCCAAAAATTTCTCGCAGGAGGAACGCCCAGAAAAACGCCGCATACGTGTAGATCGCGAATGAGAGCAACGGATGGCCTGCAAGATCGGCAAACCACAGACGCTCTGCAAGCGATGCCAAGAAAAGTACGATGACCATGACTGCAAAATAGCGAAGACTGTAGACAAACTGCTTGAGCGAGCGTACCGAGCCGACCGATGGATGTGCATCATCATGAAGCACCGGCGTCTCCACACTTCGCGTCGGTAGAGTGAAATTCTTGCGGTGCTGCGCGTAGTGCACGTACATATAGCGCGGAAGATCTCCATTGACGCGCGTAAATGTGAGCGCGAGCGCACCGAGCATGCCGGTGACGAGAAGCGGCATATTCGGCGTACCGAATGCATCCGACACCCAGAGCGTGAGTCCAAAAAAGAAGAGACTCTCCATTCCAACATGATTCAATAGATCAAGGTAGACCCCGCGAAGAGAATATTTCTTTTTATATCGTGCAACTTCTCCATCAGTGGCATCGAGGACGATACAGAGATAGGTGAGGAAGAAGCCAAGCCATATGGAGCCGAGCGCCAGCGCGAGCGCACCGACAATTCCCGTCAGGAGCATAAGGACCGTGATCTGATTGGGGGTCACGCTCGTCGAAAGGAAAAGACGCGTGAGGTAAATCGAGAGCTTCCGCTGCAATATAGGATGCCCTGCGACATTGGTCTGCAACATACCCCGCAATGTTTTGATCGATTCCATGGTGCGATAGTACCCTAGAAAATTCCCGTTGGATACACGCCCTTAGAGCATCTCGGCGAGAGTCTCGCGGACGGCATGCTCCGTAAATCGGCGTGGGTTGTTCGCCGCGCGCTGCTCGGATACGTCAGCGAGAATGGTCGAGAAATCTGTCTGTGCAATGCCAAATTCCGAAAGCCGCGTGGCGAGACCACAATCATGGATCAGCATGCCGAGCTGCTGCGCTGCGGCCTCCGCATCTCTCGCACCTATTAACGTGTTGATCTCAGCAAGCGCGTCACGCACGTACTGTGCGCCTCGCTGGTCGTTGCAATCTGCGTCCGTCACCTCAGCATTAAAACGGATCAGCTGGCCAATCGAGAGTGCGACCGCATGGCCATGCGGTATGCCGAAGTGCGCGGTAAGCGGATAGGAGAGCGCGTGCGAGGCCGTGGTGCGAGAGATATTAATTGCCTTGCCGGCGAGGTGCGCGGCACGCATCATTCCCTCCCGCGCCGCCTTGTCACTCTGTATCGCGCCACGGAGATTCGCCAGCGCGAGCGTGATCGCTTCACGTGCATATGCTTTTGACTCATTCGTTGATCGCACCGACCAGTACGATTCAACACCCTGACAAAGCGCATCGAGCCCGGATGCGGCTGTGACAGCGGCGGGCAGATCGTACGTGCACACAGAATCTGCGATCGAATACTCAGGCAATATATATTCGTGGTCGAGTGAATACTTTTTGCTGCCGATGTAGACCACTGCAAATTGTGTCGCCTCGCTGCCCGAGCCCGCGGTCGTCGGGATGGCGATCAGTGGTACGCCCCTGTGCTCTAACTTCGCCGACCCTTCTACATATGCGGTAGGCGCATCGGTCTGTGCGGCAAGCGCGTTCACGCTCTTGGCCATATCAATAACGCTGCCGCCGCCAATGGCGACGACGCACTCAGGATCGAATGCGCGATATGCCGCGATACCCTTCGCCACCTCTTCGATCGCGGGATTCGGCGAGAAATCAGAAAACCGCTCAACCTCGACTCCCTCCAGGCACGGAGCTACCAGTGGCTCGACCGATGCGTACGACGCACCGCCCGTGACGAGCAAGACGCGCTTGGCGCCCAGCTTCTGTATGATCTCGCGCAGCGCTTCGATGTGTTGGAATTCTTGCTGCATACCTCCACTATCGCTTCTTGAGGAATTTCATCAAGTCCTTTTTATTCTGAAGCGGCGTGCGGGTGGGGCGTCCCAGATCTTTGCGGCTCCCGCCAGCGATGCGGATCTCGAGGAGTGCCGGTCCTTTCGCTTTCTTGAGCTTCGCCATACCGGCTTTGAGGTCTTTCGATGTCGAGGCGACGACAGCATCACGATACCCAGATGCCTCAGCGATCTTCTTAAAATTCGCGACGAAGCCTGCTGTGGGTTGTCCGCCGACGGATTCGTGTACGCCATTGTTGAAGACGATGTGCTTGAGGTTTTTTGGCGCTGCCTGGCCAATGACGGTCCAGCCGCCGAGGTGCATGATCGCCGCGCCGTCGCCATCGAAGCAGTAGACCGGGCGCTTCGGCTGCGCGAGTGCAATACCGAGCGCGATCTGCGAGGCGTGTCCCATGGAGCCCACGGTCAGGAAATCGCGGTGATGACCGGCCTTATGTGACTGCCGATGCTCGAAGAGTTCTCGTGACAATTTCCCCGTGGTCGAGACGACCACTGCATTCTCCGACACAAAAGCGGACATGATGTGGAGCGCTACTTCGCGCGTGAGCGGGTAATCGACACCGACTTGCTTCTTGGGCTTGTACGCTTCAAATGTACCTTCGCGCACCACAAGTGCAACGGGTCGATTTTCTTTCTTCGCTTTCGCGACGAGCTGCTTTACGCACGCGATCGCTTTGCGCTCGTCGGCGGGCAGAACCGCGTGCGCGATGCCGAGCGTCTTCAAAAGCGGGATGGTGAGCGGACCCTGCGCGAGATGCTGCGGCTCATCGTGTTTTCCCGGCTCGCCGCGCCAACCGATGATCAGGAGAAGTGGCACAGCGTAGACCTTGGCGTGCGCCAGCGAGAGCAAGGGATTCACCGCATTGCCAAGCCCAGAATTCTGGAGATACACCGCAGCGATTTGTCCCGAGGCGAGATAGTGCCCCGCGGCAATCGCGACGGCATTCCCCTCATTGGCGGCGATGACATGTGATGTCGGACGTGCTCTGTCTGTGACGTAGGCGCAAAAATCCTTGAGCAACGAATCTGGCACGCCAGTAAAAAATGTAACACCCTTCTTCTGCAGTGCGTCGAACAGTATCTTCGGGCGCACCATAGCTACTGAGCACCTCCCTTCCAGTCGATGAGGCGGAGAATGTTTTTCAAGGGCATACAGTACGCCTCGTCTGCCTCATGCGAGCGACCATGCTCGAGGATGGACTCGGCCGTCTTGACCATGGCAGGATAAGCACTTCTGAGAAGGTGATTGGCATAGATCACCATGTTGACCCCTGCTTTCTCAAGCTCTGCTTCCGTGATGACGTTGTAGGTCGTTGGCACCGCGACGAGCATCACTTTGTCTTTAAATTTCGCATACGCTTTGCAGAATTCGAGAACCTCTGCGGGATCCTTTTCTTTACTGTGGATCATGATGCCATCCGCACCTGCCGCAATATAGGCCTTTGCACGAATGAGCGCATCCTCAACCCCTTTCCCAGCGATAAGACTCTCGAGTCGCGCGATGATCATAAAGTCTTCCGTCACCTGCGCGCGTTTTCCTTCGTGGATCTTGTGCGCGAATGCATCCACATCCTCGAGCTGTTGCTCAACTTCGGTGCCGAAGAGCGAATTCTGCTTGAGGCCGCGTTTATCTTCTATGATCACCGCCGAGACACCAAGGCGCTCGAGTGTGCGCACCAGATACGGGAATCGCTCTGTCATCCCACCTGTGTCGCCATCAAACACCAGCGGCTTCGTCGTGACTTCGAGGATGTCGTGGAGCGTGGTGACACGCGAGGTGTTGTCGACGAGCTCGATGTCGGGCTTACCCTTGGACGTCGAATCCGTGAGACTCGACGACCACATAAAATCGAAATCGCGCTTCACGCCGTCGACGACGACCGAGGTGTGCTCGGCGATAAGTCCCGTGAGTCCGTTGTGCGCTTCGATACCACGGATGAGGGGCTTTGCCTGCAGCAGCCGATTCAAGCGTTTGAGACGGATCTGCGGAGTGGTGCCAATTTCTTTGAGCGCCGCATTGAGGGCGGTGGATGAGACACCGCGCGTGTACGGCACCTCGACGAGCTGACCTCCCCACGAGCTGAGCGTTTCGATGACCTGCTCGCGCGTGCGGCGCTGCACCCCGTGTTTCCAATCGTCGCCATGCACCACAACATCAGGTTTGTACTTTTTCAGATTCGGGCGGTAATCGAGAGTTTTTTGTGGCACGACCTGCGAGACCCCTTTTATATTTTCGATCACGACTTTGCGCTGCTCATACGGCATGTGTGGCAGGCGCTTGTAGCTCGCGATAGCGGTATCCGTGAGGAGGCCGACGGTGACGTCGCCCAACTCCGCACCCTTTTGGATGATATTCAAATGTCCGGGATGGACAAGATCTGCGCTCATGCCGATGTAGACCTGGGGGTGCTTTTTAGACGGCGAGGAGCTCTTTTTGTTGTTTTTGACCATGTCAGCAAAGTACAACTTTTGGGCCAAAATTGCAAGTCCCTTACGGGGACAGCGCATCTCTGCAGCGATCAGCTGCTGCGTCGGATGAATTCCATGATGCGCTCAGTGCGCTTCTGCCAGGAGTGCTGCTCGGCAAGAGCGCGAGCCCGCTCCAGCATCGCCTGGTCGGCGCTCTCGAGTGCACGGCGTACGCTCTCGGTGAGCGAGTGCGCATCATCCGGCTCGTACCAATACACATCCCCTTCGGCGATAAAGCTCTTGAGGGCCGGTGTCGCGCTCGCGACAATCGGGCGTCGTGCCGCCATGTATTCATACACTTTCATGGGCGTCGTGTGTCGAAATGACTCTTCGTTGGTTGTGGTGCCTAAAATGATCAGTGCATCGGCGGCGGCAAGCCAGGTGGGTACCTGCGCGGGACCGCACTCGCCCATGATGCGCAGATTCGGCGGGCGCATGCCGCCGACTACCGCATCCCACTCGGCTTCGGAGCCGCCGACCACATAGAAGGTAATATCCGGCATCGCGCGCGCCGCATCATGCAAGATGTCGAGCCCCTTCCAATCAAAGAAGCGGCCGAGATACAGCGCACTCTGTTCGTCACTCGACAATCCGAGGCGTCGGCGCGCCTCTTCGCGGGATGGCATGGATTCATAACGGGCAAGGTCCACGCCATTGGGCTCGATCAGGATCGGCACATGCGGTGCGGTGAATCCATTTTCCGAGGGTGTGTTATGCACGCTGGTCGCAATAATGCCGTCCGCGTGTCGGAAGAAAAACCGATTGAGCAAGGTGCGCGATTTGCCGGTGTGCATTTCCGCAAAGACCGGAAATCCACGTCGAATGAGCAACGCGTACGAGAAGGTGTCCATATCTATCGTATAGACGACTGCCTTTCCTCGCATCCGCTCGCGCAAAAGGTACAGTCCACTCGTGACGATAAACACGAGCGAACTGAGAAAGAACCAGAAACGCCCGCTCGCGTATCCATCGATCCCCGGGAGAATCCGTGTCGGTATATCGACACGCAGTTCATAAAAATCCTTCATCGTTGCCGAAGAAGCGGCGCGCGTGCGCGGTATCACCAGCTCGAGATCGACGCCGGACTCAATAAACGCCTCACACATCTTGGCGATCTGGACACCGTATGCCTTCTTGTTCGGCAGACGCGCATTTACCACGTAGTAGATCTTTGCTTTCATAGCTGCGGTGAGTCGAGCACGTCGCCGTTTCGAGATGCAGAAAAAAGCACCACGCGCCCGCCGGGCACATCCGTCGTCGAGACGCGGTGTGTTTTCTGTAGTGTCGCGACAGCCTCATCAATAGATCGTCCGGTTTTTACCGGGTGCAGCTCTCCGAGGATCAGTCGAACATGCGGCAGGGCGCGAGTGGATTGCAGCACATCGAATTCCGCTCCCTCGATGTCGATCTTGAGGATGTCGACCGACTCGTCTCCCACGATCTCGTCGAGCGTCACCGATGCGACAAGCCGCTCGACGGCCTCATCTGATCGGAAAAAAGACGATTGCGTACTTCTATCGGACTCAAAGAAACTGATCTCCCCTCCGCTGGCCGATACTGCCGCTTGGTGCAGCTCGATCTTGGCATCATGCGCAAAATTCTTCTGGAGCGTGGCAAAGGCCGCCGCGCCCGGTTCGTATGCGCGAATCTGCGCTTCCGGATACTTCAAACGAAACCACAGTACCGAGATGCCGATATTTGCTCCGAGATCGATAATGGTGCGGACGCGCTCGAGATTCGTTTCGTACGAGCCGGTCACGAACACGTCGTTGATTGTATAGATGTCGCCAATATCGCCCGTGAGATGAACAATGCCGGAGCGACCGAAGGCGCGCAGCGAGACCGTGTAGGCGCCTGCGTACCACACGAGTGCATGGTACAAAAGCTTCATCGCAGACAGCGGATCCGCTGCGCAGTGGATGATCTGCATCACGATGCGGACTTTGTTGAAGAGTCGTTTCATAGTGAGGAGAGGATCTTTGTGGTCAATGCGGTCAGCGAATGGCGCGCTTCGACCTCCGCGCGAAGCTGTGTGACATCGATCGATGCGGCTGCGGTGATTGTCTCTGCCAGGATCTCGGGAGCGTTGTCCTCGAGAAAGAGGCCGGTACCCGCGAGTAGGGATCGGAAGGGTGCACTCGATGAGATGGCGGGAATGCCGCACGCGAGCGCTTCGAGGACGACCTTATCATAGCCACCGGTCGCGCTGATGTTTACGAGCACGTCACTCTCGCGTAACTTCCCGGGCAACTCCGCGTATGCAACGGCACCCGCAAACTGTACCCGGTCTTTGTAGGATCGCGTACCGATCTCATCCTTGAGTAGCCCGGCGTATATGCGCTCCTCTTCGGTAAGCGGTGTGCCTATAATGGTCAACGTAAAATCGACCGCGCGTCTGTGCAGCTCATCGCAGGCGAGCAGTATTTCCCGTAAGCCCTTGGAGGCAGCGATGCGGCCGATCGAAACAATCCGCAATCCCTGGTGCGGTGCACGAACGCCCGGAGAAAAGCGCTCGGTGTCGATGCCGTGTCCGACGACTCGTATTTTCTTTGAGCGAATGCCGATGCTCGCCGGCGAGACGGTAAATATGACGTGGGCAACGAAAGCTGCTACTCGGAGCCACAGTGTGATGCTTTTGTGCACGTACCACAGACCGATTCGCTTATTCCAGAGCCGCCAGAGAATCCCACCGAGCACGACGTACTGGGGATTCATATGGACAAATACCGCATCGTACTCGCTTCGGAGTGTCCCTATGAGTCGATAAAATCGAAGCAGGTAGCCGAGTCGCGAAACGCCTGATTCCTTGCCGAGTGAATGGACTGTTACGTGAGAAGGTAGTGCATGCACACCTTCCTGCAAGGTGATGACGTGAATCTGCTCACATGCACGCGCCAGCGCCTCTATTTGCCCATGAAAAAAACCGAGATTTGAATGCTCTCGATCCACCACTTGCGTGACGATGAGCAATTTCATTTGGTTATTTTACCCCGCGCTTTTTAGTGACGCCTGCTCCGTAGACGCCTTGCAAGAGATTGAGATCTTTTTTGGTCGCGAGAAGGAGCGCGATATTTTTCTGCTCAAGTGAGGCCAAGACCGCATTCCCTGCCTTGTCACCTACCTGCTTAGCATAGAGCTTTCGGAGTGCTGCGAAATCCTTGATGAAACACGCACCACCTGCGCCACGACCGCTTTTGTGAATCGGACGCGCATATCGATTCGATACATACGGATCTGCCTCGATGGTTTGCTGAATGACATTCCAATCGCCGTTGAATGACTTCGTAAGATCGTACAAAAGATTCGACAGCATGACCTGGAAATAGCCGTTGGCATTGTGCGCATACTTCGCGATTTCTCCCTCATCCGAATCGCAGATGATAGAAAACGGTGCTTTCGCGAGCGTCGAGAGAACGAGCTTCGCCGCCACTTTATGTTTTGCGCCCGCGGTCGGCATGCCGACGATGTTGGAAAATGGGTGTGCTGCATCGTATGCCGCGGTTGCGACGGAGAGAAACTCCGGAGACGACAACACGATCACGCGTGGATTTTGCTTCTGGAGTTTCTTTGTAGTGCCGGGAAGCAACGTCGATTTCACGACGGCAATCTTACCGTCGCCCACGAGCTTGATACCGGCATCGACAATCGAATCGTCAAATCCCTTGGGAGTCGTTGGCGTCGGTACGCAGACGAAGACAATATCGCAGGCCGAGATGGCCTCCTTGTTTTTCACGTATTTCGGCTCGAGTGAATAGCGGACGACCGAGTAGCCGCGCTTCTCAAAATCGTCCGCGTAATTGCCGCCGACGAAGCCCTGGCCCACAAACCCGATAAGTGGCTTTTTGCCTTTCATTAGGGCGTATTATGGTCATTTTTAACGCTCATGCAAATGAGCGTGCCGCCCATTTCCCTGGGCCCATTGCCGTACTACAATCACTCGCATGGCACTGCGCGCACGCGATATCCGCACGCTCCTCTTTTCGGCGCTCGATCTTCTGCAACTTCCACGCCTCGTGCAGACCACCGCGCCTCGTATTCTGCTCTATCACGGGGTGACCGACGAGCACGGTGAAGGCATTTTCAACTATCGCGGTAAATTCGTGACGACGCGCGCTTTCCGCGCGCACCTCACGTACTTCAAACGCACCTTCGAGGTCGTGGGACTCGCCGAACAGGTGGAGCGCATCAAGGCGGGCACTGCCGCGCGTACGTTGTCGATCACGTTCGACGATGGCTATGCCAACAATTATCACGAGGCATTCCCTATTCTGCGCGAGCTTGGTGTGCCAGCGACATTTTTCGTGACGACCGACTTTGTCGACAAGAAGCAGCCGCTTCCGGTCGACATCATTGAGTACGCAATCGGCGCGGCCAGTGGATCACGCGAGGACCGCATCAAGACAGATCTCGCACTGCGCCAAAAGATGAAGGCACTCCCCGTAGCGGACGCGCGTGCACTCTTGGAAGAGGTCATCCGCACATACGGCCGCGATCTGCGCATAGATATCGAGCGCACATCGTATCGCCCGCTGACCTGGCAGCAAGTAGCAGAGATGGAATCGGCTGGCATGACCTTTGCACCGCATACGCGTACGCACCCCATCCTCTCTCGCCTCTCACAAAGTGAGGCGCGCGAGGAGATCGTCGGATCAAAAGAGGCGCTTGCCGCACATGCCGCGCATCCGCTCAATATCTTCGCCTGTCCCAACGGCGGCACAGACGACTTTACCGCCGAGACGATCGAGATCCTCAAGACAGCGGGATTCGCCGCCTCGCTCACGACCGACGCGCGCGCCATCGTACCGACCGACGACGCATTTGCCTTGCCGCGCTTCACGATGGATGGCGCCAACGACATGTCCCGCGCGAGACTGATCGTCAGCGGTCTCTACAATAAGCTCACGTAATGATGCGGCGCAGAAGTGCTCGCACGACGCGCTGCACAAGTGCGAGGGCTCGGTGCGCAGGGCTGCCAAAAGTGCGCGAGACGATGTAGTGCTCGACACCACCAAACCCTTTTTTGAAATCGAGATGCGATTTGTCGTGCGCACCGGTGAGCCCAAAGTCGATGACCCGCGCTCCTTCGGTGATCGCGAGACGAATCATTTCGTCGTAGACGAGATTATTCACCCGCTGTGGCCAGCGGGAGGGGTCTGAGACGTTTTCCAAGAGATGTACGTATTCGCTGTGCACAATGTATACGGTGCTTCCCACGATCTTCTCGCCATCTCGTGCAACAACACAGCGCAGCGTATCGCCAAAGCACGCTTCAAGAGTTTTGAAATATTCGAGCCCGTGGGGCTTGGAGCCCAATCGGCCACGCGTCTCGAGATACAGATCGTGCCAGCCTGCTGGAATGGATCCCCGTAAGACTTCGAGTGTAAACGAGGCTTCGCGCGCTCGCCTTGTCTGATTGCGCGTCTTGCCGTCGTAGAGATCCATGCGCGACTCGGCACGCATGCCTGGAGGGACAGCGAGCACGGGATGGAGATGTCGCGCGCGGAAGCGGTCTTGCGGGAGCGAAAAGCAACCCTCGACGACACCGTGTCTTCGCCCAATGATCTCGGCTCGCTGTACAATCGCGGCACTGTCGCCAACAGTATAGAAACTTCCCCATCCGCCCCAAAAGAGTTTACCCCGGCTATCACGGTAGAGCGGCATGCCCTCTTCCTCAGCAACAAATGTCACACCAAATGCACGCTGCAAGAACGTAGCTGCGCCAGGATGCCGTGAGAGGCCGTACGTGGTCATATTGCCATATGGTGCCACTCATTCACTGCTTTTGCGATGGCAAGCGCATCCGCTTTCGAGACATGCCGATGCGTCGGCAGATTGGCGATATGCTCAGCCATCTTCTCTGCCGTCGGACACTCGCCGGCGTACGAGGTGAGTGGCAAAACCTTTTTAGGGGCGACCGGCGCGTCGTACCACGTGTCGTGAATATCCACGCCGATTTTCTTGAGTGTCGCGATAAGGCCCTCTCTATTCCTTACGCGAACGGGGAAGCGCAGTACGGTAGCGTGTGGGATCGCGGCACATGCCTCGGCGAGCACAAGAGCCTGCTCGAGCTCTCGCGTATAGATCGCGGCAATCTCTCGGCGGTGCGCGATATCTTTCTCAAGACCGATGAGCACTTCCAGCGTGCGCCTGCAGAGCGCATCGGGCAATTCGCGTGCCTGCTTCTTCTTTTGTGAAGACTGCGTGGCGGGCTGCATTTTGTAGAAGGACCGGAGCAGTGCCTGTATGCCTTTGCCGAGACCGATGGGGTAGGTCATGCGGATGATGACCGTGATGAGGAGGTACAGACGATTTTTCATCTGCTGAGAAAATGTCACGGGCGTGCGAGCCACAGAAATGTGCGACTGGTATGCGGCGTTGCGCACTACCAACGCACCACCAGAAATCGCATCTACGATTTTGTCCTGGCTGAAGGACAGCATGGTGAGATCCCCCATGGTACCCACCTCCTCTCCCGAGTCGTAGCGCGTACCCACCGAATGCGCGAGATCTTCGATAAGCACGACGCCACGCTCTTTGCAGAGCTGTGCTATGGCGCCAATCTCGCACGGAAATCCGAGCGTGTTTTGTATGATCGCGACTTTGATATCTGGATTCTTATCGAGTGCTGCGCGGAGTGTATCGGCAGAGAAATTGAGCGATGTCTCAGTGATATCGAGATAGCGGGGCACATATCCGCTTTTCACGACTGCTTCGTATACCGCAAAACATGTAAACCCATTGATAGCGACCCCGGAGCCGGGTGCACCAATTGCATCGAGTGCGAGACCAAGTGCTTCGCGCCCCTTATAGGTCAAAAAGGTCTTACCGCCGTATCGCGTATCAAGCAGGTCGATGAGTCGCTGACGCGCACCTGTGCTGCCCACAGAAAACAACACGCGTAGCGCCGACACGAACGTGTAGTTGGAGCCCAAAGAATTAAAGATGTTCATGTTGTGTACGTGCGCATTGTGCGGCTCTGCCTGTGAAAGATCAATTCTCCGGATGTGCGTGCACCTCTCCGCGGGCCATGCCATAGTGGTCTCATATTTACTTCGTATGGACGTGACGAAACAATCATTTGAGAGTGCCGCCGGCGTTCAGGCGATGAATGTCCATGGATTACGCGATGGGGAGGAGCGCATCATTACCCATTTCGCTCCCGCGAGCCGCATACTCGATATTGGATGCGGTACGGGCCGTACCACCGCCATATTGAAAGACCGCGGATTCAACGTGGTCGGTATGGACTACTCGGCGGCAATGATCGCGAAAGCGCGCGCGCAGCGACCTGATATTACATACGATGTTATGGATGCATCCGCACTCTCATACGCCGATGCGTCCTTCGACAATGCATTCTTTTCGTATAACGGCCTCGGCTTTGTGTATCCCGAGGCAGCACGCCTCAAAGCGCTCTCGGAGATCCATCGCATCCTCAAGCCCGGTGGTATCTTCGCCTATTCATCACATCGCTTAGTCATGCCCAACACAATCGGCCGCTTAAAGAATGATCTTATGTCGATGATGCACGGCTACGTGTACCCCTATCATCGCACCGCAGAGCAGGGCGAGTCGATTGTGATGATCGGCTATCGAGGCTCAAAGGCGCGGCAGATTGCGCAGCTGAAAGCGGCGGGTTTCGAGCTTCTTGAATGCTTCACGGCCAAAGACGATTTCTATATTTGTCGCAAATCTCGCTAGAGTCTTCCGATCCAACCTTTGAGGCGCAGCGTGACGAACGAGACAAGGAGCATAAGTCCATGACGAACGGGGAAGAGCTTGCTCTCTCCGATACGGACACGGTACGGAATGTGATACTCCGCAAAACGTACGCCTGGCGCGCGTGCGGCACGTATTTTGATTTCTTGTGAGAAGGGCATGTCATCACTCTCCGGCATGATGCGATCAATGAGATCCCGCTTGAAAACCCACATTCCTGATTGTGAATCGCTCAGCGAGAGTAGGAAGAGCGTGTTCGCGATAAAGGTAAATCCCCAATTGCCGAGGCGGCGGATCATGGTCATCGATTCGCTATTGGTCAGCGGGAATCGCGAGGCGGATACGAAATCCAGGTCATTGTCATTGAGGAATTTGAGGATCTGTGGCAACTCCTCTGCGGGATACTGATTGTCCGCATCGAATGAGGCGATGATGCGCCCTTCCGCGGAGCGGAATCCACACGCGAGCGCCGCACCATACCCCTGTTTGTCTTCGCGCACGACACGCGCGCCATTTTCTGTGGCAACCTGCGCACTGTTGTCGGTCGAATTATTGTCGACCAACACGATTTCGCGGACACCCTTCGGGATGGCGGCAATGACCGGACGAATAGAATGTTCTTCGTTGTAACAAGGAATGACCACTGACACCTCAGCAAGCGTCGCACCGGGATGAGTGGTATCACGCGTACGCTCGTTCTTCGCCTTCTGCATGCGCGACACAATAGCATATGCACCGACTACCGCGAGAATCGCGATGTACGGCGCGGCCGGAACCCGATAGCGCGCCATGGCAAGCGGCCCCGTGAGGATCGCAAAATAGCCGATGAGGCCGGCGAGGATGAGTATTTCGATACGTCGCCAATTTATGGCCCAGCCGATCAAAGCGAGGAGCGTCAGCGCGAGGAGTACGAGACTCTCGAGAATGATGGGCAGCGCAAAGCTGATCGCTCGCAGATCAGCGGGGAGTGCGAGTGCCTCTTTGACCGTATTGAGTGTCGACGAGGTAAATCCAACATTGTCGCGCTGCTGCGCAAGGATTTGCTTATAGGCGGTAGCGCTCCCACTCAGAAAATAAATAGGTAGATGCGCAAGGTGGAACTGCGCGTAATGCAGCGGATCGGCACTGATGAAGTACTTGGCGAGGGCACCATCATAATTATCGGCGCGCTCACCTACTGGTACGATCTGCGCCTGCGCTGCGGCAATATCGCGATCGACCGCGGCAAATTCAGGTGCTTCAAGATGCCGCGCAGGGTAAAAGACAGACGTTGGGTGTGTCTTCTCCATTTCGCGCCATGCCAAAAAATCACGCACAAACCAAAACATCAGATTCCCCGATCCCCCGTGCGCGATCTCAGCCTTGCCGAAAATCGCATGATTGCGCATAAGCCACGGCGTCAGCAAGATCGCGATGATGACGAAATACACACCGATCGCGCTCAAGAGCGCACGCAGACGCACCTCACGTGCGACATACTCTTTGACCACCAAGGCTACTGGCAAGACAAGGATGAGGAATTGTCCGATCGCGCGATTGAGCGTTGCAATCGCGACCAGTGCGCCGACCAGTGCCCAGCGGAAAAAAAGCGTCGGACGCGAGGTAAAGAACGCAAGATAGATCGCTAAAACGATGAGTGATGCGAAGAGTCCGTCGGACATAATAGTGGTATTCGAAAACACCACCATCGGATCAAGACCAAACATCAACGCGGCGAGTACCGCGAATGCGGGCGGCACAAAGCGTCGAGCCACCAGATATACGAGCGCAGCGGCGAGGAGCGCGAGCAACGTTTGAATAACAACGGTAGGAGTAAAAGAGCCGGTCACCGCTTTCACGGCAGCGAGAAATGCTGGGTAGCCAGGCGGCCACATGCGGTGCGGTGTCAAATCCGGCAGATCCGCAAAAACGCCATGCTCAAGGAGCGTATCCGCATACTGCGCATAGGAGAGCGAGTCTCCAGGCACGATCGGATAGACGGGCACCATCGCATTGCCTGCTGAAGCCACGCTCATGTAGACAAACGAAAGCAGGTGCGCGCACAGCACGAGGAGGACAACAAAAATGATGAGCGTGCGGTCGCGCGAGCGAAGATCAGGGAGGGCTTCCATACGAATTATCCTTGCGCTGCACGCACTGCTTTGAGGTACGCCGCTACGTATTCTTCAAATGACTGGTACGGATAGTCGCGAAGTATTCCTTCACGCTTGCCGTTTGTGAACCATTCACGAAGCGCTTCAGGAAATGCGTCCCCAGAGACGACCTGCGCACCTGCTTCGCGTGCGATGCCGACATCGGTCGAGAGAACTGGTGTGCCACTCGCGAGTGCTTCCACGATAACGAGTCCGTACCCTTCGTAGCGCGACGTCACGAGCACGAGATCCGCAACGGAATAGTAGGGAGCGGCTGCTTGTTCACCCTCGAAAAACACCCGCTCAGCGACCTTGAGCTTGCGGACTTTATCTTCGAGGAGCGCGCGCTCGCTACCGGTGCCCACAATAATGAGGCATGCATCTGCCGGAGCCGAAAGCGCGAATGCCTCTACAGCAAGGCACGGATGCTTCTCTCGCTCCAGACGCCCTACGAACAGCAGCTTTGTATTGAACGACGAAAAGCGCGCGGCAAGTGCTTGATGTGGCGGTGCTTGTCGCAACATCTCCACATCGGCAAATATCGGGAGTACGAAGATCGGACAACTGAAGGCACTGTGCTTCTCTATCGATCGCTTGATGCGCTCGGATACCACACGAATACTGCCAGCACGCGCGAGGACAAAACGCGCGATCATTACACGGATGGTATTGAGGATCGAATGCGCATGGTACGCCGGGTCGAAGAGGTCGGTGTGGACCTGCACATGGAGTGGAACGCCCTGCATGCGCGCGATCACATACGCGATGAGCCCTGCTTCAAAGGGGTCCTGCGCCGAAATGACATCGGGGCGCGGGAGCCGCCGTGCAATACGCAGCGCATCAAGTCCATAGAATATCTTTGCGGCTGAATTGGTCGGATATACCGCAAGCTGCCCGCTCCTGCGCTCGGCAAACCCATCACTCACGAGCGAGAAACTAATATCGTCGAGCGCACCAAAGGCGCGGGCGTATGCTTCCTGCCGTGCGCTGCCCGCGCTTCCTGCCACCAGGTCGCCGCGCTGCGATCTGTCGGATCCGATCTGGAGGACTCTCATGCGCGCGGTGTGAGGGCAATAAATTCTCGGGCAATGTCCTCATAGGTGCGTACCTCTTGAAACGCAGCGATCGTGTGCCGCATCCGGTTGTACTCATCACCGTCGAGGAGGCGCTCAATACCCTGCGCCATGCTCTCTTCGTCGAGCGGATCAACGATGACGCCCATACCCTTGAAATACTCGGCATAGCCGGAGTATTTGGTAAGCAAGAAGGGTTTCCCGCAACGAATCGCCTCAAGGATGAAATTCGGCGTCACATCGGAAACAGACGGCAGCACGACCGCATACGCTTTTTTCATACGTGCCATGACCTCGTCATGCGGCACCGTACCTTCTTCAAGCACGATATCGGGATGCTGCGCGCGTACGCGGTCAAAGGCGCGACGGAAAGCAGGCGCATTCTTGAGCTTGATCTGTCGCCCGAAATAGATGAAATTCTTTTGTGTAGCAGGCACACCACCGAGCTTCTCAGGCATCGCATTTTCAATCACGTGCGTATGATCCTCATCGAGCAGGTACGCCTCGCCCCAGATCCGCTTCTGCCACTCCGATGAAAAGGCAACATCTACATTCTGCAAAACAAACTGCGTCACACGATAAAGTAATCGCTCCTTTCCATTCCATTTCTCTTGCTGTTGATAGAAGCTCGGAAGCGGCACCAAATCACCCGTACGCTCCACGTAGCGCTCCCAGATAAAATCACCGCCAATGCGCGCGACCGTGCACACACCACGCACCTGCTTCACGATGGCCGCCGGTAGGCCCGTCGTCATCGTGTCGAAGGCAATCACAAGGTCCGCCCCGATCGAGGCGCGCACGAGTCGGATGGTGTAGACCAGGTGGCGAATACCGCTCGGATACTTGATTGCACTAAAAACTTGGAGGTCCACCGTGTGACCCATCTTCTCGAGGGCGTCTTTGAGCCCCTTCGCATAGGTCGCAGGACCGCCGATATCCGGCGGGAAAATACTCGTGGCGAGCACGATCTTCATGGACGTAACTATACCCCGTGAGATATGCGCTCGGAATACCCAGGAAAATGTACACCTTTACCTCACGTGATGTATCAAAAGCGCCTCAAATACGCGCTCTTTCATTGCCTTAGCGATCACACTCCAATCGTACTTCTCAGCGACGAGCTTTTTTGCACTGTCGACAACGTGCTTGACCAAGACTGGGTTCTGCATGTAGCGCTCCACAGCGCGCGCGATAGATGCGGGATCTTGCACCGCACAAAAGACGCCTGTCTCACCATCGGTGAGAAAATCTGGGATGCCACCGACGGGTGTTGCGACAACGGGAATCCCTGCGGCAAATGCTTCTACGAATGAATTGCCGAATCCCTCGATGATGGAGGGGCGCACAAAGATGTCTGATATCTGGTAGAGCGCGGGGAGCGTCTCATGCCCGATGTGTCCTGCCCATATGACGCGGTCGCTGACACCCGATTCCTCGGCGATGCGCTCAAGCGCTGCGTGATCCTCCCCGCTCCCCGCGACGAGGAGCTTCACATTGGCAGGCAGATGTGGGAGTGCGCGGATGATGTCTTCCACGCCTCGCGACAAGACGAGTCGCGAGGCAGTGAAGAGAAAGACATCACCCATGTGTTTATTGAAACGGACCTTCAGCTCCATCGCCCGCTCTTCCGAGATTCGCTCGGAAAACTTCGCGACGTCCACGGCATTTGGAATCACTTCGATGCGCTTGGTATAGCCGAGCATACGCATCTCTTTGGCAATGAAATTCGAAATCGCTTTTACGAGATCGGCCTTTAGGTAGATCTGTTTGTAAAGGGGCCAGATGAGCGCGAGGAGTGGGCGACGAGTAGCCATCTCCACGAGCGCTCGCCCATCCTGCAATTCGAGATAATACGGTGTCTTGGGATGCGTCCACTTGAAGAAGAGCGCGGCGAATGCCGCCTGATTGGCCATCAGCGCCCAGGTCATGTCGTATCGCTGCTCGGCATGCAGACGCAGTGCTGTGAAAAATGCCGTGAAGGGAAATAGCGCCTTGGCCATTTTGAGCGCGAAGGGGAGTGCGCGATCGGAGACTTTTGCATTCGCGACGGTAAAACCGATGCGATGCACCGTGATATTCCCTACCCGCTCGACTCGCGGCAAGGCGCTATCGAAGCGCAGTGTAATCATGTCGAACTGGTACTCATTCGGATCGAGTCGATCGGTGATCTCTTTCATCGCCACCTCTGCCCCACCAACATATGGGAAATACGTGAGGGAAAATATGAGAATCCGTTTCATTGCTGTCATCCTAGCGGGTATTCATAAAAACCGAAAGCGCGTCACGACCAAATGTCGTGACGCGTAGAGATCAGGGAATTTCACTTGGGCGCGGTCGCAATGAGCCCTGCTCCTGCGACCACTAGGATGATGCCCGCAAATGCTCGCCAACTCCAGGCTGCGGCGTCGAAGTACTGCGGCGCGCACCACGCGAGCACGATCGCCGCGACGAAGGTCAGGGGGCTCGCGATGTTGGAGACCGCGACCGCAAGACCAGAATTCGGTGCGATCATCACCGCGTGGAAGAGCATGTTATTGGCGAGTCCACCAAAGACCAGCCCGACGCAGAGAATTCCCGCGACGATCTGCCATGAGGGGAAAAACTCCACCCGAGGCGTTGCGAGGCACAGTCCGAAGAGCGTGACAGAAACGGCGCTCCCCACGAAGTACCAGACCACGAAGACACTGCTCGGGACGCCGAAATTCTTACTGAAAAACGGCATGGCGAGCCACGCCGGCGCGAGCAAGAGGGCCGCGAGAGCAGATTGGGTAAGCCAGGTGGGCATGAAGCCTCCTCAAATTTTGACGGCCCTGATTAGAGCACTATTTCAATAAGGTGTCGAGTCAAGCGAGAACCCTATAGAAATACAAAACGCCACGGTCATCGAAGTCCGTGGCGTTCCTAAAGTTCAATTGTTCTGCTCTACGCCGGAAGCGGCTTGTAGGTGCCGGTGAGAACGCTGGCAATCCCGCGCAGCTCGAGCATGTCGCGAAAAGCGAGGTCGCCTTCGCCAAACGCTTCGAGCATGGACTGGAAGCGATCCGGGTCTTCGACGAGCAGGAACGCTTCGGCCGGCCATCGCGGAATGTGACGCACGTACAGACCGGACATCTGCGCCTCAAGCCGCGCAAGGTGATACTTGCTGCTGACCAAGGCGTAGTTTTCAGGGGCGAATCCGCCCATCTCCCGCTCCATGACAGAATACGCATCCATCGACGTGGTGGTGCCGGATTGCGTGTGGGCAACGATCTCGCCGGCGGCACCGAAGTCCTTCTCGAGAATAGCCTTGAAGGCTTCGCTCCGGCTGATGTGCTCATCCGGATAGCGATCCTCCTTCCCGCCGATGATCACGATGCGGTCGGCGAAGCCAAGCCGGGTCATGGCGGCGATGCCACGAAAACGCAGCTCGCCGAAGAGACAGGCCGGCGAAGCCACCTTCAGCGTCGAGTATTGGAGCTCGGCACATCGAAAGCCGCTCTTGGCCTTGTCACACTTCTCGACTTCTGCAGTCATGCAGAAAGCAGTCAACTTCCGATTAAGCAGTTTCTTTGACATCTCTACCTCCTCAACGAACAGGAGGGAGATTATGCCACCTAAATATACTTTTGTCTAGTAGTCACACGAGCCTATTTTTGGGCTTTGAGTGACTCAATATAGTCCTTGATGGAGTGTTCTGCTTTCCAGCCAAATTCTTTTTCGGCCTTCGTGGTATCACAGAGAGACTCCATGCGATTGCCCGGGCGCTCAGGCAGCATCACGATATTGTCGGTAAACATCTTGGCGACTTCCAAGACCGCAAATGATTCGTGCGAGCCGAGACCATACTCATCCCCCTGCCCTTTTTCGCCGACGAGCACGAGGCCGCGCGCGAGATCATCGACATGCGTAAAATTGCGCTTCTGCGTGCCTGGTGCGCGCACCGTGATCGGCTGATTATTTTTGTAGAGCGTCTTGAAAATACCGATCGCGGTCGCATACGGTCCTTCTGTCTCCTCGCGCGGCCCATACGCGTTGTAGAAATACGTGATCGCAAACGGGAGGTTGTACCAATGACCAAAATTGCGGACCAATTCTGTATTCGATGCCTTCATCCACGCATACGGCGATTGATCACGGCCCATGCCACCATCGGCGAATTTGGTCGATGATCCGGCGTACACGATCTTGCAGCCACGCTTTTTCCAATACTTGAGTACCTGGAAGGTGCCCTGCACATTGGACTCCCACACGGTGTCGAGATCATTGAAGCTCTGCTCCACGCGTGAGTATTCACCGAGGTGGAAGATGATTGCGGGATTGAGATGCCCCGCGAGCTGTTCGATGTCCTTGGTGTGACCCTCGATGTACTCCGCTCCCGCGACGTGATTTTCTTTCTTGCCGATGAAGTAGTTGTCGAGCGATACGACGTGGTAATTCGGGAGGAGCAATTCGATAAGCCGCGAGCCGATCATGCCCGCGCCACCCGTGACCAGCACCGTCTGTTTCTCTGTCATGCACGAAGCCTACACGGCTTAACGGCTTTCATCAATTATGTTCCACTCACCTTTCTTGGCATGTTTGATGGCATACACGGCACCGCATGCGGCGAGCGACAGCGCGAATGCCGCCAGCCACCAGAGATAGCTGCCAGTATCCACACTGCCCGCAGCAGCAAGCGAAGATGACGCCACGATGGATGTTGTTGTCGCAACTTCCTGCGGCCGTGCCTCCTCATCTACTCGAGACACCGTACTCGGCACAAACGTGCGAGTGACCGCCGGTGGAGCAACGGTCACCGCGACTGACGGTGCGGGAGCAAATGCAGCAGGGGCAGCGCTCAGGAGTTCGGCGCGCATGCCGTTGGGGTACTGCAGTTCCGTCTGCGGTCCCACGGTAAAGCCGAGCGTGCTGTTGGGAATGCGGAGTGTTTCGCCTTCGAGAATAACGGTTCCGTCGGGGAAGACGAATGACCTCCCGAACGAGCGCACGAGCCACCGGGAAATATCGATGTCTCTCCCCGCTTCATTTCCTATCGAGATTGATCCATCTGCGTTCACGCTGAAGTGCAGCTCCGCTGGCTCAGCAGTGACGAGAATGCGGTCCGATGCCGCCGAGATATGTTGCGCAATCGTAAGGACGACTACGTACGTGCCGGGGTATGAAAAGTTATGGAGAACGCTACTGCCATCCGCGACCGTGCCATCGCCAAAATTCCAATTGAAACGCACATTGTCGACAATCTCTTGATCGCGATTGTATGCCCGTCCGCGAAATTCTGTGTCGGCTCCCACGATGACCATACAATTCTCACCACCATCGGCAAAGACGGCTGCGACGGGTGGTGCCACATACGAAGACACGATCGTACTATTCGATGATTGCGAAGATGCGGTTGTCGAGGTGCTGGTTTGCGAATTCGTATTCTGATTGCTCGATGAGCCGCTCCCGATGGTGATGAGTTGCGTCGCGGTCCACGTCGCGCCTGCTGGATCCCAGCCCGTGCAGGTCGAGCCCGGGCGAAGCGCGGCTTTGACGGTGAGCGTAACGGTGCCCGAAGAGGCATCGCGGTAGTAGAAATTGCGGCGGAATTGGCTTGTCGAGAGCGTGAGCGAGAGTGCCGAAGTAGGTGTCGCTGGCCACGAGCTCTCGTTGGTCGAAAATTCTCCCGAAGCAGACGAGGAGGTGACCTGCATACACACGCTATTACCGTTGACCGCGACGCCAGCAGCATCCTGCGCTTCGATCGTGATCTGCGCCGATACCGTCGATGGTGCGACACTCTGCACGTCAGTCGTGAATGCGATGTGATCAATTGCCGCAGCTCCCACGAAAGACGGGAGCAGGAGTGCGACGAGGACAAGAGAGATCCTCCTCATATGTGCATTATGACGCACACCTAGTATGTGCAAGTGCTCATGGGGCATCGGATGTGGATTTTGCGAACCCCCTCCCCTGCAGATATAAATACGCGGTCGCGTATTTATATCTGCAGGGCAACACAGCAAAAGAACACAAGATCGATTTGAATACCAGGCAGCGCGGCCGCTTAATCGTTTTTCTGCAATATCTCTTTGAGCGTGCCGTGCGAGATTTCGCCATGGTGGCGATCGCGCTCAGGTGTTTCGGGGCGCGGTGGGCGGGGCTGCTCTTGACGCTCCTCGCGTGCCTGCTGCTGCGGTGGTGTATGCGGCTCAGATCGGGGCACAAAGGCATCACGCGCAGCCTGTTGCTCACGCGGTGCACGGTGCATCTGCTGCACGGTCTGCGGTCGCGGCTGCTCGCGCTTCTGTTCCCGCTTCTCACGGAGCACATCGATAGGTGAGCGTGTCGGCATCGCGATAGGTGCAGCGGTGCTCTTTGCAATACCTTCTGCGCGCGCCTTCTCGATCGCGTCACGCAGCGAATTGCGCTCTACTTTCTCGCGCTCTGCACGTACTACGGGCGCCGGAGCGTGGGCCGTATCGCGTGGCGCAAATACGGCGCGCGATTGTGAGAGTGGTGGCGATTGGGTCACGGCGACCGCTCGCGCAAGGACCGCACGCGGCTCGGTCCCCTCGTCGCGGGGCCGCGTGCCATAGGCACTCCCTTTTCGCTCCTTCTTTTCCTTTGGGGGCGCAATAAATTCCAGCTGCTTATTGTTGGTCACTGCTTCAACATCCACACGGACACGCCCGTATTGCGCGCGTGAATTCGTAACCACATCGTCACGGTACGTAATCGCCGGCGCCTCGATGGGCGGAATGGTCTCGGCAGAAAACGGCGCCGTACCCACCCCGTCGATCATGAGCGTGAGGTAGATCTGCCCGATGCCGAGGCCGACCAAATCTTCTGGGAGGAAGGTGGGCTTAAAGACCGTCTCGAGTACTTCGGCGTCAAACGGGCCCACGCGGAACACGATGAGTGTGCCGACGTTGCCGAACACGGCATCGCGCACCTCCTCTTCCATCTGTTCGATGTACTGGTTGGCGAGTGTGAGTGCGAGTTTGTATTTGCGTGATTCTGAGAGAATGTCGGCGAAGGCCTCGTTCATCATCGACTGGAATTCGTCGACATAGAAATAAAAGCGCGGCAGGCGCGCGAGGCGCGCTGCTGGCTCATCGGCGCGCGACATCGCAGCGAGATAGATCTTGACCGTGAGCATGGATCCCAAGAGTGCGGCGTTACTCTCACCCATGCGCCCCTTGGAGAGGTTGACGATAAAGATCTTTTTCTCGTCCATGATTTTGCGCAAATCAAACGAGGAGTGCGGCTGCCCGATAATGTTGCGGATCAGCGGATTCGCGGTGAATTGACCAATCTTGTTTTGAATAGCCGGCGTCGCTTCGCGGGTATACGTATCGGTAAAATTCGCGAATTCGTCCGTCCAGAATGCTTTTACGATCGGGTCCGAGATCTTCTCAATCACGGCATTGCGAAAGGTCTTGTTGGTGAGCATGCGATTCACATCGAGGAGCGTTGAGTCCGGATACTCGAGCAGCGCGAGCAAGGTATTTTGCAGGATGTATTCCATACGTGCTGACCACGCGTCCACCCAGATACGCTTGAGCGCCCCCATGAGGCCAGAGACGACGAGGTGGCGCTTGTCGAAGCCGACATCTTCCATGACGTTGAAGCCGAGCGGGAAATCCGTATCAAACGGCGCAAAGTACACGACGTCTTTCACGCGGTGCTCAGGGATGAAATCGAGCAGCTTCTCAGCGGTCGAGCCGTGCGGATCGATAAAGGCTATGCCCTCGCCATTTTGGATATCTTGAATCGCCATGTTCTCGAGCATGGTCGATTTACCCATACCGGTTTTACCGATGACATAGACGTGCTTACCGCGATCTACTGCACGAATACCAAACATCTCGCGCTTTCCGCGCGTATGGGTCGTCGCAAAGTAGGTAATGCGACGCTCATCGTCGTGCTGATCCGGATGTACTTTCGGACCTGTATCGGGTGCATCATGATGGTCCCCAGACATGCGAGAAGTATAACCTTGAAATTCTCAGCTGAGAATTTCAAGAGTTACACCCGGTCACACCTCTGCAGAGGTGTGACGTTGGGTGTCACCTTGGTCTTATCAGAGAATTTCAAGAGTTACACCCGGGCACGTCAAGTGGGAATGCGAACAAGCAACAATTATTCCGTTGGCAGCGATGCTGCGGGCGCGTATTGATTGCGTACAAAGGTGATCAGTTTGGCGACATCCCCCGATGAATCTCGCGAACCGAGCACCACGACCGCCAGCAAGCGATTTTGTGCACCGATTTTCACGTCGTACACGCCGGCGTAGGTCTCCCCTGCGTCGTTGGTCTGTCCGATTTTGCCGCCGACAAAGGTACCGGGAACATTTTTGAGCACATTGAAATTCGCGATTGATCCAAACACAGGAGTCCCATACGCAGAATCTTTGAGATCGCCCGAGGTTATCGAAAAGACGAAGCGCCGATTCTCGTGAATATATTTGAGGAGCGTAAAGAGATCTTCCGGTGTCGAGAGATCATTCTTGGCTCCCGAGGGATCGCTAAAGAGCGTGTGCGTGAGTCCGATCGCACGCGCCTTGTCGTTCATCAGCGACACGAAGCGCTCCCTGCCGATTGAACGCGCCAGTGTCTCAGCTGCCTCATTAGAGCTCTCTTGCAAGAGGAGGAACAATAAATCGTACGCACGGTAGTGCATCCCCGCTTTTAAGCGCGGGACAGAAGTATACACAATCGCCTCGCGGGGCACGGTCACTTCTTTATCAAGATTAATGTACTCCGTCGCGACCAGCGCAGTCACGAGCTTGGTAATCGAGGCAATCGGTGCGGTAGACGAGGCGGCGCTGTTCATCAAGACGGTGTGATTGGTGAGATCGGCGACGATATACCCACTCGCACTCACTGCCGGCCCCTTGAGCTGGTACGCGAAGGGGTCACGCGTCGGTGCCTCGTTGTACACCACGACCGGCATACCGACCGTGGCGAGCGCGTAGACTTTTTTCGCATCCTCAGTCGAGAGGCGGATGCAGCCGCCGGAGTATGTCGACGAGACTGCTGTGCCATCGGCATAGTACGGCCAGCCGTGAATGAAAAAATTCCCTTGAAAATCCATGCTGTACGGCATGTACACATCGCCAAACGACGAAAGATGATTTTCTTCCTTGGTCTGAATCTTATAGATGCCCGCCGGCGTCTCCCACCACGAGCCCACCTTACCCTTGGCACCAATCGGTACTTCGAGTGCCGGTGCGCCATCGATATATACGGTGAGCCGCATTGCAGAGAGATTCGCATCGACAAACGACGCCTTGGCACTGACGAGCGATTCGATGGTCTCACCGTAGTACCCCGGATCAGAGAGTGCCGGCAACGCACCGTATTCGAGCGGGAGTGTCGTTGACGCGGTCTGCGGCACTGATATCGAATACACCGCCCGAGGATTTGCATACAGATACGAGGCGGCGGCCGTCGCGAGACAAGCACAAGCAATCGCGGCGTAGGTCAAAAGCGCGCGATTGCTTCGCGGCGCCTTGTCTGACGCCGGTGGCTTAGGGGGCACCACCACGGCCGGCGCGGGTGCTGCGACGGGTGGCAGCGGTGTCGTGGCCTCTCGCAGCTCATCAGCTGTCCACCCTTCAAGCGCCAGGCGCTCCGAGATCACGCCGTCCGCCATGCCAAGTGCGCGATACTGCGCGATGCGCACAGCGAGATCTTCGACGCGTGTCATGCCCCGATTTTATCATCCATCTCGAGGAATCTGGATAAAATCGATGAGGTGCAGCGTTCATGAACGCCTGAGTGGAGTGGTACCTGTAATGTCTATTGGTACTGAATGTAGAGGGGCTGTGGCGATAGCTTCAACAGTTCACTCGGCTGGAACATACCGGTCGACGGAGCGAAGAGATCGTTCTTATAGAAGAGCTTAAACCCGGTGAACTGCACAGGCTCTGGCACGATGACACGGGTATAAGTGCCGATCTTTTTGGCTTTGTCGCCCCAGCCGTCCATGTCCATCACAATCTGTACTTCCGGGAGCGGCTTAATGAGTCTGGTGTTGGTCACCATGTCCTGTGTAAAGCGGTGCACGATGAGAATTTTTGGCGGGAGGTTATTCTCGCGCACCAATCGCGCCAGATATTCTGCAGCAAAATTAATATCCGCCGCATCAAACGAGCCAATCACACGCCCTGGCGGCGCTCCTGTTTTCATCGAGAACTCCGGATCCACACCAAGATGGACCTTCGGATTCTTGAGGTACTCCTCGTAGTGCGGCAATTCTTTCTGCAGTGTCGAGAGTCCCACCTGGAAATCGATAAACACGATGCCGTCGATCTTCTCTGCAATCGCGAGTGCTTTATCGATCTGGTCATCCGGCATGCGCAGCGTATACATGCCGTCTTTTTGCGGGAGGCTCTGCGCGGTTGTCACGATGTAATGAATAGCGGGGATGACCGGTGTCTTGGGATCCGCCGCTTCCCACTTCGCAACTTCCGCGCGCAATTTCTCGAGCATGACCGGCTCATCGTATTCGCCGAGCACGCCCATGCCACGCGAATAGAAATTGCCGTAGTACGCGACGATGCGATTAAACGGTAGGAGCGCACCTACGTTCGGATATGGTGCATTTTTGACCGGCCATTTGATCGCCGCTTTTTGCGCAGCAGAAGCGGTGGTCGATGCGAGGAGCGCGAGCGTCGTCGAGCTGAGATTGGCATTGGCGAGCAGCTTGGCGTCGTAGGCTTCACGATCAAGCTCAGGCGCACGCGGCTTGAGCGGTGTCGTAAATTGCCCCGTCGACGATGCACTGGCTCCCGTGCGATCAAAATTGACCGCATTGCCAAACATCAACGGTCCGAAAAAAACATAGATGAGAGATATCGCGAGCAGCGCCACGCCGACATAGATGCCGAAGCGTGCTCCGCGATGCATCTCACGCTTTGATGCACGTGCCATGCTATTCGAGCGTGGTGTCTTCTTTGTGTGAGTGAGGTGCGCGCAAAATGCCAGCGCGACGACGTACCGCAATACCGAGGCCAATGACGATCACGCCGAGGATAAAGAAAATAACCGTGTCCCAACTGCTGGGGAAGCCGAGAAACGGAAGCAGTGCGACCAAGGCGCCTGCGAGCATGATGAGCGTATCGAGTGTCATGCCCGCAGTATAACCTGAAGATTCTCACCAGAGAATCTTCAGGGTTATGCCCGGTCACGTCCCTGCAGGGACGTGACCGGGCATAGCAAACTACTTTTCGACTATCACGACAAATTCGCCGCGCACGGCGCCGCGCTTCTTGAGCGATTTGGCGATTTCGAGTGGCTCGCCCGATACAAATTCTTCATGGAGCTTGGTGATTTCGCGCGCGATTGCAACTTTCTCGATACCGGCTTTGGCGAGCTCCTGCAGTAATTTCTCGATGCGGTGAGGGGATTCGAAGAGGACGACCGTGTATTCACTCGCGGCAATCTTCTTGATCGCGGTCTGTCTCCCCTTTTTGTGCGGCAAAAATCCGAGGAAGGTAAAGGCGTCACTTGCGAGTCCCGCGATCGAGAGTGCGGCGGTAACTGACGATGCTCCCGGCACCGCATCGATCACGATCTCGGGCAGGTGCTCGCGCACATATGCGATGAGTCGCGCGCCCGGATCAGAGATACCCGGTGTGCCTGCGTCGGAGACGAGGACCACATGGTCACCCGCCTCGAGTCGCGCGCAGATTTCCTTCATTTTCTTGCTCTCGGTCGCCGCATCCATGCGCTGCACGGAGGTGCGGATACCGTAATGCGCGAGGAGCTTGGAGATGACACGCGTGTCTTCCGCATATATCACCGTCGCCTCCTTCAAATTCCAAAGGCCACGAAAGGTCATGTCACCCATGTTGCCGATGGGTGTGGCTACGACGGAGAGTTTGCCCTGCGTTTCTTCTGAGTGCTCACTCATGAGAAGACGCTACCATTAGACGATACGAATGTACATAGTCAAGGTTTTGTGGTACGGTCGTCGCGGCAAGGAGGAACCAATGCCCACTCGTTACAACGACCACGACTGCTTGATGTTCGTCATGCAGGGAGACGCGACGCGCGTATTCAGCGTGTTCGACCTGCCCGATAACAAGGGCGCGCTCGACGAATACGTCGGCACCAGGCTGACCTCGTACAATCTGTGCGACCACCAGGGGGACCTGAGCGACTACTGCGCCCTCATCACGTACGGCACCGCCAAATACTTCTTCTACGTGCGCGTGCAGGAGGAAGACAATCGGCGTATCGCCCGCATGTTCTTCGGCGAGACGCTCATGCCAGACATGGTAGAGAAGTTGCGAGCGTGGCGCGAAAACAGCGAAACCGAGGCCGCTCTCCGCAACAAGGATGTCGCAGGAGCGCACGCACTCGAATCGTTCAAGCGCGTATTGGAGCGCACCGGCATCATCATGGCCCACGGGTTGCCGGAGCATGCATACTTCCGTATCGCGCCCGCGCGCTAGCGCGATGCGCCCCGATCATGGACGGCCCGTTTTCACGGGCCGTTTTGTTTTAATCTGCGATCTGCTCAGCGACTTTGTAGATATCGCCCGCACCCATGAAGAGGACGAGATCATTTGCTCCGGTCGAGGTAAGAATTTCAGTGCGAATGGTGTCGAAATTCGGGAGTGCGACGACGTTTTGGTTCACCCGCTCAATCGCGACCGCAAGCTTCTGACTCGAAATCTCGGTCGTGTTCTCTTCTCGTGCCGCATAGATCGGTGCGAGAATGACGCGATCCGCCATCGAGAGCGCCCCGACGAATCCCGCAAATAGGTCACGCGTGCGTGAATAGAGGTGCGGATGAAAGACCACGACGATGTTCTTCTCGGGGAAACGCTCGCGCGCCGCCACAATCGTCTTCTCGATGGCTGTCGGGTGATGCGCGTAGTCATCGTAGACCTGCGCACCCTGCAGTGTCTCACCTTTGTATTCAAATCGACGCCACGAGCCCTTGAAATCAATCAACGCTTTGTCAGTAAATTCTTCTTGCAGGTGGGGAAAGGCGGCACGCGCGGTGGCCTTGGCGGCACGTGCATTCATGCGATTGAATTCACCGATCTGTGCGAGCTCTGGCACGGTCTGCGTCGTGTAGTCGATGATCGGCGCTGTGGCATCTCCCAATACCGCCGCGATAACCGGATCATACGGATTGGTCACGATGCAGCCATGCGCCGGGACCGACTCGGCGGCTTTTTTAAATGTCTCCTGGAGCGCCTCAAGATTCGGGAAGTAATCAGTGTGATCGAGCTCGATATTCGTGATCACGAGAATTTCTGGCGAGAGCTTCAAGAGGTGATCGCGATATTCGCACGCTTCGACGACGAGCAGATCCTCGCGGCCTGCCAAGAAATTCGAGCCGAAATCGCGCACGATGGAACCGACGATTGCCGTGGGACGCTTCTCGGCATAGTCGAGAATCTTGGCGAGCATCGCGGTCGTCGTGGTCTTACCGTGCGTTCCTGCCACCGCAATGGTGCGCATCGTCCGCGAGACCTCTCCGAGCGCTTCAAAATATGAGAGTTGTGGGATATCAAGCTCACCAGCGCGTACGCGTTCGGGATTCGTACTCGGTACCGAATCGCTATAAATCACGAGTTCAATTTCCGCAGAGAGGAGCGCTTGCTCATGCCCGATAGTCACGACCGCGCCTTTCTCGGCCACGAGCTGCGTCGTAGGACTCTCATCGCGATCAGATCCGCTGACGATCTTGCCCTGCGTAATGAGCAGTTGCGCGAGTGCCGACATCCCAATGCCGCCAATCCCGACCATATGTACGCGATTCGGTATCGTCATGAAGCGAGCATACCATCTCGTGCAATACATTCGCTACTTCACGCAAACGCGATACACTGAAGCTGTGAAGAAAGCGCCAACAAAAGCAAAATTCAATTTCGAGCAGCTGAAAACGACAGCGACACACCTCGACATTCGCGTGCGCATGAAGGCATTTACGGAATATTTCGATATGTTTGAGGAATTCCCCTCATATCTCTACGACAATAGCTCAGGCATCGATGAGACATTACTGAGCACGGTTGAGAAGCTCCGAGAAAATCCCGACACCAGTAAGCAAATGAAAATCGGCATCGAGCTTCTGCTCAATCGCCTTCCTTCCGCGCAGATGCGCTAGTTACCTCACTTTGTGGCCGCCAAATTGGCCGCGCAGCGCTGAGACGACTTTACCAACAAAGCTCGGATTGTTTTCTGAATCGATGCGAAATTGGTACGAATCTTCAATCACCGGCGCCGGTACGTTAAATTCTTTTGCTGTCTTGACCGTCCATTCGCCTTCTCCCGTGTGCCCGATGGTACTAGAAATATCCGCGAGATCCTGACCACTCTCCTTGATCGCCGATCCTGCCCATCCAACAAGTCGCGATTCGATGACGCTACCGTTGTTGTAGATCTCGGCAACATCCTCGAGATTGATCGCAAAAGGGGATGCTTTGAGCACGCCAAATCCTTCGGCAAGGGCCTGCATCATGCCGTATTCGATACCGTTATGAACCATCTTAACGAAATGCCCCGCGCCCGCGCCCGGGAAGAATTTGTATGCCGTGCCGTCTTTGGCCAGATCCTGGAAAAGTGGCTCGAATGCTTTGAATGCACTCTCGTCACCACCGACCATGAGGCACGCGCCGTTGAGTGCGCCACCGGGGCCGCCGGAGAACCCGACATCTATAAAGCGAATACCTTTTTCGGCGAGCTGCTTTCCATGCTCGATCGATTCTTTGTAAAACGAGTTGCCGCCGTCCATCACCACGTCGCCCGGCTGCAAAATACTCGCGAGCTGTCTGAGGACATCTTCAACCGGCTTGCCCGCAGGGACCATCAGCCACACGAGACGCGGGGTATCACTCCCTGCGATCTCCGCAATGCTCGTGATCTGCTTCATGCCGGTCTCCATGGCCAATGCAGCGGTGACCTCCGCATTCATATCCATGCCTGCTACCGACCACCCTTTCTGCGTAAGACGGCGGACAATGTTGGCACCCATCTTGCCAAGGCCGAGTATATTGAGCTCTTTTTTCATGTCAGTCACTGATATCTGATTGTTCTAAAATTTCTTTCGTATCAGGAGTGTACACCATGAGCGGCACGACATTCTGTTGCCAGGCTGCAAGGATCGGATCAGTAAAGCGCCACATCGCACGCACCTCCGCGGTCGAGATAAAGAGCGTCTGGTCGCCGCGCACACCATCGAGCAGCAGCTTCGCGTACTCCTCGACATACGCAACCTTCGCCTGCGGCTCGCGGAGCAGATAGTGAAATTCACGACGCTCCGTCGCAAACGAGAAGCCCGGCGTCTTGGACCAGAATTCGATGAGAATCTCTTCGCGCGGCTCCAATCTGATTACGACCTCGTTTTTATGATGCGGCTCCTCTGGTGGGCAGAGGCACGGCTGCGGATGACGGAACACAATACGGATTTCCTTTTGCGCGCTGCCAAGACGTTTCCCACCCTCCATCGTAATCGGGACGCCGCGCCAATTCGGATGATCGAGGTAGGTGCGTACCTTAAAGAATGTCTCCGTCTCAGAATCCGGCTTCACACCATCAATCGCACGGTATCCCTCATACTGGGCGCGCACGGTCGAGCGCTCGATTTCTTTCTCGGACAAAGAGGGGAGGCACGCCAGGATCTCCGCTCGGCGCTCCTGAATAGCCGCCGCGTCAAAGCTCTCTGGGTGGCGCATCGTAAGCAGCGCGAGGATCTGCAGGAAGTGATTTTGTCCGACATCACGAAATGCGCCGACGTCGTCATAAAAGGCGCCGCGCTTCTCCACACCGATTTCCTCCAGCATGCTGATTTTGATGGATTCGATGAGCTTCGAGCCCCACTGCATCTCGAAGAGATTGTTGGCAAAGCGGAAGGTGAGTATGTTTTGCAACATTTCCTTGGCGAGGTAATGATCGATGCGATAGATCTGGTCCTCAGAAAAATACTGCGCGAGCAAGAGATCCAGCTCACGCGCTGTATCGGTATCCACACCAAAGGGCTTTTCCACCATCACGCGCATCCAGCCGCCGCCCGGCCCACACGGCTCCGAGAGACGCGAAGAGGAGAGTTGCTTAAAGATCGTTTCGTAAAATTCGGGTGCAACCGAGAGATAGAAGAGCTTGTTCGAGCAGACACCCCATTCCTGATCGAGCGTATCAAAGGTCGACTTCAACGCCGCGTAACTCTCAGACTCGTCGAAGTCACCGCGCTGGAAGCGGAAAATCTTGAGAAAAGAGGCGAGTTCGTGCTTGGTAAATTTCTTGTTGCGGTGCTCGCTAATAGTCGTGACGATAAAATCTGCAAAAGTCTCATCCGTCAGATCACGGCGCGAGAATCCCACCACATGGAACATGGAGGGGAGTTCGTCCTTCTCGTATAAATAGTAGAGCGCGGGAATGACCTTGCGACGCATCAAATCTCCCGTCGCTCCAAACGCCACCAGAATCGTCGGAATATTCTCATGTGGCGCGACCATAGCGCTCGCATTATACCCGCCGGATACTGATAAGTTTGACTTCCCCCCTACCCTGTTCTCCGTTGAGTTATCCACAGGTCCGAGATCACACCCGAGAGCCATAATGATGACCGCGTTCGAACACTCGTAGGTGGAAAGTGAATCAGGGTGCAATTCCCTGGCTGTCGCGCAACCGTATAGTCGGAGCCTTTCCATTCCCCTCTTTCAAGGGCTACGTTCCGGCTCGCGCCAAGTCACCTTCCACAACTCCCCTTGTGGATCCTCATGACCCCGCGATCCGGGGTTTGTCGCGTATGTCATGCAGGAAGTTGCAGAACAACCAATTGATTACGTATCCGAAAATAGTGTCGGCGATTTTGATTTTGAGCGCCCATTTGAAATTGCTAATGAAAACGAGATGCAGCTGTCCGACGAGGAGGTCTCTCCCGAGCTACTCGCCGCGAACGACATCGATCCAGTGGGAGAAGCGATACGCCCGTATGTAGGTGAACAATCGGAGACGGTAACGAGAGCAGAAAATATAATGGAGATAAAAGATGGCGAACTAGTGGATAACAACAGCGGGCTATCTCTCACGCGAATGCTTGAAACATCTGGAAGCGATGCGGACAGGGCGCTGCACCAAGACATGATGCGGCAATGGCAAGAGGGCGGCAGCAATTTTTTTGTAAATCCGATATTGGAACCTGAATACTTTCCCGGCGGAGAGCGCTATTTCATTACAACGATGATCCTTGAAGCTGACGGCAAGAGTGTCAGTTATGAGACGCGCACTATTACTACTCTGTACAAGGACGAGGACGAGACGCCAGCGCGTGATAACGAATACGCGGAGTCCAGCTCTCAGCAATGGTCTGAACACACAGGGTCTCAGGAAATCGAGGCGAATTACCCGCAGAATGAACTCGCATATATGGAGCAGGCGGCAGCAGTTACGGTTGAAGAACCAGAGTCTGCCGATACCGAAGCAGCCATTACTACTACCGCACGAGAAAACACTCAATCTCAGCTTGAAGCAAACGTACCGACTACGATGGAGGTTCGTACAGAATCTGAAAAATCTATTGAATATTCGTACGCAGAAATTGCGCATCCACGAGAAATACAGGCGCAGATATTAGGAGAATTCCTCGCCATGGAACAATTGCCTGCCATACCAGTAGAAGACGATTTTAATGAGCCAATTATCTTGAAGGCACCTGAGCCAGCACAAGACATCCTGAACGAGGCACAGCGCGTTGAGCACTCAGAAACAAATCGGGCTCCTGTTGAAATCCCCACAAACAATGTTCCGAGATTTGTAGAAACTCAAACCAGTGAAGTCATATTTGAACAAGCCGAAATTGTCCAAGAGCTCGCTGAGCAACCAGAAGTAACCGTACAGATTAAGACCGAGGTTCCTCGCACTAAACCTGCTGCTACCAGAGAAGTGCAGAGGATCGACGTACAGGACGCAGAGCTTCCGACATATGATTTTAAAGATGCGATTGATGAGATCAGAGAAGTGACCTCAGTGGTTATAGAACAACAAGAGAAGCCCGTTGTGAAAGAGATTACGGAGCTTAAGCCAGAAGTAAAAACTGTCGAGCCACAAATTGTAGAAATCTTTAGAGGTCGCCGTGGTGCGCGACCAACGACTGAATCGGGATCATCAAGATCAAATCACGAGGAGCGGGCAGAGGAGCTGCGTACTGAGCCACAATCAATCGCCGAGCGAGCTGTCGAGCAGACACTTGAGCGATTCGCCGCTGAAATGATTCGCGCACGTCCCACGCAACAAGAAGATGCACACCGAGAGCCGTTCGTTGAGCTAAATGTACGTGCAGCTAATGAACATGATCTGGTCGTTGAAGCTGATGAGCAGGCACTGACCACACGTGAGCACGTACGAGTCGCAGAGAAAGTTGCGCCAATAATCCTTGAACAAAAGCCGACCATTTCATCAGAAACTCGTCTTCCCGATATTCCAGAAACACGTACTGATGAATCTCTACACATCCCAGAGGAGCCTGCCGCTCAACCACATGTGACTGCTGAAGCCGCTCCTCAACGCACAGCGCATGAATCAGGCACTGTTGTTCCCTTCCCTGACCTCGCTCGCCCTGAGACAAGAGCAGCCTCTGGCATTGAACATATTCTTGAGCAGCTCCGCCTTCCCCGCTCCGCGAACACTCCTGAAGTGATCCGTGCTGCCAACGAGAACCTCCGCACGAGCGCATCAAGTAATCTCGCTATGTCCGACGATGCCGACAATCAACCACGTACGCGCACCGTCAAATCTGGTCCGATCACGATGAGAATTGCCGCCTAAATAAATGCGTATGTCCGACAAGAAAATCCCCTACTACAATCTCCGCCAAGAAGCCGAAGCAGGCAGACTTCCGATGCTTATCGGTCGCTTTGAAGAAATCGAGCGCCTGGATCGCATTGTGAATCGTCGCGTGAATAATAATGTCGCCATCGTGGCGCAGAGTGGCACGGGCAAGACAGCGCTCGTCTGGGGCTGGATGCGACACCTCACCTCACGAGAAGAATTCGCCGCACTCGAATTACTACAATTCGACACTGAGCACCTCTACGCGCTTGATGACGATCCGGCGCTCGAGGAGCGGTACATCGAAGCGCTCTTACACCTCCCGCAGTGCGTGCTCTTTATCGACGATTTCGGCCGTGAAGTCTCGCGCAACAGCGTGCTGATGCAGCGGATCTTCCGCATCTACAAACGCATCCTCAAAGAAGCGCACATCCACATCGTACTCGCGATGACACCGCAAGAGCACGAGTGGTTTGAGCGCGAATTCGCGGCATTCCTCCACCTCTTTGAGGTCGTTACGCTGAAGGAGCAGACTGCTCAAGAGCACGTACGCATCTTGAGCCGCACGATTCCCCAGCTCAACAAAAAACATCGCATGATCGTGCCTGATTCGTCACTGCGCGAAGTCGTGGCATTCACCGAGCGCTTCCCGGCGCTCGGGCAGATGCCGAAAGCCGCGATCCGCATCCTCGATGAGAGTATTTCCTACAGTGCCTCCAAGCATCGCAAAGTATTGCGCCAAGACGCTATCGCGCATGTGATCGAAGCGAAAACGGGAGTGCCCAAATCCCGCCTCAATGCCGATGAGCTCGCTGATATCAAACATCTCGAGACCTCACTCAATGCCCGCGTGCGCGGCCAGGGCGATGCCATTGCACGGATTGCCAAGACGCTGCAGCGTGCAAAGCTCGGCCTCCGCAATCCCGATCGACCACTCGGCTCCTTCCTTCTCCTGGGTCCCTCCGGCGTCGGCAAGACCGAAACCGCAAAGAGCGTCGCAGATCTTATCTTCGGCCGCTCCGAGAGCTTTGTGCGCTTCGATATGTCCGAATTCCAGCAAGACCATACGGTGCAACGACTCATCGGCGCCCCCGCCGGATACGTGGGCTTCGAAGAAGGCGGTGCGCTCACCAATCAGCTGCGCAAAGAGCCGCACTCGCTGGTCCTCCTCGACGAAATCGAAAAAGCGCATCCCAAGGTCTTCGATATTTTCCTCCAGGTACTCGACGACGGCCGCCTTACCTCAGGACAGAACGAGACCGTCGATGCGCGCAACGCAATTGTGATGGCCACCTCAAATGCTGCGGTCCCAGAAATTCTTGACGTGTTTGCACATACTGACGGGCAGGTCGACGAAACGTTTATGCAAGAAAAAGTAATGCCGGCGCTCGCCAAGACCTTCCGTCTGGAATTTATTAATCGTTTCGATGCGATCCTCGTTTTCAAGCCACTCTCGGTATCAGGCCTCATCGAAATCGCGCAGCTGGAGATCAAGAAGATCGAGAAGCGTCTCGAGCGACACGGCGTGCAATTCGATTTTGTGCCCGCAGAGATAGAAGCAAAAATCGCGACACTTGCTGATCCACGTTTTGGTGCTCGTCCAGTGAAACGCTACATCGAAGAGACCTGCGAGACATTACTCGCCGACACCTTACTCGCCTCACGATAAACCTATGCACACACGCGAAACACTTCCATCCCGCGAGCATTTCACCAACACTGCGGCGCCAGCGACGCAGGAAAAGGCACGTGTCTCACTCGCGCATGCCGACGAGATCCATGCGAGCCGCCGCACCATGCTCGAGGGTCTTGCCTCGAAAATCGGCTCACGCCTCTTCGAGGCCCTCTCGCGCAAAGTCGACCACGAACGCAGCGCCCTCGTCGAGATGATCGAGCGCGATGCGAAAGCCGCTGAGACCAAGCGCCGACTCGATAAGGTGCTCAAAACTGAATACTTTACGTACCGAAAACTTGATACCAATTTACTGTAATCCTATGCATACGGTCTCTATTGGCGAAAATGTGTACCACGGCAAGCGACGCCTGATTGAATACGCGGCAGATGATCGTCTGCGCCATATGTACATGATTGGCAAAACGGGCGTCGGCAAATCGACGATTTTCCAAAATATGTGTCTGCAGGATATCGAGCGCGGCAGTGGTACCTGCTTTATTGATCCCCATGGAGAATCGATTGAATGGCTCCTCGCGCGCATCCCCGCGGATCGCCTCCAAGACGTCGTCCTCTTCGACCCAAGTGACACCGACTACCCCTTTGGGCTCAACCTCCTCGAGGCGCGCGACGAATTCGAGAAGGATTTCCTCGTGAATGAATGCATCCAGATTTTCTACAAACTCTTCGATCCTAAGAAGAGCGGCATTATCGGTCCCCAATTCGAGCACTGGCTGCGCAATGCCGCACTCACCGTGATGGCCGGGCCTGACGGCGGATCAATTCTCGAAATCCCGCGCCTCTTTGTCGACAAAGAATTTGAGCGCACGAAACGCGCGCACCTCACGGATCCGCTCGTCCTCGATTTCTGGACCAAGCAGATGGCAAAAACGTCGGATTTCCACAAGAGCGAAATGCTCAACTACTTCATGTCGAAATTCGGCCCCTTCATCAACAACGCCATGATGCGCAATATCATGGGCCAGCATGTGAGCAGCTTCGACTTTAGTGCACTGATGAATGGGCGCGCCATCGTGCTCGCCAATCTCTCCAAAGGCAAGATCGGCGAAATGAATGCGCACATGCTCGGCCTCATCCTGATCTCGCGCTTGCAGGCGGCGGTGCTAGGGCGCGCCAAAGACCCGCCACAGAGCCGCACCCCCTTCTATCTGTACGTCGACGAGTTTCAAAACTTCTCGACCGACACGTTTATCTCGCTCCTCTCTGAGTCACGTAAATACGGCCTCGGCATCCATCTGACCAATCAATACCTCTCACAGCTGCCGGAGAGCATCCGCGATTCGGTACTCGGCAACGTCGGCACGATGGTCTCATTCGAAGTCGGTGCTGAAGATGCACGTCTCTTGAGTGATGAATTCGCACCGATGTCAGAAGCAGATTTCATGGGACTCCCGCGCTTTAATTTCTTCGTAAAACTTATGATGGGTGGGAAAACCAGCGAAGTCTTCTCGGGCGTCGGGCTGCCGCCACAAGACATCGCCGCGACGAGCGCCTCGCGTGAGAGCGTGGTCGCATTGAATCGCCTCGCCTATGGCTGGCCGCGCACGCTCGTCGAAGAGACCGTGCATCACCAGCTTCGCTAATCCCGAAAGAGATCGCGATAGATATCCTCAGCTGGATCAATGAGCGCTTCCTGTGCATCCACGAGATCGACGAACTCCACTGGCGCATCCGTGATGATGGCGAGCGGTTGCTGCTCACTGCCCTCGCCTGTCACGAGCGTCGCCGCGGTCGCGAGCGAGTCGGCGACGTTGGTCTGCGTCACCTCCATTGTCTTGCCGAAAATATCCGGCGTCCCACGGTAATCGCGCACACCGCGAACGCCTGCATACCCGAGTGCCACGCCGGTCACACCCGCGCGCAACGGCGCCACACGACTATCTGTAATGACGATCCCGAGGTTTGATATATCAAACTGCTGCATCAGCGCCCTGCGTAGACGCTCGGCAGAAGCGAAACAATCTGCGGGAAGCAAGACAAGCCGCCCATCGCTATTCGATTCATCGATGCCAGCGTTTACGATCGCGATGCCCTGCCGCACGGTGAGCCACCACTTCGGCAAAATTTGTTTCGTCCAGGAACTCTCCGATTCGATTAGCTGCTGCTTCTCTAGGCTCGGCGCTGTGCGACCCTCGGCGAGCGCGACCACCTTCGAGGCGATCGCGAGGATAGAACCATCGGCAAGCTGCGGTATGTGCTCGGCAATAAACGCTGCGAGATCCTCACCTTCGGCGAAGATACGAGTGCGAATCGGCGTGACAATCATACCGCCTTAGTGCGTACGTCGTCGGCTTTCCAAATTTCCTGATGCTGGGCGGGGCTCTCGAGCGCCACATTATCGAGGACGATGCGCGCGACATCCGACGGCTCCATCGAGGTCGCGTAATCTTCGTGCTTATTATCGCCAAAAAGCGTCGTTTTGATGCGATACGGGTAGACGCCGATCACCGTGATGCCGCTATCTTTGACCTCATCGCGCACCGCCTGCGTGAAGCCTTCGGCGGCGAATTTGCTCGCGCTGTATACCGCCCCGAGCGCTTTGCCTTTGAGCGAGCGCACCGAAAGGATATTTACGATGATGCCTGCGCCCTGCTCGCGCATGTGCTTCGTCGCCTCGACCATGCCGTAGGCGGTGCCGAAATAATTCACCTCGATGAGCTGATGTGCTTTGTTGAAATCGACATTCTCCACCGGCGTGTAGGGTGTCCAGACGCCTGCGTTGTTGATCCAAAGATCGATCTTTCCCCACTCCTCCATGGCGGCACGGCCGAGTGCCTCGACCTGATCGCGATCAGTCACATTGCAGTGCATCGTCGGCATATCGAGCTCGACACCAAGGTCCGACAGCTCGACTGAATCGAGATCAGAGATGAGCACCTGCGCGCCACGCGCAACCAGCGCGCGTGCAATCTCGCTGCCTAATCCGCGTGCTCCACCGGTGAGAACTACTTTCGCGTCTTTTAATTCCATACACTATTTTATGAGCGGCTCGCCGCTATGTATATGAAAGTGCAGATGTTTTGAATCCTGATAGTTGCCGATATTGGTCAGTACCCGCGCGGCACCATGTTCCTTCTCGACAGTAGAGGCTATCGACTTGATCACGTCGAACATCTCAAGAAAGATCGCATTGTCATCCGGGGTGAGCGACAAGAGCGACGAGATATGCCGCTTGGGGATGACGACGATATGGACCGGATACAACGGGCGCGTATGGTGAAAAGCGAGCACACTGTCGCTCTCGTATTCTTTTTGCACAGGAATAGTTCCAGCCAATGCGACATCACAGTAAAAATCATTCCCTGAATATTCCATATATTGGTGAGCATGGAGAGATTTGAGCTCTCGCGGGTTTCCCTATGCGCTTCACGTATCGCCGAGACGTACGCGCTTCCGGATTGAGTGGGCGTGGGGAGACTCGAACTCCCAACCCTTGCGGGATACGCTTCTGAGACGTACGCGTATACCAGTTCCGCCACACGCCCACTCAATCCGCAAAACTTATAGGCAATTCCGCCACATGCCCGATGGGGGCATTCTAATCGAAAGCACGTTTTTTTCATAAAAAGCTGCCGCGCCCACTCGTCACCCCTGATGGAGCTTGAGCGGACGCGGAAGTGGGAAAGCCCCCATGTTCAGGCGCGCTGGATCACGGTTGCGACAAGGATGCCGTCGCCTTGGACGCATTGCACGCGGAATCGATCTTTCGACGACGGAGTGCCGAGCTGTGCGCGAGCGAACACGTCGTTGGGCACGCTGAGCTTGTTGCCCTGCGCCGTCTGGCCATAATGCGTCCTCTTGGTTGGCCTGAGGCGCAGCGAAATGGTGATCCACTCATTCGGATCATGCGCTTGAGGCGCAGGCACGGAAACTGGTTCCGCTCGCGGTGCTGAGATGATATGCACAGGGTTCTTGTGGAGACCCCAGTACCACGCATCTGCGCGTTCCAAGCCGCGCGCACCTCCAGGAAACACCGACACGAAAACCTGGTCTTCTGCCTTCGGTCGAGGATGAGCGGGCGTGAGAGTACACCGGACAAATCCCCTGAGCGTATTGGTGACTTGGCGTGCCGAGTGGATCAGCACTGTGCGGCCGGGATCGTCGACGATTCGCACGACCCCGAAATCTTTGTCCGCCACGAAGAAGTTCACGAGAGCCTTCAGGTATACGTCTGCGGCATGCGCCGCGATCTGATCTGATGAAACATGCAACATGCGACGTCCCTCCAATCTACACGTACGATACACCTCAGCGTGTAAAAAAGAAAAGAGCCCGCGTCGCAATCATGCGAGGCGGACCCTTCGTGTCCTGACTTACGGTGTCAGGGAACCGTGCTAGCCGCGAGTGCCAGTGCGACGGCGCTCATGCGCGTGATCGTTGTCGTTGCGAGCCTTGCGGCTGCGGCCGCCGAGAACCTGCGCATGGCTCGCGGCACCCGTTGCCTTGACCAGCTCGAAGATGCGCTTGCGCACGCGAGGCTCGCGGATCTTGTAGTAGGCGCGCACCAATTCGAGCGTCTCGCGCTTGATCAGCGGATCCTTCTCCTGCTCGAACGGGGTCGCCTGTTCGCGCAGATTGACCACGTTGCTGCCACGGCGCGGAGCCGTCTGGCCGGGTGCCTTCCGGGTCGCCGCCGGCATCTCATCGAAGAAGTAGGAGACGGGCACGTCGAGCACCTTGGCGAACTCGTACAGCCGGCTGGAGCCGATGCGATTCGACCCCTTCTCGTACTTCTGGATCTGCTGAAACGTGAGGCCGACGGCGTCACCGACAGCGGTCTGGCTCATGCCGAGCAGGCTACGGCGTTGGCGAATGCGAGTGCCGACATGAACATCAACAGGATGGCTTCGTGCCATGGTGTGCTCCCAAGAACAGTTGAGACCAAGGGTGACAGAATGTCGCCCCTTTAAGTCCTAGACTCTCTAACATGAATTAGTAGCGATGTCAAGAGTCAGTATTCGACGGTAAGCGCAGCGATTCACGATGCGTACCGTCCCAAGCTATTTTGCCGTGGACGACCAAATTGGTGATGAACGGCTGCTTCGCCTGCTCTGCTTCTTTGACCTGCCGCCCGATTTCGGCGACATCCATCTCTGCCGTGAGCGGAATGCGGTGCTCATAGAAAATGGGTCCGCGATCATATTCCTCAGTGACGAAATGCATCGAGAATCCCGTCTCGGTAATCTCGCCACGATCGTACGCCGCTTTCACGGCCTCGTGGATGTGATGGCCGTACATCCCCTTCCCGCCGAAATGACCGTAATGGTATGAGAGGAGTGCGGGATGAATGTTGATCGTGCGACGCGAATCGAGTCCGTGCACCTTTTTCATCCAGCCCGAGAGTGCGACCCATTCTGCGCCGAAGCGATCCACGACATCTTGATACAACACTCCCACATTCTGCAGAATATCGGAGTGTTGTACGGCGGGGTCGAAATGAATGAAGCGGACGCCTTTGCGATCGGCGCGCGAGCGCACGCCGCCGTACTCGTGATTGGATACGACCGCCACGATATCGGCCTCGAGATCCCCTCCTCGGCTGTGATCGACAAGATTCTCAAAGCCCGAGCCGCCGTCCACGGCGCTACCGGAAGCAAATACGATGAGTCGGGGCCTGGCCATAGACGTGTGAGTGTACCTTGCTATCATACGCGGCATGAAGAAATTCGGCACGCCCGGCAAGCCATCCTCCGTCAAATTACTCATGCTCGGCGCCGGTGAGCTCGGCAAAGAAGTCATCATCGAAGCGCAGCGGCTCGGTGTCGAGACGATTGCATGCGATCGCTACGAAGGCGCGCCCGCGATGCAGGTCGCGCACCGTTCCTACGCCTTCAACATGCGCGATGGCAAGGTCCTGCGCGAAGTGATCGAAAAAGAGCAGCCCGATTTTATCGTGCCCGAGATCGAGGCGATCGCCACCGACGAATTGGTGAAATTGGAAAAAGAGGGGTGGACCGTGATTCCCACTGCCCGCGCCGCGCAGCTCACCATGGATCGCCAAGGTATTCGCTCACTCGCTGCGGAGAAATTGAAGCTGCCCACCTCGCCGTATCGATTTGCGTCATCGTACGAAGAATTGGAGGCGGGTGCGAAGGCAGTCGGCTTCCCCTGCTTTATCAAACCGACGATGTCATCGTCCGGCCACGGTCAGTCGATGGTCAAAAAGCCGGCTGATCTCAAGAAGGCCTGGAAGTACGCGATGGAAGGTACGCGCGCCAACACCGGCATGGTGATCGTCGAAGGCGCCATCACATTTGATTACGAGATCACGCAGCTCACGGTGCGCCACGCGAGCGGGATCAGCTATTGTGAGCCGATTGGTCACATCCAGATCGACGGTGATTATCGCGAGAGCTGGCAGCCGCACCCCATGTCAAAAATCGCACTCAAGAAAGCACGCGAGATTGCGGGCAAAGTAGTGAATGAATTGTGTGGCAAAAAGGGTCGCGGCATCTTTGGCGTCGAGCTCTTCGTCAAAGGCGATAGGTGCTGGTTCTCCGAGCTCTCGCCCCGCCCGCACGACACCGGCATGGTGACCATGGCGAGTCAAAACATGAGCGAGATGGAGCTGCATGTGCGTGCCATCCTCGGCCTCCCGATTCCCGAGATCACCTGCACGCCCGGTGCATCGGTCCCGATCCTCGCCGAGGTAAAGACCGAGAATCCCTCATACATCGGCGTCGCCGATGCGCTCAAAGAGCCACAGACGTGGGTGCGCATTTTCGGTAAGCCCAACTCGCCCGGACACCGTCGCATGGCGGTCGTCATCGCACTCGACAAAAACGTGAAAGCGGCACGTGCCAAAGCGCAGCGTGCCGCCAAGAAAATAAAAGTAAAAAAATAAGCCTCGGCGCTTGGCCGAGGCGAGTGTGGGTTCGTCACCGTACAACGAGCGGTTTTTTGATCTCGACATCTTCGGCCCATTCCGTACCGGGATTGCCCGGGATCGGTGCTACGCGGAACGCTACGACTGTTCCGGGCCGCAGATGCGTTGTTCGTTTGATTTGGTCGCTGTGTACGAACACATCGTCCAAACCATCGTGACGTACGATGAAGCCATATCCTTGCCTCACGTTGTAGTACCTCACTGTACCCTGAATCTTCACTACCATTACTACAGGCATTTTTTTCTGCCCTTTCACTCGCGAGGGGTGCGAGCACCTACACAGTACCTATACAAAAGATTTTGTCGAACGATCGTTCACGCGTTCTTTATTCCACCGCCTCAATAGAAGCACCGAGTGCCTTGAGACGCTCGTGGAGATTCGCGTAGCCGCGATTGATCGGATACACATCAAAGAGCGTGCTCTCGCCCTCTGCCGCGAGCATGCCGATGAGGAGGAGCGTCGCGGGGCGAAGCGCTGGCGGCGCGGTCACCTGCGCACCGTGCAATTTCGTCGGACCTTTCACCGTGACGCGATGTGGATCAAGGAGTTCGATCTCTGCACCCAGATGTTCCATTTCCAAATACCATTTGGCGCGGCCCTCGTAGACCCAATCGTGGATCAGTGTGGTGCCCGTCGCCTGCGTCGCTACGGGGACGAAAAATGGAAGGTTGTCGATATTGATACCCGGATACGGGCGCGGTGCGATCTTCTCTGGCGGCGCATGCAATTCCGACGGCAGCACCTTGAGATCGCGTAAGACCGTGTGACCATTTTCTGAGGTGTATGGCGCTCCCCATTCGTATTGCAGACCCATGTGGCCGAGGGTAAAGAGTTCGAGCTCGAGGAAGTCCGCCGGGCAGCGCGTGATCGTGAGCGCTGAGCGCGTCGTCGCGGCGAGCGAGACGAAAAACATGCTTTCGATCGGGTCTTCCGACGGATACCCCACGACTGCTTTGTTGATCTCCGCGACGCCATGCACGACGAGCGTCGAGGTGCCGATGCCGTCGATGTGCACGCCACACTCGCGCAGGAATACACAGAGATCCTGGACCATGTAATTGGCCGAAGCAAATTTGATCGTGGTCGTGCCGGGGATGCGCGCTGCGGCCATGAGTACATTCTCGACACCCGTGTCCGACGCTTCATACATCACGATCTCAGAGGCTTTCATATCGCGCGTCGCGACCTTGTACACATGTGCACTCTCATCGCCCTCGATCATGATGCCGAGACGCGCGAGCGCATCAATATGAGAGCCGAGTGAGCGCTTTCCAAGATCGCAGCCAGTCGGCGCAGGCAATTCAAATGAGCCGAGCAGGTGCGCCAAGGGGGCTATGAAAAGTGCGATGGAGCGCGTGCGCTCAGCAGACTCGCGCTTGATGTGCGTGAGATCAATCTTCGCTGGCGGCGTGATACGGATATCGCCGCTCTCTTCCCACACGATGGTGACGCCAATTGATTCCATCACTTCGATGAGCCGCTTCACCTCTTCGATTCGCGGCATGCGCTTGAGGACCGTCTCACCACGATTGAGGAGCGATGCGGCAAGGAGTGCCACCGCAGCATTCTTAGAGACATTGGTCTCCACCGTCCCGGAGAGCGTCTTACCGCCGATGACCTTGTAATTCACCTGGGCATTATACGTTTTTTGCCCAGAATCTACGAATGATAAAAGTGTGGCGAAACCACCGCAATTTTGTTACTATCCCGCATACCACATACGCGTCAGTAGTTCCGGTGGGCGATACTTCCGCAAGAGTAGCTGACGGCAGTAAAGAGGAGTAGGTGGTACGGTAGTTTTGTGAAGCGTCAGTAGTTCAGTGGTAGAACGCTGTCCTGATAAGACAGAGGTCGAAGGTCCGATTCCTTCCTGACGCACAGAGTCCATAAAACAAGGGGCGCCGCTTGAGAGCGACGCCTTTCTTGGTTGAGAACTTCTGCCTCTTGATCAATGGGCTTGCAAGCGACTCCAGAATGCCGGATCAAACCGGGCTGGCACCTGGCGAGACGTGCTGATCAGCGGCATCAGGATGGCGGTGATCTGCTCATCTTTGAAGCCAAGCGTCTTGAGTCGCTCGGCCAGTTCGTGGCGAGCGCTGTCGTCCATCGTCAGCCTGCCTTCGCGAATGTCTCGGCATACGCGGTAGACGTTCAGCTTCTCGGCGTCGCCGTCGAACAGATTCCGCAGACGCTGCTTCGCCCACGGGTCCTCGCGGACAAATTGCGAAAGCTGTTCAGGAGTATTCAGATTCGACGACTCATCTTCGGGGCTGATGAATAGTCCGAGAAGCCACGCTGAGAAGCGCAACATCCACGCCTTGAAGATCGCATCAATATCCATCGATGGTTCCTCCGGGTTATTTGAGGCATACGGCTCTTCAGCCGTGCCTGCCGACAACTTGACCATAGCGCACAATAAAGCGCAACAGTATCCACCACGGTATCTTCATATATACGGCGGACCATACCGATCCATACGACGACCCGTCAGACGGTCACCGAAACGCTCCCAGAGACCTGCCACCGTCTGGAGCGCGATAGCGATGAAGGTGCATCCGATCACCCAGAAGGCGAGACGCACCGATTTCAAGCTTGCCCAGAGGCGACGCCGAGGTCGCGGCAACATATACCTACTCATGCTGATTCCTCCCTACCGACGACTAAAACATGGGCGAGAAAATCCTGCAACACAAAAACCGCCGTGCCCGTAAAATCGGGTCGGCGTTTTTGTCTTGAGATCCCCGAAGGGATAAGCATCACACATTTGATTATCCCACAAGGGGATTCCGACTTTCTATGTCCTTACATAGACATGAAAGTCGTATACACACTCTTTTGTTCCGTCCAAACCATCGGCTTTCCCGATGAGTCACGTATCAGTTGAGGTTGAATACGATTACCTGTCGAGTGCTCAGCTGAGACACTCGAATCGACGATCAATCCACGATTCCTTCGGTTACCCTTGGGGCGCAGACTTTTCAATTTTGAATGAATCC
>CAZJEQ010000003.1:119992-120564 GCA_964545165.1 uncultured Candidatus Saccharibacteria bacterium
GTCATTGAGTTTGCCTTGGTACCTCTCGAGGAGGTCCTTCGGGCACTCCCAACTTCCCTGAGTTGACGGGCGGTGAGTACAAGGCTTGAGAACGTATTCACCGCGGTGTGCTGACCCGCGATTACTAGCGATTCCGGCTTCATGAGGTCGAGTTGCAGACCTCAATCCGAACTGGCGCCACTTTTAAGGATTTGCTCCGGGTTACCCCATTGCGCCCCGCTGTAGTGGCGATTGTAGCGCGTGTGCAGCCCAGGACATCAGAGGGACATGCTGACTTGGCGTCATCCTCACCTTCCTCCCCCGTGAGGGGGCAGTCTCGCCTGACACTTGTAACAGGCAACGAGGGTTGCGTTCGTTACCCCACTGAAGGGAACGATTCAAACCACGAACTGACGACAGCCATGCATCACCTGTCCTACACCCTCGAAGGCTTCCTCGGTTTCCCGAGGCGTGCAGTAGGATTTCTAGCCCTGGTAAGGTTCTTCGCTTAGCGACGAATTAAGCCACACGCTCCACCGCTTGTGCAAGTCCCCGTCTATTCCTTTGAGTTTTAGCCTTGCGGCCGTACTACC
>CAZJEQ010000004.1:0-105020 GCA_964545165.1 uncultured Candidatus Saccharibacteria bacterium
GCTTAAATCCGCCACCCGGCGGACCAAGATGCCCTACGCATCGTAGACTCACATAGTTACTTTTCTCTGCACGGGAGTTCGATTCTCCCCACCTCCACCACACTATATGCTCGCACTTATCGAAGTCATTGGGATTTTCATGGATGAGCTCGTCATGCGTGGCATCGCGTGGTTCTATGCGCAGGCGAAACAATCTGAACGAAATCAATAAACAAAAGGCGCCTTGGGCGCTTTTTGTTTAGGGACACGAAGGACTCTCCGGAAACTCCTGACAGTATTCCCGATGGTATTGATCGAAGTGTGCATCGACGACGATCTCCTCAAGTAGCCTGTAGCCCATAGAGAGGTAGATGAGCACGAAAAGCACACTCATAATCACGAGCGAGACGATCGCGCGCGTTTGTAACCGCGCTTGCGGGTGCGCCATGAAATCCTTTCGTGCGCGCGCGCGATCTGTCTGTGGACCAGATAGTAGTACAGGAGTGATCCCATGATCCCAGGAATCGCAAAAAAAGATATCGTAAAGCCAAATGCCGCTGAATCATCGATCTGAAGAGCGATCAGTGTTCCGATCCCGCCCACGAAGAAAATAAGGGGAGAGCAGATGACCAAGAGTGAGAGGATGTATCCGGTCTTGAGGAGCGTGCGCATACGGCGATGGTAGCATGCGTCGTTCGATGCTATGCGCAAGGGCGAAAGTCACATTCTTTTCATGCGAGAGCGTTAGTGTTACTGTTTGCTAACTATGGCAAAACCCGACAAAAAGAAGACTCCTCCCAAGGTTCCGCAGTCGAATATCTGGACGCAGCTCATCGCGGCGTTTGCGGTATTCGTCCTCGTCTCTGGTGCGTTCTCGCTGGCTCGTGATTATTTCTCCTCAGAGCGGCAAGCAGTCGCCATCTCGCAGATTGCGAGCGATATTAGCGCTGGCGCCGTTAAATCCATCAAAGTGCAAGGGGACAAGGTGACCGCGGTCTATCAAGACGACTCTGAAAAGACCTCACGCAAAGAGACCGAGACCTCGCTCACCGAGACACTCTCGACATACAACATTCCGCCAGAGCGCCTCGCGGCAGTCTCGATCGATATCGCCGATGAGGGCGGTGTGCGCTTCTGGTTCCTGACATTTGTGCCTATCCTGGTGCCGGCACTTCTCTTGCTCGGCGTGATCTGGTATCTCTCGCGTCAACTCAAGGGTGGTGGCGGCATGCAGGCATTTTCATTCGGTCGCTCGATGGCACGCCTCATCAATCCTGATGATGGTGCACAGAAGGTGACCTTTAAGGACGTCGCGGGTGCCAAGGAGGCCAAGGTAGAGCTCGCGGAAATCGTCGACTTTCTCAAAAATCCCAAGAAATTTATCCAAATCGGTGCACGTATTCCCAAGGGCGTGCTCTTGATGGGTGCACCGGGCACCGGCAAGACACTCCTCGCACGTGCCGTGGCAGGTGAGGCAGGTGTGCCATTCTTCTCGATCTCCGGATCTGAATTCGTCGAGATGTTCGTCGGCGTGGGCGCCTCGCGCGTACGCGATCTCTTCCAGCAGGCCAAGAAATCCGCACCAGCCATTATTTTCATGGACGAAATCGATGCCGTGGGCCGCGTGCGCGGCTCGGGCGTCGGTGGCGGCAACGATGAGCGCGAGCAGACACTCAACCAGATTCTCGTCGAGATGGACGGCTTTGAGCCCAATGAAAGCGTCATCGTGATGGCCGCGACCAACCGCCCTGATGTGCTCGATCCCGCGCTCTTGCGCCCCGGCCGATTCGATCGTCGCGTCATGATCGACCTGCCGGATCGTAAAGATCGCGAAGAGATTCTCAATGTCCATGCGCGTACCAAGCCGCTTGGTGCAGATGTAAAGCTCTCGGTCATTGCGGAGCGCACCCCGGGATTTAGCGGTGCGGATCTCGCGAATTTGATGAACGAAGCAGCGATCCTCGCCGCGCGCGAAGATCGCAAGGAGATCACCCAGTACGATCTCATTCGCTCCATCGAGAAGGTGATGCTTGGTCCCGAACGCCGCTCGCATGTCCTCAACAAGAAGGAGAAGGAGATCACTGCGTATCACGAAGCGGGTCACGCGCTCGTCGCATCGGTACTCCCGTATGCGGATCCAGTGCACAAAATCTCGATCATCTCGCGTGGCCGCGCGGCGGGCTACACGCTCAAGCTTCCGTTTGAGGATCGCAAGATGCAGTCGCGCCGTGAATTCCACGACGACATCGCCGTCTCGCTCGGCGGCTATATCGCAGAAGAGCTTGTATTTGGCGACATCACCACGGGCGCATCCAATGACCTTCAGGTGCTGACCAATCTCGCGCGCAACATGGTGGAGCGCTACGGTATGTCCGAAAAGATGGGCCCGATCGCGTTTGCGGCTTCCGCGCAGCGTGCGATCTTCGGCGAAGGCGTCGAGAGCGGCGTATCAGAAGACGTGCAGGGACAGCTCGATGCCGAGGTCAAGCGCATCATCACCGATGCCCACAAGAAAGCGCTCGACATCATCACCACACATCGCAAGGCACTCAATGCCATCGCTGAGACATTGGTAGAGGTAGAGACGCTCGAGCGCGATGCCTTCGAAGACCTCTTGATCGCCAATGGCATCACACCGAAAAAAGCGCAGGATATCGAGCACGCCCCGCTCGTATAAAACACAGAAGGCGGCCCGCAGGTCCGCCTTCTCCAGTTGTACTCGTCGCTAGCACTACTTGCCGTTGGCGAGCTGTATTGCCACGTGTGCGATCGGCACTCCCACCATGCCGAGCCAGCCGAGCAGTGCGGCCAGCGATGCTAAGAGCATCGGCCGCTCGTCGAAGAATTGCCTCATGACGCACCTGCCTTCTGATCATGCTCCGCACTGTCGCGCAAGTGCGCGAGGCCGAAACCAGCCCCGAAAATGAAGTAGAGGAAGGTCGGTACCATCACGGCACGGTACCACGTGTACGGGTAGCCCATGCGCGCGTTCATGTCGGTGACGGCGGCCACCATCAGGATCATGATGAACCATACGGCTGTGAGGCCCAGCGCGCATGCCATGCGGTGCTTGGGTTCGATATGGCCGCGGTGGACGTCAGCCGTCATGATGGGCAGCCAGAAGATACCCCTGACCGTATAGGCGAAGCCATTGCAGAGGGCGGACATGCCCACTGCGCATGCGTAGTCGATTTTCTTCATCGGAGACTCCTCGGCCCTCGTTGAGAGTGAGAGATCGGGCCTATGAGCACTCTAGCTTATTTGATACGCCACGCGAAGGGGAAGCGACTCTCGGCCTTTTCGTCGTAGCCGAAGGGGCGGACTTTGTCACCACCTTCTACTGGCACCATGGCATCCACCGTCCACGGCTCCGGCGCGAGCGTGATTGATTCGTTCGACGGCTCGAGGCCGAAGAAGCGTGGGCCGTTGACCGAGAGGAAATCCTCGAGCTTGTCGAGCGCCTCCATCTCAGCGAATCCCTGCGTGTACATCTCTACCATCGCGTGTGCGGAGAAGACGCCCCCGGCGCACCCGGCTGCTTTTTCTTTGCTCTGCGTCGGATGTGGCGCGCTGTCCGTCCCGGCCGAGACGAAATCGTGCCCGGCGACCGCGAGTTTTCTGATCGCTTCTTTGTCTTCCTTGCGCTTCAATATCGGGTAGCAGAAGAGGTGCGGCTGGAAGCCATCCTTGTGCAGATTGCGACGATCGAAGAGCAGGTGCTGCGGCGTGATCGTGCAGACGAGGCGACCGACCTTGCCGTGCAGTGCCATAAATTCCGCCATTGAGCGCGTGGTCACGTGTTCGAGGGAGATCTTGAGCGTCGGGTACTTATCCAAAATGCTCGGTACGATCTCTTCGAGGAATCTTCGCTCACGATCGTAGATATCGATCTCTTCGCCGTGATCGTCTTTGTTGATCTCGCCGTGGAGGAGGACCGGCATGCCGATTTCTTGCATTACCGCGAGTGCGGGATGATTGATGAGGCTTTTGCCATCGACGCCTTCGGTGGAATGCGTGGTCGCGCCCGGAGGATAGACCTTCATCGCGCCCCACGCTCCCGAGAGATAGCCGCGCTTGAGATCCTCGGCACCTGTCGTCGGGGTGAGGTAGCCCGCCATCACGATATGAAAATTCTCGCCGATAGATGCACGCACCTCGGTCTTGTAGGCCTCGGCGTCTTCGGGAGTAAAGATGTGCGGCGCGGTGTTCGGCATCACGAGGCCGCCCCAGCATTGCTTGGCAGTAAATGGTGCGACGGCCTTGAGCATCGCACCGCGGCGGAAATGCACATGTGAATCAAACGGCTTTTTAATGGTGATGGGCTGGTTGTTCATGTGTCCCAGCATACTATAAAAAGACGAAGGGCCGGTCGCGCGAAGCGAACCGGCCCGTCTTGGCCTCACCCCCAGTATGGGGTGAGGAATTCTCTCTTCAGCCACTCGACTCGCTCGCGCACGATCCCCAAGAGGTCGTTGCGGACAAAGTAGAGTGTTCCGAGTAGTGACGGCCACAGGCCGACTACCACCCAGTGAAGTCCGATCGACGCAAGCAGCGTGAGCATGATCGCGACAATGGGGACCGAGAGGAGCCGCATACCACGGCCAGAAGACGAAAAGACCATTGAGGCCTCCTTGTTGAGGGGATGTATACGATAACATGTATAATACGTATTGTCAAGTATAAAAAGCGGCTCTATACCAGGCTGGTTTTGGTAGTACGATGGAGCCATGCAAGACAAAAAACCACTCAGCCCCAACGACAAAAAAGCCCTCGCACTCCACAAAAAGCTCGGCGGCAAGATCCGCATTGAGAGCGCAAGCGCAGTGAGAAATCGCAAAGACCTCGCACTCGTCTACACGCCCGGCGTCGCGGCGGTCTCGATGCATGTCGCCCACCATCCCACAGAAGCGCGCGACTACACGATGAAGGGTCGCACGGTCGCCGTGATCTCGGACGGCTCTGCGGTACTCGGTCTCGGCAATATCGGCGCGCTCGGCGCGCTTCCCGTGATGGAAGGGAAGGCGGCACTCTTTAAGACATTTGCCGGCGTCGATGCAGTGCCGATCGTGCTCGATACGCAGGACACCGACAAGATCGTGGAGACCATTCTCACGATTGCACCGGCATTTGGTGGGATCAATCTGGAGGACTTCGCCGCACCAGCGTGCTTCGAGATCGAGCGACGCGTCGTCGAGGCGCTCGACATCCCCGTGATGCACGACGACCAGCATGGCACCGCCATCGTCGTACTCGCCGGGCTCATCAATGCGATGAAGGTGGTGAAGAAAGATATCAATAAGAGTGTCTTCGTGGTTGCAGGAGTCGGCGCAGCAGGCGTCGCGACGATGAAGCTCATCAAACGCTTTGCACCCAAAGCAAAGATTCGTGCCGTCGATAGCGAAGGCATCGTCTGGAGTGGCCGCACTGATTTGAATCCCATCAAGCAGCACCTTCTCGATGAGAAAGTGATTGAAGGGGGCATGGGCGGTCAGCTCGCTGATGCGCTCGCCGGTGCGGATGCATTTATCGGCCTGTCGCGTCCACGCACACTCACCGAGTCGATGATCAAGAAGATGAGTGCGAGCCCCATCGTCTTCGCGATGGCGAATCCCACGCCAGAGATTATGCCCGAAGAGGCGCTCAAGGCGGGAGCAGTAATCGTGGCGACTGGCCGCTCCGACTACCCGAATCAAATAAACAACTCGCTCGCATTTCCGGGCATCTTCCGCGGCGCGCTCGATCATCGCGTGCGCAAAATCACGGACAAGCACAAGATGGATGCGGCGAAGGCGATCGCCGGCCTCGTCAAAAAGCCAAGCAAGAACAACATCGTCCCCGACATGTTCGACAAACGCGTCGCCCCTGCTGTGGCGAAGGTCATTCGCTAGACTTGACGCAAGGTCAGCATCGTGTCATTTTATGGTCAGCAACAAACCAGGGGTGCGTCATGGGTATCGCATATATCCAGGCGCGAGAAGACGCGCCTGACATTCGCAATGAGTTTATCGATGTGTACCGCACGGTCTTCGCCGGAGCGCCATACTTCGAATCCCATTCGCGCAGCGAGGTTGCCCGTACCACATGGGCTCCTCATCTCAAGCGCGGTGTCGTCGTAATCGCGCGCGCATGCGATACGGTCGTGGGGTTTGGCTGTGCCATCCCATTGCGCGACCCGTTGGTCTCAAGTGCGCACGTGTTCGTGCGTGCGCGCGGATTGCCACTCGATATCGCGCGGACATGGTACATGTCGGAGCTCGGCGTGCTTGCGCAGTATCGTGGGCACGGCATCGGGAGCGCGCTTGTTCGAGAGCGACTTCTTGTGCTCAGTGTGCGTGGCTCTGAGCACTATGTCTTGCGCACGGCATCAGAAGGCTCTCATTCGGAAAGCCTCTACCGGAAAATAGGTGCTATCGAATGCGGTGAAGATACCGAGACGGGACAGCGGTATTTTTACGGATCGACCTCGATCGCGCTCTCGAAGCTCCAAGCAGCTCCGTAAACGTCCCGACGAGTATTTGTCGGGACGTTCTTGGTATATCAAAAGTGGAGCGTTGGCATATAATCGACGCATTCCGCCCTTAGCTCAGTTGGTTAGAGCATCGAGCTTATACCTCGAGGGTCCTTGGTTCGAATCCAAGAGGGCGGACACGAAGTGAACGCCCTCTTGGGCGGAAGGGGGTCGGGGAAACATCTGTTTCCCCGTGGAGGAAGGAATGGGAAAACCGTGGGTTTCCCAGAGGTCCAAGTGGGCGGACAAGTTACGACCAAAGTCCGAGCAAGATACCTGCGTATTCAACGACGACGTAGAGGAAGAAGAAGTATCCCGCGATGCCGATTGCGAGCGTGAGTGCCACGATATTGATGATCTCGTTGCGGCGACGCACTACATCATCAATGGTGCAGATACCCTTGGTGCGACGCAGGTAAATGATGGTCGCGATGAGTAGCAAGAGGAGACCCACGCCGCGGAACACCCATTTGTACTCGCCGTAGAGTGTATCGGCGAGCGATGAGGCAAAGGAGACCGTGCCGAGCCCCGCCAGCACGATGATGATGGGGGAGAGGCAGCACAGCGATGCGACGACGACCGGGATCGCGGAGAGCTTGAATGCGTCTTTGAGGTATTTCATATCGGTTTCAGTTAAAGAGTGAGAGATACTCACCGTAGCCTTCTTTTTCGAGATCCGCTTTGGCGATGAAGCGCAGTGCCGCAGAATTCATGCAGTATCGGAGACCGCCTTTTTCTGGAGGACCGTCATTGAAGACGTGGCCCAAATGCGAGTCGCCGTATTTGGATCGCACCTCCGTGCGTGTATAGAGGAGATAATTGTCCTCCTTCAAAACGATGTTGCCGGGCTCGAGCGGCTTGGTAAACGATGGCCAGCCTGTACCGGAATCGTATTTATCGAGTGATGAATAGAGCGGCTCACCGGAAATGACATCGACGTAGATGCCATCGGCGTGATTCGTATCGTATTCATTTTGAAACGATGGCTCGGTCGCTTCCTCTTGCGTCACCTCGTACTGGAGGGGAGTGAGCTTGGCGCGCAGTGCTTCATCGGATGGCTTCACAAAATTGCGCCATGAATTCCTATGAGGACCCTTTGCGACAGAGAGTTCGGGATGCGTGGTGCCCCAGTGTGCTTCGATAAACGCATCGCGGCCAGAACCTTTCCGGTAGTAGTTGTATTTGAGCGAGTTCTTTTTGTAGTAATCCTGGTGATATTCCTCGGCTGGCCAGAACTGTGCGTTGGTCTCGAGCGCGAGGGCGAGTGGCTTCTCAAATACATGCAGCGCATCGACGGCATGAATGACCGTTTCCGCTGCAATTCGCTCACCGTCGTTCGCGTAGTAGATAGCGGGACTATATTGCAGCCCGCGATCATGGAACGATCCATCGGCGTCGGTCGGATCGCCATGTTTGATCACGTACTCGACGAGCTGTGCGTATGAGACACGCATCGGATCGTAGGTGACGAGCACGGCTTCGCGGTAGCCCTTCTCTGCGTAGTCTTGGTACGTCGGATTCTCTCCCGCGCCACCTGCGTATCCGGAGATCGCGCTCACGACTCCCGGGAGCTTTTCAAAATCTGCTTCCGCGCACCAGAAGCACCCGTTGCCAAAGATCGCGGTTGCGGTATTTGTCGGCGCCGCTTCGCTGAGAATTGTTTCCGATGAAATCGGGAAGAAATAAACGGCTCCCGCTGCTGCCAAGAGAGCGGCAACTATTCCGTACCCAATGCGCTTGTTCATGCAGTGAGTATAGCAACGGCAGCTCTGATGCGCGTGCTACATTATTTTGCATGGCGCATATCCACGAGAAGATTGATTTCACCGCCGAGGTCTTCGTCGTCCATAAAAATAGGGTGCTCCTGCGCAAGCACGACAAATATAAAATCTGGCTCTCTGTCGGCGGGCATATCGAGCTCGACGAAGATCCTAATCAGGCGGCCGTGCGAGAGGTCAAAGAAGAAGTCGGGCTCGACGTGACGCTCTGGGATTCGCGCACGCAGAATAATTCGGACGATACGTTTACCGAGATCATCCCGCCTGTCGCGATGGGGCGTCACGCGGCTATTCACCCGACGTCACAGGATCACGTACATGTCACTATGGTGTTCTTCGCATCGAGCGACAGCGATGAGATTACCGTCGAGTACGAAGGCGATCGAAGCGACGAATGGCGCTGGCTCACCGTATCCGAGCTCGAGACGCTCGATCTCTTGCCTAATGTGCGGGAATACGCCCGCCGTGCGCTGCAAGCGCTCTCTTCATAGTCTGTGCATAAGCCCGAATCCTCGGGTGCGCTGCCATGCGAGAATGGAGCTATGCGCTCTCAATCTATTTCTGCATTAACAGGTCTCTTGGCGGTTGCCGCTCTTATCTTTTTGCCGCAGGCAATCGGGGCGATGGATGTCACCGTCAACATCACCGACACTGCATATGTAGAAAAGACAGTTGAGATACTCCCCGGCGACACCGTGACCTGGCTCAATGTCGGCGCGCAATCGCACACGATGGTGGGCGATAACAATTCATTCACGAGTGGACCGCTCATGCCGGGTGCACGTTTCAGTCAGAAATTTACGCAACAAGGTTTCTACCCGTATCACGATACGGTGCTCGGGTCGGCCGGCGGTGGCGGCATGAGCGGCGTGGTCCGCGTGGTGCAGCAGACGCCGACACCAGTTGTGTCCACTCCCACACCGACCACGCAAACAGTCACGCCCAATGTCACCGCGTCGGCACAGACGCTCTATGCCCAGGTGCTTCAGCTGCAGCAGGTCTTGGCCGCATTGCAGGCCAAAGCCGTTTCCGGCGGCGGCACGGTCGTCCAAAACACGCCGACGTATACGACGAATGCCGGGGCCACCGGCGCATGTCCGCGCATCGGGCGTGTGCTCAAGCCCGGCATGAGCGGTGATGATGTGCTTCGCCTGCAGCAGTTCCTCGCGGCAGACCCGTCGGTGTATCCCGATGCAAGCGCGACGGGCTATTTCGGTGCGCTCACGCAGGCGGCGGTGCAGCGATGGCAGATCAAATACAACATCGTCTCGACGGGCGATCCTGAGACGACCGGCTTCGGCATCGTGGGCCCGCGTACCGCAGCAGCAATCTCGCTCCAGTGTTCCAATGCTACAGGCAGTGGTACATCGACGGGTGGTGGTGCCGCAGAAGTCGGCGGATTTATTCAGGTGACACCAAGTTCTGGCAATGCACCACTCGTTGTGTCGGTACAGGCAACGGTCAACACGGTGAATTCCTGTCAGAGTGCGCTCTACGTACTCGAGTGGGGAGATGACACCGCTGCACAGGGTATTCCTGTATCGGCATCGATCTGTGCTCCGTTGCAGCAGACGTACTCTCACACCTATCAATACGGCGGGCAGTACACCATCAAACTTCTTGCTGGCGGTCATCAGTCGACAGCGACCGTAACCGTCGTGGGTCCTGCGCGCCCTGGTACACCAGAGGCAGCAGGGAAGCTCTCGATTACCTCGCCCGTAGCTGGCCAGAATTATGCAGCAGGGCAGGCGATGAACATTGCCTGGCAGTCCGCGTCGCTCCCCGCGGGCGCATCAATTGTGTTTGATCTTTACACCGGTGCAGGAGAGAAGGTTACCGAGAGTGATGTAATTGCCATCTCGAGTTACGCCTCGGGCTCTTTCAGCTGGACGGTACCGATACCGGGAGGCGTGTGTCCGGCTATCTACCCAGGCAAGCTCTGTGGCGTGACGATTCCGACCGGCTCATATCGCATCGTTGCTAAGGCCTATGCTGCGTCCACTGCCGGCAACACCTTCGGAGAGCAAATCGCCGATGCGGGGAGCGGTATTTTCACCATCATCGCATCAAATACGGGAGGTGGGCAGCTCACCGATACCTTTACGGCCAACACCGTTGCCGGTTCTGCGCCGCTCACGGTCAATTTCGCCGGCCGAGTCACGAGCGCGAATAAAGCATGGTGCGAAGGTGGCTGCTTCAATCTGCTGCAATTCGGTGATGGTGCATCGGACTACATCGCGCTCCCGACCACCGCCGGTGCCTCGCTCGGCTACAGTCTCTCGCATATCTACGCGAGCGCCGGCACCTACATTGCAAAGCTCTTCCAGTCATTTGATACCAGCGGATCTGTGGTCGGTTCGCCGATCACGATTACTGTCGGTGGCGGTGCATCGAACTTTAATTACGGTCCGCTTGAGATCGGTCCTGGGGACGGCAATTCGCCGCGCTCATTCGCTGCGACCTTCGACCTGCCGAGCACCTGCACGGGATACACCCTGAATTGGGGTGATGGCAGCGCGCTCGTCTCACAGACGCACTCGAGCGCCTGCGCACAGACGTCGGTCATAAAGACACATATGCATACCTACGCACAGAGCGGCTCATACACAGTCGCACTCTCGCGCGGTGCGACGCTGAGCCAGAAAGATTCTGTGGCGATTGGTGTGTCTGACACTGATCAGCCAGGTTCTGGCAACAGCTGCCCGGTCTATCAAATCCTAGGATGCCCGGTCGGGCAATCGCCGGTCTACGGTGCGCCGACCTACGATGGCAATGGCTGCGAGCAACCCAACTACTACTGCGCCATCGATTAATCACTCGGCGTGGATTTCTGACGCCGCACGTTCCACGCGCTCTCTGAGCGCTGGGTAGCGTGCGAGGGTGATATCAGCTGCGACCAGTGCACGCGCTTCGTCTCGCGCTGCCGCGATGAGGCGCGGATTTTTGAGCGCTTCCATGCCGATGTCGGTGACGCCCCACTGCTTCATACCGTAGAGGTCGCCCGCGCCGCGCATCTCCAGATCGCTCTCGGCGAGCTTGAATCCGTCGGAGGAATCCGCGAGCGCTTTGAGGCGTTTCATTGATATCTCGCTCTTGGTCTCGGGGAGGAGGAAACAGTACGGCGGATGCGAGGAGCGCATGACGCGGCCGCGCAGCTGGTGGAGCTGGGCGAGCCCGAAGCGCTCGGCACCCTCGATCAGAATCACGGTCGCATTGGGGACGTTGACGCCGACCTCCACCACCGATGTCGCGACGAGGAGGTGCACGGTGCCATCGGTAAAATCTTTCATCACCGCGTCTTTTTCTTTCGGTGTCATCGAGCCATGGAGGAGCCCAATGTCGTATTCCGGAAACACCTCTGTCTGCAATCGCGCGGCCTCCGCTTTGGCGCTTTTGGCTTGCACCGCATTCCATTTCTCCGGATCGGGCTCGTCGATGCGCGGGCAAATCACGTACGCTTGGCGGCCGCTGCGCAGCTCGGCGCGCACCGTCTCATAACACGCGGCGCGCTGATCGCTCTTCACGATGATCGTGGTGATCTTGGCGCGGCCGGGTGGGAGCTCATCGAGAATAGAAATATCGAGGTCGCCATACATGGTGAGTGCGAGGGTGCGGGGAATAGGCGTCGCTGTCATAGAAAGGAAGTGCGGCATCGCATCGCCCTTGTGAGCGAGCGCGCGTCGCTGCTTGGTGCCGAAGCGATGCTGCTCATCGACGATGGCGAGTGCGAGGTGCTGGAATGTGACGGACTTTTGGATGAGCGCGTGCGTGCCGATCACCATCGCGATCTCGCCATTGCCCACCCACTTGAGCAACTGCGCGCGAGAAATGTCGGTCGGTTTGCCGCGTGAGACTTTCGATGGGAATTTCTTGGCGCCACTGCCGGTAATGAGCGCGATGTTGATCGGGAGCTCTCGGAAGTATTCGATGAATGAGAGGAAGTGTTGCTGCGCGAGGATTTCTGTCGGCGCCATGTATGCCACCTGCAGTGTGCCACTCGTGCGATTCGGTGGGCGGGAGGTAACGACGGCATACGCGACTGCCGCTGCGACGAGCGTCTTGCCTGCACCGACGTCGCCCTCCAAGAGGCGTGCCATCGGATGGGGATCGTCAAAATTCTCGACAATTTCCGCGATAGCGCGTGCTTGCGCACCCGTCGGCGGATAGGGGATACGCTCGAGAAATCGCGCCACTGCCGCAGAGGCGTCGGGAATCGGGAAGGACGATTGCGCGTCATTGGCGGCGCGCTCGAGCGCGCGGCTCGTTTGCAGGGCAAATATTTCTTCAAAGGCGAAGCGCTTGCGAGCGGCTTCTGCATGCGCTTCTTTCTCCGGGGTATGAATGTAGATGAGCGCGGTTTCCATCTCTGGGAGGCGATAGCGGGCGCGGATATCATCAGGCACGGGATCCTCGATATGGAGATGTGCACCCGCATCGAAGACACGCTTCATCGCGTGATAAAACCACAGCGACGTCACCCCACGAGACTCAGGGTAGATCGGGAAGAGTGCTGGCAGCGCTTCTCCCGAATCCTCTGCAACGAAGAGCCCTTCGACAACGGCACCGGGTGGGAGCAATTCGACTTCCGGATTTGCGATGTAGGGTTTCTCGGCGGTGCCACCCACGACGCCGGTGAGTTTGACTGAGCTACCATCGGGATAGTACGACGCGATGTATGGCTGGTTGAACCACATGAGAGGAATTTTGCCCGAACTGTCTTCGAAGGTGCCGGTGGTCGCGGTGCGACGACTCTTCCACAATTTCTTTGCTTTTAATTTGGTGATGACGCCATAGAGCGTGACTTTAGAGCCTGGTGCGATCTCGGTGACACGGGCGGATGCGCCCGCGCGCTCATACCGGCTGGGGAAATGATAGAGCAGGTCTTCAATAGTGACGACGCCAAGCCGCTTGAGCGCACGCGCTTGCACATCAGTGAGACGAAAATGCTTCTTGAGAAGATCTTCCGGCCGCATGTGCTCGATTATAGGTGGCACGCTGGGTTATTCACAGGGGTGTAGAAGTGCTCTTGCAGTGAGAGAAGAAGCAGATACTATGGGCGTGTTTGTAATTACGAGTAGTGATATCCCACACGACCTAGCGATATGGACGAGGAAGAGGACAAGAAGGATGACGTGGCGCTTGCTGACGGCGTCCTTGATGACATGCTCGACGAGACGGAGGACGACGCGGAAGGTACCGAAGACCCGCTCGGAGCAGGCATGGATGAATTCGGAGGTGGCGGCAATGATGAGAAACAGTGGGAATAACATCCCGCTGTTTTCTTTTTGGTGCTATGTCCCGATCTCACTCTCTGTAGAGATGTGACCGGGCATAACTCTTGAGATTCCCTACTAGGAATCTCAGGGTTATACTGAGAGTATGAAAACAGTATTGAAATTTCTTGGCACGGCAGCGGCCATCCTGCTCACCGTCAATATCGTCCCCGGCATCACCGTGACGGGCGGCTGGCTGACGATCATCCTCGCAGCACTCGTGTGGTCTGTAATCACCATGGTCATTCGACCGGTCCTCTCCATTCTCACGCTCCCAGTCACGATCATCACCTTCGGGCTCTTCTCATTTATATTGAACGCGCTCCTCTTCTGGGCGATGGAGCTCGTGGTGCCCGGGTTTGATATTGCCGGCTTCTGGGCGGCCCTCCTCGGTGCGCTCGTCCTCTCGATCTTGAGCTGGCTGATCCACAAAGCGCTCTAATAAAAAAGAGGAGGCCGACACTCGTGGTCGGCCATCCCGTTTTGGTATTTCGTACCGACGCTGTGTCGGTCGTCTAGTCGGCGGCGGTAGACTCGCCGTTCGCCGGGCTCTCTACTTGCTCGGGGGTTCGTCTCTTGAATGGTGAGACGAGCCACCGCCCGAAGATGAACAACTCCGTTCCCAGTGCGATCCAGAAGGACGCGGATTGCGGTGGGGGTTCTTGGTATTCGGGCCCGGGCCCCTTTTCGTCGTCAGACTCGATAAGAGCACTCAACGCAACTACTCCTGGTTTCGAGACGAGAGACATCTCCGTCTCCAGACTTTTATATACGGTACTTCACGGGAAATCGCAAGAAATGTGCTCAAAAGTCGCATTATTTTCGCCACGAATGATCGTGCTAGAGTAACGGCCATGGATGTCTCAACACTCTTTCGCGGCAAGAAAATCACCATGCTCGGGCTCGGGCTGCTCGGTCGCGGGGTGGGGGATGCTGCCTTTCTCGCCGAGTGCGGCGCGGAGCTGATTATCTCTGACAAGAAGAGCCCCGAGGAGCTCGCTCCATCGGTAGACAAGCTCGCGCATTTTCCGAATATCACCTTCCACCTCGGTGAGCAGCCTATCGAAGATTTCAAACACTGCGATCTCGTGATTAAGGCTGCGGGTGTGCCGCAGGACTCGCCGCATATCGCGGCGGCGAAAGCAGCGGGCATTCCCGTGGTAATGTCGACTGCGCTTTTCGCTGCACATGCGCGCAAAATCGGTGCGACGCTCATTGGTGTCACGGGCACACGTGGCAAATCAACCGTGACGCACATGATCTATCACGCGCTTGCCGAGAAGAGCGCCTCGACCACGCATCTCGGTGGCAATATCCGCGGACTCTCCACGCTCGCGATGTTGCCGAGCATCAAGGAGGGGGACACGGTGGTTCTGGAGCTTGATTCATGGCAGCTGCAGGGATTTGGCGATCTCGGCATGAGTCCGGATATCGCGGTATTCACCAATCTCATGCCGGATCACATGAATTACTACGGTGGCAGCATGGAGAAATATTTTGCCGACAAAGCCAACATCTTCCGATTCCAAAAGCTTGGTGAGCGTGTGATTATCGGTGCATCCCTCGAGCCGCTCGTCACGGCGACGCCGAGCGAATCCACCGTCATCGTGCCAGAGCCGCTTCCCGACGAGTGGAAGCTCTCGATTCCGGGAGAGCACAACCGCGAAAACGCGGCGCTGGCGCGCGTGGCGCTCGAAGGATTCCTCACGGACCCTGAGATACGCGAGGCGCTTGAATCATTTCAGGCAGTGGAAGGGCGGTTGCAGTTGGTACGCGAGATCAATGGGGTCAAGATCTACAACGACAACAACGCGACGACGCCTGAGGCGACCATCGCTGCGCTCCGCGCGCTTGGCAGTGACATCGTCTTGATCGCGGGCGGCTCAGACAAGCATCTCGATCTCTCGATACTCGCGCAGGAGATTGAGATGCGCTGTAAGAGTGTGCACCTGCTTGCGGGCGCAGGTACCGACAAGCTCCTGCCGCTGATCGATGAGACCGAGGTCTATGAAAACCTTGCCGACGCACTCGAGGATGCGCTCGCCGAGGCAGAGCCAGGAGACTGCATTCTCTTTTCACCCGGCTTTGCATCGTTTGGGATGTTTAAAAATGAGTACGAACGCAACGACCAATTCCTCGCGTTGGTCCGCGCACTATGATCGGTGTATTCGATTCGGGCCTCGGTGGACTCACGGTACTGCGCGCCATGCGCGCCGCATACCCATCGATTGATGTGGTGTATTTCGGTGATACCAAGCACGCGCCCTATGGTGAGCTGAGCCGCGAAGAGATTTCTGCGCTCACGGTGGCGGGACTCCGCTTTCTCATTGATCATGGTGCGACCACTATCGTGAGTGCGTGCAACAGCGTCTCGGTATCGCTCGCGGTCTCTATCTTCGATGTGCTCTCACTGCCGCATTCCTCGCTCATCGAAATGGTGGGGCCGACGGTCAGTAGCTTCAAAGGCTCTACGAAACGTGTCGCGCTCTGTGCGACACGTGCGACGGTGGAGAGTGGTATGTATCAAAACGCATTTCGCATGATCGGCATGGACATCCAAACCTGCGCGATTCCGGAGCTTGCGGGTGCGATTGAGCGGGGAGCGGGGAATGAGGAATACGAGCGGCTCATCGCGAGCGCGCTTTCTACGATTGACCCAGCGTCGTACGACGTGCTCGTGCTTGGCTGCACGCACTATCCGCTCGTCGCGGATATATTCCAGCGAGTCGTCCCGGGCACGTTGCTCTTTGATCCTGCGCAAGCGGTAGCAGCGCGGGTCTATCGAGATCTCTGGCCGCGTGAGATGGGCTATGGCAAAACCGACTTTTATATCAGCAAAGATTCGGAGCAATTTCGATCATGCGTAGCGGAGCTTTTCCCGGGGCAGGAATGTAGCATCGAAGTTGTTTGACGTGCGGAGAGGGAGGGATTCGAACCCATGGGGTATCATCCTAAACGCAAGAAGCGTCTCCCTCAAACGTACTCAACAAGCATCAGCGTTAGTCACGATTCATCACTTTACGGGCAACCCGTGGGCAACCGCGGTCATTACTAGCGAAGAGCAGTACAGATAGTCCCACGCTAGAGTGAGAGATTCGCGATCAATATTGGTACGAGTGCTTGCCAAAGCGTAATCAAGTCTGCGGAAAGGGCGAGCTTCATCCCAATCGAAGCTAGTACGCTCTTGATAACAGATTGATTTCGATTTTCGGGTGCAGCAACAAGCTGAGAAAGCAGGAATTCCATCTGCTCCGTGACCTCCTTACGAGCCTCCAGGGTGAGAACGGTATTCTCGGAGACTTTCTCGACCAATTGCTTGACCTGATCTGCCAAATTAGGGTCTGTCTGCCGAATCGAGACAACCGACGATTGAATCCTGTCTGCGGTTCCTGTATTGAGGACGCCGACAATACTCTCGCTGATATTGATGTGGTTCACAGTGGTGTTGTTATGGTGAGTAATGCTCGGCGGCGGTACTTGGTACCGTGGCGCCTGTGGCGCAAGTCCCCACAGCGCGTCCATGCTCGCTTCCGCGTGGTTGATATCTGCCATTGCTTGCCTGTTTTGCTCTTGAAGTGCGTTCGCCATCATCGTCCAGTGCTCGACACACAACGGTGAGCCGTCCATAGAACGGATGGCAAGTTTGTCGCACTGGCTGCATTTCATGGATGGTGAGTTTATCATCAAACGTTTCCCGTCGAAACTCAATTAGAGATACGAATTAGGCAGCCTCAGAAGCCGTACAGGAGCGTATTGCGCTAAACAAGGCGGAGAGGGAGGGATTCGGTCACGCATACTTTTCTGCTGAAAAGTTGCGCGACCCCGACTCGCAGCCAAGCTGCTCCGTCTTTCGAATCCCGTCCTCGTAATGAAAGAGACGCCGCGAGGGCGTCCTTTCATCACGTGCGGAGAGGGAGGGATTCGAACCCTCGGAACCCTTTAGAGGCTCAACACATTAGCAGTGTGCTCCATTCGACCACTCTGGCACCTCTCCTTACCGCGATAGTATACCGATTCTTCGGCTGAGCGCGAGGACGCACCATGGTACGATAATCGTATGTATCAGGTTGCCGCCTCCTTCCTGCTCACGCTCCCCGTACTCATTGCGCTCGATCTCTCGTGGCTTGGTTTTTTGATGAGAGATTTCTATCAGTCGAGGCTCGGTCATCTCTTGGGGCCTATTAATTGGGGAGCGGCCGTTGCCTTTTATCTGGTCTTTACCATCGGTATGTACTACTTTGCCGTCCTTCCTGCGCACGCGAAGCACTCGCTCGCTGCAGCCGCGCTCGCGGGCGCGCTCTACGGATTTTTCACGTATGCGACGTACGATCTGACGAACATGGCGACCTTAAAGGCGTGGCCACTTTCGATAACGCTCATCGATATTGCATGGGGCGTATTCATCGGTGCTGCGCTCGCCTCTGCGGGGTACTTGCTGCTCGCATTTTTCTCTCGCTAGATCGTGCAAGTAACAAAACAAAAAGCGCCGATAAGGCGCTTTTTGTTTTTGTTCACTATTTACTGGGCGCCGTTCTCGCCGATGTTGATCTCGAGGCTAGCACCATCATCTTTCGCCATGCCCGGGCCGTATGTCTTGTACCACCACACGCCACCACCGACGAGGACCAAGAGCACTACGACAAGAAGGATCGTATTCACGTTGCTCGAATTATTATTCATACGCATTCAAAATTACTGCTATGCCAAAATCGTAGCACGCTTAGGCGCGGGCGAGTGCGATGAGTGAGACGTTCGCGCCAGCGCGGCGAAGCGGTGTCGCGGCGTTGACCAGTGTCGCGCCCGTGGTGGTGACGTCGTCGATGAGAAAGACGTGTGCGTTTTTGAGGAGCGCAGGATCGGGCAAGGCGAACGCACCGGCGACATTTGAGAGGCGCTCGGATCGATGGAGCCGTGTTTGCTGCTTGGTTGCCTTCGTGCGCATGAGTGCGTGCGGCATGAGCGTCGCCGTGGTTCCCGTTTTGAAATCCGCTGGCAGTGCATTGAGGACCATCGCTATTTGATTGAAGCCGCGCTCTTTCTCGCGTGATCGGTGGAGTGGGACAGGGATAATCAGCACGGTCTTTTGTGAAAAGGCTTTGTGCGAGGCGATTTCTTCGGCCAGGTATTCTTCAAGCAATTTTGCGGCGATAGATGCGGCATGCACCGATCGATCGTATTTGAGCGACCGGATGAGATCTTGCACCGACGGCTCGCGATACTCCATGAGTGTCACGATTTTCGCGCCAAGCAGCTCGTGCACGGACGGGGAGAGCGAGAAATCTACTGCTGTGCGCGATTGTGTGCGTGCGGCACGAGCACGCAGGGGGAGTATCGCATCGAGTACCAGCTCCAGCGCTCGCCAGAGTGCTTTCATATACAGATAATAGTATCGCGCTATAATCCCGTCATGACAGAACTCGCACAAAAGAAATGCGTCGCCTGCGAAGGTGGCACGAGTCCGCTTAATCGCACCGAAGCAGAAATACTGCTCAAACAGCTCAACGACTGGCGCCTCTCGGGCGATGCGCGCTGGATTTCCAAGGAATTCAAATTCAAGGATTTTGCAGAGGCGATGGCCTTTACCAACAAAGTCGCCGACATTGCCGAAAGCGAGGGGCACCATCCAGATCTTCAGGTGTCGTGGGGCAAAGTCGTCGTCGAGCTGACGACACACGCCATCAAGGGTCTGAGCGAGAATGACTTCATCGTCGCCGCGAAAGTTGACGAGTTGTAAGAATGCCCACATAAATACGACAGCTGCGGCAAAAGCTGGATTTCCCAGATACACCAGCGGCGTGGAAAGGGCTACATCATGGCGCCTCTCTCTACCTCAGCGCAGACCAGTCGTCTGTCGATCCTGAGGCTGATTGGTTCGGTCACGATCGTTCTCGGCGAGGACCTCGATCCAGAGACCTTCTTTCGTACAAGGGACTTGTTCGTGTCAGATGAATTCCTAAACAGGGTTGTTCCAAAGGCGCGACGCGTGCCGGCCGGCACGACCTTTACGGTCGACATCGCTGTCATCGGTCGTGAAGCTGCGGATGGGGTGACCGACCAGGAGATCAAAAGCGCGCTGCCGAGCAACTACCTGTTCGACGAGACGCAGCTTTGCGCGGTCATCGCGGGACTGATTGCGATGCGGTCTTGGGGTGAAGCAGATACCTGGTGGAAGAACATGTACAGCAACTTTCTGTACACCGATTCCGGCGTCGCCAGCATCATGTGGGCCGAGGGTCGCGGTCGCAGTCGTCACGTCGACCTGTGGGAATACAACGATCGCAAACGGCGCCCTGGTTGTCGGGTACTCAAGCTTGCCGGATGATAAAGCGCTGCAACCATGTCGGCCTGCGGCAGACAGGATCCTCGGGCCTCCACCGCGTGTGCCCGAGGATTTTTTATGACGTTCCATCATCTAGTGATGCGAGCGGGTGGTATAATTTTGCTCAATGGCGTTCTCCTTGAGCAATTTATTGAAAAACATCCCCGGTGTCGGGGGCGGCGGAGGAGAAACGAGCGTGCTGGGCATCGATATCGGTGCCTCGAGTGCCAAAATCGTGCAGCTTCGCGCGGCGCGCGGCGTCGCCGTCTTGGAGACCTATGGCGAAATCGCGCTCGGTCCCTACGCAGAGCAGCCGATCGGCAAGGCAGTGAAGCTCTCCCCCGAGAAACAGGCGGAAGCACTGAAGGATCTCATGCGCGAAGCCAATGTGACCTCACGTTCTGCGGGCGTCTCCATCCCATTTTCTGCGAGCCTCGTGTCGGTACTTGAGTTGCCACCCGCGGATAGCGAGTCGCTCAAGCGCATCGTCCCCATTGAAGCCCGCAAATACATTCCTGTGCCTGTCTCGGAGGTCTCACTCGACTGGTTTGTGATTCCTCACGAAGAGGGGACGGACTCGGCATTTGATCAGCTACAAGACAAGTCCACGATGCGTGCTCGCGGTCAGGAGATCCTGCTCGTGGCCATTCAAAATGCCACGCTCAAGGCGTTTCAATCGATCATGAACGGGCTCGGCGTGAGTGCGAGCTTCTATGAAATGGAAATATTCGGCACGATGCGCTCGTGTCTGTCGCACGGACTCGCTCCCGTGTGCATCGTTGATCTCGGCGCCTCGACTACCAAGATGTATATCGTCGAGCGCGGTGTTGTGCGCATGACGCACCTTCTCTCGGTGGGTGGTCAGCAGATGACCGAGACCTTGGCGCGTTCGATGAGCTGGGAATTTGATAAGGCAGAGCGCGAAAAGCGTGAACGCGGGCTGGTGCCGACCGACTCGTTTAGTCAGGAAGAGAACGATCGCATTCGTGAAGCGCTGTTATCAACACTCACGCGAGTGTGTGGAGAGGTGAATCGAGTACTATTGAGTTACGGGCAGCGATACAACAAGAATGTCTCGAGCGTCGTTTTGACCGGAGGCGGGTCAGCGCTACCCGGCATCGCAGGAGCCACGAAAAGCCTCTTGAGCGCGGAGGTGACCATAGCGGACCCGTTTTCAAAGACCGAAGCACCGGCGTTCCTTGCCAAAGTCCTCTCCGGAATCGGCCCAACCTTTGCGGTAGCCGTCGGACTCGCACTCAGAAAGCTCAAACAAAACTGATCTACGCATACTTTTTATGGAAAGCGGCATTCAATCATCATTCATCCCACAAGACGCGGGGAAGGTCACCGTCTCACCCCGGCAGCCGAAAGGCGGTGGTCTCGGGGATTTAATGTTTTTGATTGCGATTGTGTTGTTTGTGGTCTCGATTGCGCTCGCGGGCGCTGTCTTTCTCTACAATCAGTATCTCGGGACGAGCGTGACCTCAAAAGTCGAGCAGTTGAAGAGTGCGCGCGAAGCATTCGAGCCGGCACTCATTCAGCAGCTCACTCGTTTGGATGATCGTATGCGCGCAGCGGACAGCGTGCTCTCGGTGCACATGGCACCGACGGCATTCTTTCTCGCACTCTCGCAAGTGACGCTCACCAACGTGTCCTTCCGAAGCATTGATCTTGATGCGAGCGACCCCAAGAAGATTACCGTCAAGATGCCGGGCGTTGCGCAGAGCGTGAATTCCATTGCGCTTCAAGCGGATCTCATGAGCAAAAACGGCGTCGTCACGAATCCTATTTTCTCCAACATCTCACGACAAGCAGATGGGGTGCACTTCGACATGACGGCGCACATCAATCCTGCAGCAGTTAATTTCGTATCGCTCGTTGGTGCTGCCACTCGTGCACTCGCTCCGCAGCAGACTGAGGTATCAGGACAAGGCGTGTCGCCTTTTGAACAGCAAGCAGCAACGCCTGATGCAGCGACACAAACGCAGGCGCAAACACCGACACCGACGACCGAGACAGGGGATACTTCGGGTGCGAGCCCCTTCACCAATCAATAACTATGACGCGCACCATCGTATCGTTCATCGCACTCATCGCCGCAGCGGGTGTGTTCTTTGGGTACACGAAGCCGGCGTATGACTCTTCCAGCGCGGTACGCGGGCAAATCGCTGAATACGACACGGCGCTCTCGAAGGCGAGCGAATTGCAGGCGCTCAAACAAAACCTCCTCGGGCGATACAACTCGTTTAATCCGGCAGATATCGAGCGCCTCCAAAAGCTCTTGCCTGACCATGTCGACAATGTCCGACTCATCCTTGATCTGGACAATCTTGCGGGTCGCCATGGTCTCGCGCTCCAGAATGTCGCGGTCTCCGCGCCGCAGACGGCGAGCGATTCGCAGACTGCTGCTGGATCAATCTCGTCGTCCAAGCAGCGCTACGATTCACTGACGCTGAAATTCACCACCGTCGCGACGTACGACACCTTCCTACAGCTGCTCGCCGATCTCGAATCCTCGCTTCGTATCGTCGATCTCGTGTCGTTGCGCCTCGCGCCCGCTTCGGGTACGGAGTCGCGCTCCGCGCAGCCGCTCTACACGTACGACATTACTATCCGTACCTATTGGCTCAAATAACCATATGCAGTGGATCAAGACACACCTGCTCCTCTTCATCGGCATCGTCGTCGTGGTGGCGGGTGCCATGTGGTACGGACTTACACAAAACGCAACGCCGACGCCGGTGTTAACGACGGTGACGACCTCGGGATCACCGACGCAAGAGAGTGCCGATCAGGAACTTGTCGCGACACTCTTGACGCTTCGCGCCGTGACGCTCTCGGGTACGATTTTTCAAGATCCGGCATTCGTAACGTTGCGCGATTTCGGTACGACCATCGTCGCGGAACCGATTGGTCGTCAAAATCCATTCGCACCACTTGGCAGCCGCACTACAGGTACCACCGCATCCACGACCGGAGGCACTCAACGCTAAGAGTATGGCGGGGGATGACGAAACACAGGTCGAGGTGCCAGTGCGCACTATCGGCGATACAAAGATTCCATACGACGTGCTCAAGGTCGTGCCCGAAGAGAGCGCGGCGCACTACGGGCTCGCGCCACTGGGTATCGTCGACGAGTGCCTTGAGATCGGTATGCTCGATCCCGGCAACATTGAGGCGATAGACGCGCTCAATTTCATTTCGCGCACCTCCGGATTGCCCTACAAGATCTTCAAAATTACCAAAGAGGATTTCGAGCGCGTGCTGACCATGTATCGCGGTTTGCGCGGCGAGGTGGCGCAGGCGGTCTCGGATCTCGCGACAGAGACGAAGCCCGAGACACCGCAGAAGCCGCAGAGCGAGACGCCGCGACTCGATATCGACAGTCCGACGCTCTCTGCGGGTGCCGCCATTCAGGAAGATGCACCGGCGATCAAGATTGTGTCTACGATTTTGCGCTATGCGATCGATGGGAAGGCGTCAGATATTCACATCGAGCCGCTCCCTGCAGGTGTGCGTGTGCGTTATCGCGTCGACGGTGATTTGCATACATCGGTGGTACTCCCGCTCACTACGCATCGCGCTATCGTCGCTCGTATCAAGGTGCTTTCTTCCATCCGCCTCGACGAGAGCAGAAAGCCACAAGACGGTCGTTTCTCGGCGACGATCGATAATCGTCAGATCGACTTCCGTGTTTCGACCTTCCCCTCGTATAGCGGCGAGAAAGTCGTGCTCCGTATTCTTGATCGCGAGCAGGGCTTCATACCCCTCGACCAGATTGGACTCACTCCCGCGCACTTGGCGACGCTGCGCCGTGCGATTAATCGACCGAATGGCCTCATTCTCATCTCCGGTCCAACCGGATCGGGTAAATCAACGACACTCTATTCACTGCTCTCGGAGCTTGATCGTGAACACAAAAACGTCCTCTCGCTGGAAGATCCGATCGAGTATTTCATCGACGGCATTATTCAATCGCAGGTACACCCGGAAATCGGGTACACCTTTGCCTCGGGTCTGCGCACGACACTTCGTCAGGATCCGGATGTGATCATGGTCGGCGAAATCCGCGATGGCGAAACAGCGAAGCTTGCGATCCAGGCGGCGCTCACCGGTCACCTCGTACTCTCGACGATTCACACCAACGACGCGATTGGTACGATTCCACGCCTCATCGACATGGGTGTCGAGCCGTACCTCATCCCGCCGGTCTTGGTGTGCTCAATTGCTCAGCGCCTCGTGCGTACCTTCTGTCCGGGTGCCGAAAAAGAAATTGAGCTTTCCGTAAGTGAACAAGAAGAGATCCGTGCAAATATGGAAACATTGCCGGCGAGCGCGCGATTCCCGGTGCCGACGAAGGCGTGGGAAGCGGTGAAGCTCCCGACCTGTCCGACTGGTATGCGCGGTCGTATGGCGGTATTTGAGATTCTCGAAATGAATCCCGAGATTGAGCGCATCGTGCTCTCGAATCCGGTGGAGTCCAAGCTCTGGGCCAAGGCGCGATCGCAGGGCATGCTCACCATGCGCGAAGACGCGATTCTCAAAGCGCTCGATAAGAAGGTGCCGTTTGCGGAAGTGAATACGTTGCGCACCCTGAGTCTGCCCGAAGAAGAAAAAGAAGAAGTGGAGAAGCCTGCTCCTGCACCTGCGGTATGACGCACACACCACCTACCATACTGCTCGTTGATGACGACAAGTTCCTCCTCGACATGTACGCGATGAAATTCTCGAAAGGCGGCTTTGAGGTGCACGCCTGTCTGTCCGTCAAAGAGGCGCTCGATGTGCTGAAGCACGGTTTTGATGCTGATGCGATCGTCTTTGATCTCACGATGCCAGAGATGGACGGGTATGCGCTCCTCCAGGCACTCCGCGATCAGAAACTAGGCGCGGGGGCGAAGAAAATTGTGCTCTCGAACCAGGCGACCGATGCGGAGAAAGCGAAGGCGATGGAGCTTGGCGCGGAAGAATTTTTGGTGAAAGCAACGATGATCCCGTCAGAAGTGGTTGCCAAGGTGAGCACCATCCTCGGTGTCGCCGTGCCTGCATAAACTTACACACAATCAACGTGCGCTATCGAGGACGTGCACGGTATAATAATGCGACGATAGAGGCTCTATGGATTACGCGGCACAACTCAAAAAGTATCTCAACATCGTCATGCACGAAGGTGCGTCTGATTTGCACCTCTCGAGTGGTGCACACCCGACCATACGTGTCGCGGGGCAGTTGACGCCGATGCTTAAGGAAGAGGTCTTGAAATCCGAAGATACCAAGGGCTACCTCCATGCGCTCATCTCGCCAGACAAAGAGGCGCGCTTTATGACGACACAGGAGGTTGATTTCTCATACCAGAGTGAAGACGGACAGCGATTCCGTGGCAATGCGTATTTTGAACGCGGCTCCATCTCCATTGCGCTTCGCGTCATCCCCAAGGTCATCAAGACTGTGCAGGAGCTCAACCTGCCGGAAGTGCTCACCTCGTTTGCGCGTCGCAGCCAGGGCTTTTTCCTCGTGGTCGGCCCGGTGGGGCAGGGGAAGACCACGACACTCGCGGCACTCATCGAGATGATCAACACCGAGCGCATGGAGCATATCGTGACCATCGAAGATCCGATCGAATATCTCTTTGAGCCGAAGCAATCGCTCATCGATCAGCGCGAGGTCAAAATCGATACCAAGGATTTCCAGACGGCGCTCACCAGTGCCTTCCGTCAAGATATCGACGTGCTTTTGGTCGGGGAGATGCGCGAGCATGAGACGATGGCAGCAGCAGTCACTGCCGCTGAGACCGGACACCTCGTCTTCTCCACGATGCACACCAACGACGCGGCACAGACAGTCGAGCGCATTATCGACACCTTCCCGGCTGGTCAGCAGGACCAAATTCGCTTACAGCTCTCCGCGTCGCTCGCGGGCATCTTCAGTCAGCGCCTCGTGCCGCGTATTTCGGGTGGGCTCATCCCTGCGTGCGAGCTCCTCATCAATACCAAAGCGGTGGCTAACCTCATCCGCGAGAAACGCACCCATGAATTGAACACCGTCATCGAGACGGGCTCATCCGAGGGCATGATCGATATGAATCGTTCGCTCGCCGAGCTCGTCAATCGTGGCGAGATTACGCAGGAGACCGCGTATGCGCACAGCCTCAATCCCAACATTCTCCAGAAGCTCATCTAATCTATGGCTGTCTTCAACTACACCGCGCTCGACCAGGAGGGCAACAAGCGCGAAGGATCGATCGATGCGATCAACATGGACGTGGCCATCGCGGCGCTGCAACGTCGCGGCCTTATCATTTCGCAGATAGACGAGCCCGCAGAAAAGCGCTCAGGACTCTCCAAGCAGATCACTTTTTTCAGCGGCGTGAAGAACGCCGATGTGGTGATGCTCTCGCGTCAAATCACCACACTCTTCGAGGCGCAGGTCTCAGCGTTGCGCGCCTTCCGCCTCCTCGCTTCTGAGGCACGCACGCCTGTTCTGGGCGACAAGCTCACCGAAATCGCCAACGACATTCAGAGTGGCTCGCCGATTTCGGTCGCGCTCGGCAAGCAGCCGGACATGTTTAGTCCCTTCTACGTCAACATGGTCCGTGCAGGCGAAGAGTCAGGCAAGCTCGATGAAACCTTTGCCTTCCTGGCCGATTATCTTGATCGCAACTACGAAATCACCCAGAAGGCTAAGAATGCTTTGATCTATCCGGCCTTTATCTTCTCGACATTTCTGGTCGTGATGGGCCTCATGCTCACCTTTATTATTCCAAATCTCGCGGAAATGCTTCAGGGAACAGGGCAGGCAATTCCGATCTACACAAGAATCGTCATCGGACTCTCTGACTTTATTCGTCATTACATACTGCTCATTTTGATTGCACTCGTCGGTGGCGGCGTCTTCTTCTACCGCTACGGCAAGACCGCCCCAGGACGTGCGATGCTCTCGCGTGCACGACTCGAGACACCGGTCATTGGCGGCATCTACCAGAAGATCTTTCTCTCGCGCATCGCCGACAACCTCTCCACCATGCTCAAGAGCGGTATTCAGGTATTGCGTGGCATTGAAATCACTGCCACGGTCGTGGAGGATGCGACATACGAACGCATTTTGAAGAGTGCCGCAGAGGACGTGAAGGCGGGCCTACCCGTTTCCGAGGCGCTCCGAAAATACCCGGAAATGCCCGGTATTGTCGTCGCGATGATGAAAATCGGTGAAGAGACCGGCAACATGGGAGAGATTCTCGAGACCATGGCGCGCTTTTACCGTCGCGAAGTAAATAACGCCGTCGACACGATGGTGGATCTCATCGAGCCGGTGATGATCGTCGCGCTTGCTGTCGGCGTCGCCACGCTGCTCGCATCGGTTTTGGTGCCAATCTACAACATCGCCTCCGGCTTTTGACCCCGCCCTAGAGGCTCGCCGCACCGCGGGCCGACGAGCGTTGTTATCCACATGATGGGACGCCGGAAGAGCGTGAAGCGGTACAATGTCGATACTTATAAACTATTTCATTTTGCCCCTATATATGCGTAATTATTCTGGCCGTCGCGGCTTCACCCTCATTGAATTGCTCGTGGTGATCGCCATTATCGGTATCCTCTCGTCGGTCGTACTTGCATCGCTCAACTCCGCCCGCAAAAAGGGTCGTGATGCGCGCCGCGTTGCCGATGTGAAACAGCTCCAGCTCGCGCTCGAACTTTACTACGATGCCAATGGTTCATACCCGGCTACGACATCGGTCGCGACACTCGTGACTCCGGGCTACATCGCGACGATTCCGACGGATCCGACGAACGGTGCCACCTATATCTACGTTCCGTATGCAGCTTCCGGCTCGACAGCAATCTGCAACGGCTATCACCTCGGTACCTCGCTTGAGACCGCTGATCATGTTGGCCTCGACGCAGACTCTGACGTCGCTGCATTCCCATCAGGCCTCGCACTCTGCACGGCCTCGGGCGTTGCTACGGGCCTCGGCTCGAGCGACATGAACGGTGTGGATGACAACAAGTGCGCTTCCACCGACGCTGGTGTGACGTGCTACGACGTCCGCTCGTAAACTGATTCTCAATCACGAAAAAGCGCCCCTCGCGGGGCGCTTTTTCGTGTGTACACCCAACGTCCCGTCCCTGCGGGGACGTGTCCGGGTGTAACTCAAGGTTGCACCCCACGTCACACTCCTGCAGGGGTGTGTCCGGGCGTAACTCTTCAAATTCTCTGGTGAGAATTTGAAGGTTATACTTGCCTCTAATGCTTTCCGCCCTGGTATTCGCATGCTTCGGGCTCATCATCGGGAGCTTTCTCAACGTGGTCATTGTGCGCCGCTCGATTCGATCGCTTGCCGGTCGAAGCGGCTGCCTCTCTTGTTGTGCGCAGCTGCGGGCAATTGATCTCGTACCGATCGTCTCGTGGCTCGCGCTTCGTGGTCGCTGTCGCTCCTGCGGCAGTGGGATCTCGATGCAGTACCCGCTTGTCGAGGGAGCGACGGCGCTCGTCTTTGGGATGATCGGCGGTGCAGGCCTCCCGCTCATCTCGAGTGCGCTCGCCTGCGTTATCGGTGCGCTCCTGATCGCTATTGCTGCATACGACGCACGTCATACCATCATTCCCGATGAGTGGGTGTACAGCGCGGCGCTGCTCGCGCTGGCTTTTGCGCTGAACGAGCACGGATACTCATTAGCACTGCTTCTCGCGGGGCCGATTGCGGCGCTCCCGCTCTTTGCATTGTGGCTGGTCTCGCGTGGTCGTTGGATGGGTTTGGGGGATGCGAAGCTTGCGCTCGCGATGGGGTGGTTGCTGGGCCCCGTGTATGGCATCTATGCGGTCGGAAGTGCGTTTGTGATCGGTGCGATGCTCTCACTTGCGATTCTGGTGCCGCTTCCGCACTATGTGCGCGCGCTTAAAAAAGCGGGGATAGTGCGCGCCCACCGTGCGACGTCATATACAATGAAAAGCGAAGTCCCATTCGGACCGTTTCTGATACTTTCATGCTTCATCGTATGGTTCGCGCTACTCTTCGCTTTACCGCTTCCCGGCGCTTTCTTCTAGTGCGCGAGCGAGGCTTTACGTTGATCGAGCTCCTCGTGGTCACGGCTATCATGATCTTGATCAGCGGCGTCGTGTTTGCCAACAGCAACGCGTTCGGCGGCAAAGTGTTGCTCCAGAATCTGGCGTACGATTCAGCGCTCACGGTGCGACAGGCGCAAGTGTACGGCATCTCGGTTCAGCGATTTGCTGATGATATTTTCGCCGATGGGTATGGTGTGCGCTTCACACGCAATACAAACCCGACGGTGCAGGATCAGTTTGTGCTCTTTGCCGATGTGATCGATAAAAATGGTCTGTATGATTGTAGTTCAGCGCTCGCGTGTGAGCTGGTTGCCGCAAATCTTTTGCGCAGCGGCTACCACATCGCTGATATCTGTATTCCCGCATCGCAGGTAGAGCCGTGTGGGCACAGTACGCTCGATGTGACATTCCGCCGCCCTGATCCCGATGCGTATATCCGTGCTGACGGTCTCTCAACGTTGTATGAATCCGCGCGTGTCATATTTATCTCACCCCGCAGCGAGACACAGTCGGTCGTCGTTGAGCAGAATGGTCAAATTTCCGTGCAATAAGCTATGAAAAAAATTGAACGCTATATGAAAGTTTTCGCCGGCCCGTGGTCGGGCCGGCATGAACCGCCTCCTATCGGCAGAAGCCGACAGTCGGCCACTACGGGCGCGCCTTCGCGCGGGTTCACCCTCGTCGAGATGATCGTTGCTGTCGGCCTCTTTGCTGTCGTGATGCTCGTCTCCATCTCCGCGCTTCTGTCGCTTATCGATGCCAATAGAAAGGCGCAGGCGCTTCAGTCGGTTATGAACAATCTCAACATCGCCATCGACGGTATGGTGCGCTCCATACGAGAGGGGAGCAGTTATCGATGTGGTGGGCAGAATCCCGGCAACCCTGATTGTCCGGAGACCCCCGGCACGGTCTTCTACTTCCGACCAAGCTGTGCGGATTCGTGCAGCGACTGGATCTACAGTTTCCACGACGGCCGCCTCTGGCGCTCCACCACGGGATTTAGCTCAGGGGAGCTTCCGCTCACCGCACCGGAAGTAACCATCGAATCGGTCTCGATGTACGTGATTGGTGCGACGCGCGGTGACAATATTCAACCGAAGGTCGTCATCATTATCAAAGGCTCTGCAGGTGCGGCGCGGACAAATGCGCGCACGACCTTCCACATTCAGTCGACTGCCGTGCAACGCGTGCTTGATATTTAATATGAAATTTAATATCCCTAAGGTTTTCGTCGGTTCAATTGCGTCGTCGGAACGTGCTCGTTCCGACGTGAATCTTCTCCCATCGGCCATGAGCCGACAGTCGAACCGCTTGCAGCGGCGCCTCGCGGCGGATTCAGGCTTCACACTCATCGAAACGCTTGTGGCGATTTCACTTTTGACCGTTGCGATTGTTGCGCCGATGTCGCTCGTTACGCAATCACTCTCATCAGCGTTTTATGCGCGTGATCAGGTGACCGCATACAATCTTGCGCAGGAAGGTATCGAAGCACTTCGTGCGGTCCGTGACGGCAATATTCTCGCCAACGCGCTGGAAAGTGCTGGTCGCGGACTTCTCGATGGGATTCCGATAGGCAGTGCCTTCACCATCGATGCACGCGAATCGACGGCGGAAGACGCGATTGAAGTCTGCGCGGCGAATCCGTGCCCTCCACTGCAGACAGACGGCACGCTCTACGGATATGCAGCAGGTGATCGGAGTGTCGCTAATCGTGACCCCAATTGGGTCAATACGAACTTCACACGCACGCTCATTGCTGCATACGTTGGCCCTACTGATGTGAATAGTGGACACGATGCTATACGCATCTCGGTCACGGTCTCGTGGCGCACCGCAAACAATCAGACTCGCTCGTTTACGATTTATGAAAACATGTACCGTTGGGTAGAGGATGGTGCGGCTGCTGAATAGCTATGAAAAAGATCTCACAATCACAACGCGGCTTCACGCTCCTGATGGCGGCACTCGTCGCCTCTATCGTGCTCATGCTGGGCTCATCGATTTTCTCGATTGCGCAGAAGCAAATCATTCTCTCATCCATCGGGCGTGATTCGCAGTTTGCGTTCTATGCAGCAGATACTGCAGCTGAGTGTGCGCTCTATCACGATATTCGCTTGCAGGCATTTGGTACGGCGGAAGATCCGACAGTGGCGACGGTGACGTGCGATAAGGCAGCCGATGGTTCGGACCTGACTGCAGAAACGACCATTATTGATGGCGACACTGCTGCGACCTCAACTTTTTTGATGGAATTATTCGAGCGGAACGTCTTTACGAACGAAGCAGCGGCGAATACGAATTGTGTCGAGGTCACTGTCGCCAAGAATCCCAGTACACCCTTTACGGTTATTCACGCAGACGGGTATTCGACACCGTGTGCGGGGATTACCACCAGCGCGAGAGCCCTACAGAGGTCTATTGAACTGAGATACTAGACGGCTGTTTTTTCCTGCCACTCTAGTATCATGGCGTGATGTCAGTCCCGAAAGACGTGCGCGAGCGCTATGCAAAGCTCAAAGAGACGATTAATGCGTATCGTCGTGCCTACCACGTATACGACCGAGAGGAGATTCCCGAGGCAGCGCGCGATTCTCTGATGCGCGAGCTCGCTGGTATCGAGGCAGCGTATCCGACACTCATTACATCGGATAGCCCCACCCAGCGTGTCGCTGGGAAGCCGCTCCCGCAGTTCAATAAGATTCGACATACGGTGCCGCAGTGGTCACTCAACGACGCTTTTACCCCAGATGACATCCACGATTTTGATGCGCGCGTGAAGCGTTTTCTGCGTGCGGAGTTCCCAAACGCCGAACCGAGCTATATGTGTGAGCTTAAGATCGATGGCTTAAAAGTTGTGTTGACCTACGAGCGCGGCATCTTGAAGAGCGCGGCGACGCGCGGGGACGGTGTCGTGGGAGAAGATGTGACTCACAATGTGCGTACGATCGAGTCCGTGCCACTGTCGCTCTCGCGGCCGATAGATGTGGTAGTCGAAGGAGAGATCTGGATGAGTGCAAAGAATCTCGAAGCGCTCAATAAAGCACAGGCCGCCTCGGGCAAGCCCCTGTATGCCAATCCACGCAATGTCGCTGCGGGGTCGATTCGCCAGCTTGATCCGAAGGTCGCCGCATCACGCAAGCTCGATACGTTTATCTACGAGCTTGCCGCCACTCCCGAAGAGCGCCCCGCTGATCAGCTCGGCGAGCTCGAATACTTGCGCGAACTAGGTTTCAAAGTGAACCCACACCATACCGTGGCACACGATGTACCTGAGATCATCGCGTATTGGGAAGCGTGGAAAGATAAAGGTCGCAAACAGGACTATTGGGTCGACGGCGTTGTGGTGAAAGTAAATGAGCGGAAATATGAGGACGCACTTGGATTCACCGGTAAGGGTCCACGCTTCGCCATTGCATTCAAATTCCCCGCAGAAGAGGCGACGACCATCGTCGAAGATATTGCATTTCAAGTCGGTCGCACCGGCGTCATTACACCCGTTGCGCACCTGAGGCCGGTGCTCGTCGCTGGTTCGACCGTCTCGCGCGCGACCCTACACAACGAAGATGAAATTAAGCGTCTTGATGTGCGTGTCGGCGACACTGTCGTGATTCAAAAAGCAGGCGATGTGATTCCCGATATTGTGCACGTGGTCCCCACACTGCGTCCGAAAAATTCGAAGCCCTTTGTGTGGCCGACAACGATTGCTGCCTGTGGTGGAGATGGATCCATCGAGCGTGTACCAGGGCAGGCAGCCTGGCGCTGTGTAAATCGCGAATCGCCCGAGCGCGTCCGGCGCGTCTGGGAGCACTTCGTGTCGCGCAAAGCACTTGATATCGATGGCGTCGGTGAGAAGGTGACCGCGGCGCTTCTTGATGCCGGACTCGTGCAGAGTTTCGACGATCTCTTCACCCTACAAGAAGGAGACTTCCTCGAGCTCGAAGGTTTTGCGGAAGTGTCCGCGAAGAATGCCGTCGCGGCAATCAAGAAAGCGGCACGGGCCGTTGAGCTACCGCGATTGCTCACTGCCCTGTCAATTGACCATGTGGGTGAAGAGACGGCGCGCGATCTTGGGCTCCACTTTGGAACGGTCGACAAACTCCGTACCGCTTCTGAAGATGAGCTCATCGCTGTTGATGGGATCGGGGATGTGGTCGCGAAATCGGTATATGCGTGGTTTCGAGACAAGAAAAATGCCGCGATGCTCGATCGACTCCTCTCGCATCTCACGATACAGCGCCCTGCGAAAAAGACCGGTGCCCAGCCCTTCACTGGTCAGACTTTTGTATTTACTGGGGGGCTTGAGAGCATGAGCCGCGAAGAGGCAGCTGAGGCGGTCCGTGCCCGCGGTGGTGCGGTCGCCGGCTCGGTGTCCAAAAAGACCTCGTACGTGGTCTCCGGCGAGAGCTCTGGATCCAAACTCGACAAGGCTCGCTCACTCAATGTGCCTGTGCTGACAGAAGCAGAGTTTCTTCGTATGATACGGCGATGATCAACATAGACGTCAAAGCCCTCGCGAAGCTCTCACGATTGGAGGTGAGTGATGCAGAGATCCAGAAGCTTGAGAGCGAACTGCCGGGTATTTTGGCATTTGTCGACACGATCCAGAAAGCGGCGGTCTCAAACGAAACGATCACGCCAGAAGTGCGCAATGTGGTGCGTGCCGACGACAACCCGATTGAGCGCGGGACCTATACGGAGACGCTCCTCGCAGCAGCACCTGCGCGGGAAGGGAATCGCATCGCGGTGAAGCAAGTGATATCGAGGAAACAATAATATGGATCTCTCAAAAATCACGCTCAAGAGCGCACGCGAGTCGCTCGATAAGAAAGAGTTTTCCTCCCGCGAACTAACGGACGCCTATATCGATGCGATTAAGCAGAAAGACGGTGATGTACATGCGTATCTCGAAGTCTGGGAATCGGAGGCCCGTACTGAAGCAGATGCGGCGGATGCGCGCATTGCCAAAGGCAGTGCGAGTGCGCTCACCGGCATCCCGCTCGGTATCAAGGACAACATCCTGATTGAAGGCCGTACGGTTTCTGCTGCGTCGAAAATGCTTGAGCATTACCGCGCTTCGTACGATGCGACGGTCACGACGAAGCTCAAGGCCGAGGGCGCGGTTCTCTTGGGTCGCACCAACATGGATGAATTCGCGATGGGCAGCTCTACGGAGAATTCCGCATTTGGGGTCACGAAAAATCCACTCGACCTTACGCGCGTGCCTGGCGGCTCATCTGGCGGCTCTGCTGCTGCGGTCGCAGGGGATATGGCGGTAGCCGCACTGGGGTCGGATACCGGTGGATCTATTCGTCAGCCTGCCTCTCTCACCGGCCTCGTCGGGCTCAAGACCACCTACGGGGCGGTCTCACGCTTTGGCCTTATCGCGATGGGCTCGAGTCTCGATCAAATCGGTCCGCTGACAAAAACGGTTGATGATGCACAGATACTGTTCAACGCCATCAAGGGATACGATGCCAACGACAGCACCTCGCTTCCAGATGTCGCGATGACTGCAAAGCAGCCGCGCGTGATCGGCGTGCCGCGCGCATTCTTTGCACATGGCGTCGATCCAGATGTGCTCGCAGCATTCGAGAAGAAGCTCGCGGGTCTTAAGGATGCCGGCTATGAGCTTCGCGATATTGAATTGCCGACAGCCCCATACGGGCTCGCCGTGTACTACATCGTGATGCCGGCAGAAGTGTCGACCAACCTCTCGCGTCTTGATGGTATCCGCTACGGCCACTCGGTGCAGGCTGAGACGATCGCGGAGGTGTATACCGCATCGCGCGGTGAGGGCTTTGGCCCCGAGACCCGACGCCGTATTTTGGTCGGCAGCTTTGTGCTCTCGGCGGGCTATGCCGATGCGTACTATCGTCGTGCCAAAGCCGTGCGCGCCGAAATCACTCGTGAATTCAAAGCGGCATTCGAGAGTGGTATCGATGTGATCGCCACTCCTACCACGCCATCGCCCGCATTCAAGATCGGAGCGAAGTCTGACCCTGTTGCGATGTATGCGGAAGACCTTTTCACCGTGCCGATGAATCTCACCGGCAATCCGGCGATATCTCTGCCATCAGGCATGGTTGAGCGAGATGGAAAAAAACTCCCTGTCGGCATCCAGCTCATTGCGCCACATCGCGGCGAGGAAACTTTGTTTACAATCGGCCGCGATCTTGAGCAGTAGCGCGGTATGCCCCACGTCGTATTGCTGCACGAATACGTCCGGGCATAACTCCTGAGATTCTCTGGTGAGCATCCGGGTGACACCCCACGTCACATTCCTGCGGGAATGTGTCCGGGAGTAACTCTTCAAATTCTCTACTGAGAATTTGAAGGTTATAATCTCCATATGCAAGGAGATCCTACGGTCGCTCACGGCGTCGGCTGGGCGTTTCAATCAGTACTCGAAGTGATGTTTCGCTGGGTGCCGGCGACGCTCCTGACGATGACCAACACCTCGTCGTATCCCAATCCTGATCCCATCAAGACGCCACTGACGCAGCCGGTCTCGACGACCGACGTGGTGAACTTCCTCCAAATAGCGTCGCCCGCATCGTTTGATCAGCTCTTCCATCAGTGGGCGCTGTTTGTCGCGATTTCCATCATGCTCTCATTGCTCCTGGGTGTGGCATGTCTCTACTGCGGTATTCGTATTTGGCAGGTACGACAGAATGAGCGCGCAAAGCGCCTTGCCTTTGCCCATACGGTGGCTGCCAAGGATGTGCCGAAGACGCAGCTCCGCTGGAATCGCATTCGCGAGCAGATTGCCGCACCGAGCGAAGATCAGTGGCGTCTCGCGATTCTTGAAGCCGACATCATGCTCAATGAGCTGCTCGATGTGCAGGGTCTGCGTGGAGAAACCATGGCCGACAAGCTCAAGCAGGCGAATCGTTCGCAATTCCGTACCATCGATCTCGCATGGGAGGCCCATGCCATGCGTAATCGGATCGCGCACGAGAGCATGCACAAGCCACTCGACGAACACGAAGCGCGTCGCACCATCGGAATGTTTGAGCAGGTATTTCGTGAATTCCAATTTGTTGAGTAACTATAAAAAGTCGATCCCGGCAGACTGATGCCTGCCGGGTCGGATGTACTGCTTAGAGCAGGATGAGCTGGGGCGGCTTGTGTATATCGATCGGCGTCGTGCATTGTTTCGGACGTCGCCGTACGCGTACGCCAGCAGCTCGCTTCTTCGCATTGGCGCTTCTTCGTATGTTGTTGCGCCGCAGGAAAATCCACATAATGCCCGCGTGGAACCCCTGGAACTTCTTCCTCCTGGGGTAGTCGATCTCAGGGTAATCCATGCGGACCGTCTGTTGCACATGCAGCTGCAGCTTCTCCGTGGGATGCCACGTTTTGCTTGAGAGATTGAACAAGCGCTGAAGCTCCCCGTACTGCAGGTCTTGTCGCCACCACTTCTTCGACGTGGCGACATGCGAAATGGCATCTCGAAGTTCAAGATCGCTGGCGTCTGTGTGCTCGGGACGTTCGTAGGTCGGCTTCGCGACGGTGCGAATTCCGTACTGGTCGAACATCTCCGCATACGTGTCGGGTGGGGCAAAAGGTGCGTGGACCTCGGCCATGTGCATGCTCCTCAATCACGTGAGAGGGGAACGCTACGCTGGCGTCGTTATACCGCGGTATCGGTGTGCTTTCAATGAGTCTCGTCGGACAGCGATTCATTGCGAGCCCATTCGCTTTGTAGTAAAGTACTCCGACGATAGCGGGGTGGAGCAGTAGTAGCTCGCCAGGCTCATAACCTGGAGGTCGGGGGTGCAAGTCCCTCCCCCGCAACATGAAGACAAAACACTCGCTTTCGCGAGTGTTTTGTCTTAGGGCGACTTCTAATCGTTGAGAATACTAATGACTACTTGTGCAATGAGTCCGACAAGGAGAAATACGAGCGCGATCCAAAATGGCTTCCATACCCAAAAGAAGACCGCCTGCATTGCCGTATAGACGAAAAAGATAAAGACGAGGGGAAGCACCACGAAGGAGTTGAACATGAGAATCTTGTTCCACATGGTTGCATTGTATACCTTTTCAGGTGTGCTCTCCCGCTCGCAAAAGAGCAAGATTTGCGATATTCTCTCGGGTAACGTCGGGGTAGCTCAGTCGGTTAGAGCGAGCGTTTCATAAGCGCTAGGTCGTGGGTTCGAATCCCACCCTCGACACCAAGAAAGAGGTCAGCTGAAGAATCCGATCATGAAGTCGGTAATACCGAAGAAGTCGAGGAGGAGTTTGACGTTCAAGACGACGATGATCGTTGCGACGATCCACGCACAGATCTGGAGCCAGAGCTTGTTGGCAAACTCGCCCATTTTGACCTTGTCGCTCGTGAAGAGGACGAGCGGAATGACCGCGAAGGGGAGCTGCAAGCTGAGGATGACCTGACTCAAAATGAGCAGTTGCGCAGTACCATTCTCACCGTAAAACATCGTGACGATAATGGCTGGCACGATTGCCAAGAGGCGCGTCGCGAGACGGCGCATCCACGGGGCGATCGTGATCTTGAGGAAGCCTTCCATGACGATCTGTCCGGCGAGCGTCGCGGTGAGTGTAGAATTTTGTCCCGAGGCAAGCAGTGCGAGTGCGAAGAGCGTGCTCGCAGCGCCCGCGCCGAGAAGCGGCGTGAGTAGCTGATACGCGTGCTGGATTTCGGCGACATCATTTTGCCCGCGGGTGAAGAAGGATGCGGCGGCGATGATGAGAATCGCGGCGTTGATGAAGAGCGCAAACATGAGCGCCACGGTCGAATCGATGGTCGCGAATTTGATTGCTTCACGCTTGCCGGCAACATCGGTTGCGTAGGTACGCGTCTGCACGATGGACGAGTGGAGGTAGAGATTATGCGGCATCACGGTCGCGCCTAGAATGCCGATCGCGATAAAGAGCATCGCGGGATTCTGGATGATTTCAGGGCGGGGAATAAAGCCGCTGAGTACTGCCGCGATCTCCGGCTGCGCCATGACGACGACGGTGAAGAGGCAGGCAGCGACGGTCGCGATGAGCGCGATGACGAGTGCTTCCAGGTAACGGAAGCCCTTATTCTGCAAGAAGAGAATGAGGAGCACATCGAATGCCGTGATACACACGCCCCAGATCAGCGGAATGCCGAAGAGGAGATTGAGTGCAATCGCGGTACCGATTACCTCCGCGAGGTCGCACGCGACGATGGCGAGCTCACAGAGCATCCACAGTGCCAGTGAGACCGGCTTCGAGAAGTGGTCGCGGCAGGCTTGCGCGAGATCGCGACCAGTGACGATGCCGAGCTTGGCGGCAAGTGCCTGCAAGAGGATCGCCATGATATTGGAAATCAAAATCACCGCGAGGAGGGTATAGCCAAAGGAAGACCCGCCCGCGAGGTCAGTCGCCCAATTACCCGGATCCATGTAGCCGACAGCCACGAGGTACCCCGGACCAGAGACGGCCAGGAGCTTACGCCAGAAGGTGGCGTTGACGGGGAAGTGAATGCTGCGATTCACTTCGGGCAGACTCGGCACCGTATTTTCGAGGCGCCAGGTCTTGCCGCGCAGACGCGCAGAATAGACATCGAGAAAACTCATAGAAGTACTAGTAGTAGATAGAGAAACGAATAATAAGTAATGGAGAAGCTCGCGCTTTGGCGGGCTCTCTTCAATAGGAGTGGGACGAATCCCGAAACAGTTACTCCATTACCATAGCTGAAGCGCGACAGGTCGTCAAGGGTATAACGCAAAAATGCCCCGTAGGGCATTTTTGCTTTTGCGCGAGTGACGGGACTCGAACCCGCAGCCTCTCCCGTGACAGGGGAGTGCTCTAACCAATTGAGCTACACCCGCACATTCGGATGCACAGATGTGCGCCCGTAATGACGAGAGAATATACTAAAAAGACCTTTTTTGCGAGCCTTTTAAACTACTCACAGCTCTTACGGGGCGTATGGGATCGATGCCATACAATGTATCTATGTCTCAGCACATGGGAGGAGGGAAAGAGAAAATACAGCTGAATCACGCTCCCGCGAATTTTGAGGTCTCAGATATGCACAAGCTACATCTGAGTGATACGACTGCCGTCGCGGGTCTTAAAAATATGCTCAAGAGACGGACCATATTGGACCGATTCCACAAAAAAGAATCCTTGCGTGACAACCTCGACATGTTTGAAGAGGAGAACGGTGGGAAAATGTTTGCGATCCGCGAGGGCGAGACTATTAAGGGCTTTCTCGGTCTTACGATTGAGCAGACAGACGCCGGGCGTGTCGCGCATATCAAGAGTCTGCGCACGGCGGAGCGCAATCCGGAGATGATGCAAGCGCTTATTAAAGAAGCACTTGCGTATCTGGAAGGCAGGGCGGATACCGTGTCACTGGCCTTTTCCGCAGATCAAGCACATATCCTTCACGAAAGTGAGCATGTACTGACTACCTTAAAGTTTGAAGCACGAGGCCACGATGAGCGGGGGTACGAGATTTTCTCGAAGAGTCTGCACTAAGCGCTCGCGCCCGGGAGTGATGAATTATCTCTGCTCGGCACGTGCCGAACTTTTTTGAATTCTTCATCGAGCTCGCGGAGTTTGTCCTCGACATCTTCTTCGATATCGATCAGCTCGTTGCGTGCGGGGTCAGTGGCTTTGATGAGCTCGTCGAGTTTGAGCTGGATGGCATGTGCGTCGCGATTCTGAGTGTTTTGAATCAGGAAGACCATGAGGAAGGTGAGGATGGTCGTCGTGGTGTTGATGAAAAGCTGCCACGTAGTCGAGAAATTAAAGATAGGCCCCACGACCGCCCAGACGATGACTACCAGTGTGGCGACCACAAACGCCCAGCCCGAGCCCATAATCCCGCTCGCTTTGTGTGCGATCCGTCTGAAAAATTCTTGCATGTAATGAGAAGTGTACACCCAAAATCCGACCCCCGTCCCGTTTTCTACACATGCTAGAGTTGAGTTATGACCGCAGTAGAGATCTACAAGCAATACAAGATTCCGCCTTTTTTGCAGCTCCATCAGCTCCGTGTCGCGGCAGTTGGTAAACAGATTGCGGATAATTTTCGCAGTACGCTCGATAGTCGTTCGATCATCCTCGCGTGCTTGTTCCACGATATGGGCAATATCATCAAGGTCGATTTCTCGCGATTCCCAGAGACCTTTGAGCCGGAAGGCGTCCCATATTGGCAGCATGTGCAGGAAGATTTTAAGCGTCGCTTCGGACCCGACGAACACCATGCGACGATTGCCATCGTCCACGAGATGCACCTGCCGCTCCAAGCGGTGAAATATATTGATGGCGTCGGATTCTCGAAGCTCAAGCATACGAGCGCGACACCTTCGTACGAGCAGAAGATTGTCGAATATGCGGATCTACGTGTCGCGCCGTTTGGCGTGACGAGTATGCGCGACCGTCTTGAAGAGGCCCGTATTCGCTACGCGGCGCGTGAGAGCGACATGCCAAAAGACGCCGATCGTTATAGCGAGCTCCACGCAGCTGCCGAAGCAGTCGAGCGCCAGATTTTCTCCAGTGCGAGTATTGAACCAGACGATATTACCGATGCTTCAGTACAATCAATCGTCGAAGAGCTGCGCTCGTATTCGATCTAAGACGATGTTTTTGGAGCCGCCTCGCAGATTTGAACTGCGGACCCCCGCTTTACGAAAGCGGTGCTCTACCAACTGAGCTAAGGCGGCGAACCTGCACATCCTACGGTATTACACTTGGTTTTTCAATCAAACTCGGCTATTCTCACTTTGTTCCATCAAAATAGTAAGCCGATGTAGCTCAGTTGGTAGAGCACGTCATTGGTAATGACGAGGTCTCCGGTTCAATCCCGGACATCGGCTCAAAGAAGTGTGCTCTCGCGCGGCGCAGTCGTGCACCTTATACTGCTCGCATGTCCCGCAAGGAAGAAGTCGAGGCAAAGATCGCAGCGATAGAGCTCGCCATGGGTGCGGCGGATTTTTGGAGTGACAAAGACAAGGCACAGACGACGCTCAAGGAATACCAAGATCTCAAGACGCAGCTCGCGAGTGGTACCGGGTACGACAAGAGCGATGCCATTCTTACCATTATTTCGGGCGCCGGGGGTGATGATGCCGAGGATTTCTCGCGCATTCTCTACGAGATGTACCGCAAGTACGTCGCATCGAAGGGATGGAGTGCGAGCGATATTGATGAAAACAAAAACTCCATGGGCGGGTACCGCTCCGTCTCGTTTGAAATCAAGGGAAGCGGCGCCTATGGCACGCTCCGCCGTGAAGCAGGTGTGCATCGGCTCGTACGCATGTCACCGTTTAATGCTGCGGGCAAGCGCCAGACCTCGTTCTCGCTCGTCGAAGTGTTGCCCAAGGTACCGGATCAAGGAGATCTCCACATTCCCGATAGCGAACTCGATGTTGCAGTCGCGCGCTCGGGTGGTCCTGGCGGCCAAAACGTCAACAAGCGCGACACAGCGGTGCGCATGACGCACCTTCCGACCGGCATCGCCGTGCAGGTCACCTCGGAGCGCTCGCAGCTTTCCAACAAAGAGAAGGCGCTCGAGATGATTCGCGGCAAGCTCTTCAAGCTGCGTGAAGATGCTGCAGCGAACGAGGCGCGTGGTCTTTCTGCTGGTACGACCACCAAGATCGAGTGGGGTAGTCAGATTCGCTCGTATGTCCTGCATCCCTATCAATTGGTGAAGGATCACCGCACTGAGCATGAGCGCCGCGATGTGGAGCGTGTCCTTGAGGGTGATATCCAGAGCTTTGTCGACGCAGAAAAGTCACTTGAATAGGGAGTTTTCCGGAATAATGAAGTCTGCGATTGAGCCGCTCGTGAGACGCGGTATACTAATAACTCCCGCACGAATGCGTAATATGCGTCGCGCATAGGACGTCTCATTCAGAGAGCTATACTTCATTCCCATGATCTATTTTGAGAAAGTAACCAAAATTTACGCAGATGGAGGACCTGCGGCCGTAGCCGATGTCACGCTCGGCATTGATCCGGGCGAGTTCGTTTCGCTCGTGGGTCACTCGGGTGCCGGCAAGACCACGCTGCTCAAAATGCTCTTCGCTGAGACGTATCCGACCGAAGGCTCGGTCTTTTTCGGGTCACGGGATATTGCCGCACTCTCACAAAAGGATCTGCTGCACATGCGCCGCAACATCGGTACCGTCTTCCAGGATTTCCGACTCTTGCCGACAAAAAATGTGTACGAAAATATTGCCTTTGCCCTTGAGGTAGCAGGGAAGAGCGATGAGGATATCCAGGCAGATGTGCCGCATGTGCTCGAGCTGGTGGGGCTCGCCGACAAAATCTGGAGTTTCCCGCGGCAGCTCTCCGGTGGTGAGCAGCAGCGCGTGGCGATTGCACGTGCCATCGTCAATCAGCCAGAGGTGCTCATTGCCGATGAGCCGACAGGCAATCTCGATCCCATCAATGCGCACGACATCGTAGAGATTCTCAAGAAGATCAATGACCTCGGCACCACGGTGCTCCTGACTACACACAATAAGTCCGTCGTAGATTCTGTAGGACGTCGTGTGGTGACGATGGATCAGGGGCGTGTGATTCGCGACGACAAGCAAGGTAAATACGTGCTCTAAATAACTACCAACACATAACTTTCAACACCATGGACTTCTGGACCACAAGCAAGCGAGTGATGCGATACGGTGTTGCCGGATTCGTGCGCAACGGCTTCGTCTCGCTGGCGGCGATTCTCATCATGACGATCACACTCTTCGTGCTCGCCGGACTCACGATCGGGGGCGCTGCCCTCAATGCGACGCTGACGACGCTCACGCAGAAGGTAGATGTGAGCGTGTATTTCACCACCACCGCATCAGAAAATAATATTCGCGAGATCGAGAGCCAGCTGAAGGCCTTGCCAGAAGTCGCGAGTGTGAATTACATCTCGCGCGAGGAAGCGCTGACGGCGTTTCGTGAGCGACACAAGAACGATCAGCTGACGCTCCAGGCGCTCGATGAGCTTGGTGAGAATCCGCTGGGTGCCTCGCTCGAAATCCGTGCGAAAGAAACAAGCCAGTACGAATCAATCGCAACCTATCTCAACAATAAACAATCCGCTGGCGAAGGCGCTGGTGCCTCGATTGATAAGGTGAACTTCTTCCAGAACAAGACCGCGATTGATCGTCTGACCAATATCATCCAGACGTCGCAACGCCTCGGTATCGCGATCGCGGCGTTTATGATCCTCGCGTCGGTACTCATTTCATTCAACACTATTCGTCTCGCGATCTACACTTCACGTGATGAGATCGGAGTCATGAATCTCGTCGGTGCAGGGCACTGGTATGTGCGCGGACCCTTTATGATCGCAGGTGTTCTCTACGGTGCGGTAGCAGGTGTCGTGGTCCTCCTGCTCCTCTACCCGGTCACGATCTGGTTGGGCCCTGGCTCTGAGCGATTTATCGGCTCGTTCAATGTCTTCAACTACTTCACGAGCTCGTTCCCGATGATGTTTTTGATTGTGATGGGATCGGGCATCGCCCTGGGGGCCCTGTCGAGCTATTTAGCTGTCCGCCGCTACCTCCGAATGTAGCGAACCGCAGAAACGCAGGCATTTCGTCGTTGTGGGGCCCATCTCGGGCCTCACCGTACGCTTAGTACGGCTCAGCCCTCGATTTCCCCACGCCTAGAACTGCCTACGTTTCTGTGGCTCGTGTTACAGTGCAGCCTATATGACGCGTGCGCAGTCATCTGGCCATAAATATATTTTCGTCGTGGGCGGCGTAATGTCTGGCGTCGGCAAAGGCATCACTACCGCATCTATCGGTAAGATTCTTGCAGCCCGTGGCCTCAAGGTGAATTTGATGAAGGTAGATCCGTATCTCAATGTCGATGCGGGCACCATGAATCCGACGGAGCATGGCGAAGTCTTCGTCCTCGACTCGGGTCTTGAGACCGATCAGGACATGGGCAACTACGAGCGCTTCTTGGGCCGCGATCTGGGTCCGGAGGATTACATGACGAGCGGTATGGTCTACGCCGAGGTCATTCGTCGCGAGAGAAATCTCGAATACGGCGGTAAGTGTGTGGAAGCGGTCCCGCATGTGCGCGATGAAATCGTGCAGCGTTTCCAAAAATCCGCTGAGCTCGCGCAGTCTGATGTGACGGTTGTTGAAATCGGCGGCACCATCGGAGATTTCTCCAACGCGCTCTTCATCGACGCCGCTCGCGTGATGCACCTGCAGCATCCACAAGATTCGATTTTTGTGATGGTCTCGTACTTGCCGGTACCTGGCACCATCGGTGAGATGAAAACGAAGCCCACGCAAAACGCCATGCGCGATTTGAATGCCTACGGGGTACAGGCCGATATCTTGATTGCACGATCCACCCACCCGCTCGATCAGAAGCGCAAAGAGAAGCTCTCTGTCTCGTGCAATGTCCTGCCGGAGCGCATCATCTCAGCGCCGGATGTGGATTCGATCTACGATGTGCCCTTGAATTTCGAGCGCGACAAGCTTTCAGAGATAATACTCGATGCGCTCTCGATGGATGCGAACCGCACCGCAGATCTCGGTGAGTGGAAACAGTTCGCCGAAAAAGCACACAACGGCTCAAAGGAGGTGAAAATCGGCATCGTCGGCAAATATTTTGATACGGGCGATTTCGTCCTCTCCGATGCGTACATTTCCGTCATCGAAGCGATCAAATTCTCTGCGGCCGCACTCGGGGTCAAGGCAAAGATCGAGTGGCTCAACGCCAAGACCTACCAGCAGGAGCCCGAGAAGGTGCATGAGCTCACCGGCTACGACGGCATTCTTGTTCCGGGCGGCTTTGGCGAAACCGGTATTGAAGGCAAGATTGCAGCGATCAAATTCGCTCGCGAGAACAAAATCCCATACTTCGGCCTCTGCTACGGCATGCAGCTGATGACGGTAGAGTATGCCCGCAATGTCGTGGGGCTACAGGATGCCAACACCACCGAGATCAATCCCGAGACGCCGCATCCGATCATCGCGATTTTGCCGGAGCAGATCGAGAAGCTGAAAAACAAAGACTACGGCGGCACCATGCGTCTCGGTGCGTATCTGCACGACATCGAGCGCGACACCATCGCGTATGAGGCCTATGGCGGCAAGCTCCAGGTCTCTGAGCGTCACCGCCATCGCTTTGAGGTAAATCCCGAATACATCGCGCAGCTCGAAGGTGCAGGGCTCGTCTTCTCAGGCAAATCTCCCGACAAGCATTTGATGGAAATTGCCGAGCTTCCAAAATCAGTGCATCCCTTTATGCTCGGCACCCAAGCACATCCGGAATTGAAGGCACGCCCGCTCGATCCACACCCGCTCTTCACTGCGTTCCTCAAAGCGGCGATTGAGCGCAACGGGTAGGCCATGCCGTTCAAGCTCATCTCGATTAATATCGAGTGTTCAAAGCATCTTGAGCGCGTCATCCCATTTCTGCAGCGTGAACAAGCGGATATAGTGTGTATCCAGGAATTAATGGAACGGGACGTTGCACAATTTGAATCGGCGCTCGGCACCCAGGCGTACTTCGAGCCCAAGACACAGATGCATGCAGGGGTAGAGGGCATGGGAATCTTTACAAAACATCGTGTTCTGTCTCGCGGGGCGCTCCTCTATGCGGGCGAGAGCGCACTGCGCAATTTTGATGAGACGAGTGCCACAACGAAGCATGCGACCCAGAGGCACCCGATACTTTTTTGTGATATCGAAGTCGATGGAAGGATCGTGCGCATATGCACGACACATTTCACGTGGACACCAGATGGCCTGCCTGATGATTTGCAGCGCGCAGACATCGTGCGATTCTTGAGGGAGCTTTCTGCATTTCCCGAATTCATACTCTGTGGCGACTTCAACGCGCCACGCGGAGGAGAGATCTTCGCGCAGCTCGCGCGTGCGTATACAGACAACATTCCTCCACACTACCTGACCTCTATCGATGTAGCGCTTCATCGGGCGGGGAAAGAGCGCCCGCACGAGCTCGCCGACAAGATGGTGGATGGACTCTTTACGACGCCGGGGTACCGAGCATCGGATGTCGTCCTCGTCGACGGAGTAAGCGATCATATGGCGATTGTAGCTACTATCGACCAGGCTTGACGTATAGGAAGAAATGATAGAATAGGCCATGGCAGTGAAGATTACTGAAGGATTTACATTTGATGACGTACTCATCCGACCCGCGGCCTCTGCCATGGAGCCATCGGAAGCGTCGCTGAAAACAGTGGTAGCAGGTATCGAGCTCTCGGTGCCTTTTTTGAGTGCTGCAATGGATCGCGTGACGGAAGCTGAGATGGCCATCGAGCTCGGGAAGCTCGGCGGCTTGGGTGTTTTGCATCGCAATTGCTCTATCGAGGAGCAGGTGGCGATGGTGAGAGAGGCGAAGAAGGCGGGCGTCAACGTCGCGGCGGCATGCGGCCCGTTTGCGGTGGATCGCGCGAAGGCGCTCGACGAGGCGAAGTGTGATGCGATCGTCATCGACTGTGCCCACGGCCACAACATGAACGTCGTCGCGAGCGCCAAGAAAATCAAACAATCGCTCAGGCACGCCAAAATGATTTACGGCAATATCGCGACCGGGGAAGCGGCTGCGGCGGTGTGCGGATTCGTCGACGCGGTGAAAGTCGGCGTGGGTCCCGGCTCTATTTGCACGACGCGTATTATCTCCGGCGTCGGTGCGCCGCAGCTCTCGGCGGTTATGGAGGTCGCCGATGTGGCACGCAAGAAAAAAGTCCCCGTCATCGCCGATGGCGGCATCCGCACCTCGGGTGATATCGCCAAAGCTCTCGCCGCGGGAGCCTCGGCAGTGATGTGCGGCAACATGTTTGCCGGCACGGATGAGACACCGGGCAAAATCGTCACCAAAGCCGGCACCAAATTTAAAGAATATCGCGGCATGGGATCAGAAGCCGTGATCCGCAGCGCCTCCGGCAATGAGCGCTACTTTACCCACGGCCGCAAAGCCGTTGCCGAGGGTGTGGAAGCACTCGTGCCGTACAAAGGGCCGGTGAGCGAGATCGTCGCGAGCCTCGCCTCAGGTGTGCAAGTGGGCATGGGCTACGTGGGAGCAAAAACCATTGCCGAATTTTGGAAGAAAGTGCAATTCATCAAGATCACTCACGCTTCCATCGCGGAGGGTAAGCCGCATTCGCTCTCGCAGATTACGCGCTAGGCTGGTTTTTTTCTTCGTGATGTGGGAGCGTGTCGCTATGGATACCTTTTTCTCTTTCGTCATTTCGCTCGCGACGATGATCGCCGGCCTCTTTGGGAGCAGCTCACACGAGACCGTGTTTCTCGCACAGCCGCTGGTGCCAAAGCCGCCTGAGGCCGCCCTCCTTTTCGGCGGTGACATGATGTTTGACCGCTCGATTCGCCTCGCTGCAGAGCGAGAAGGGGAAGACTTTATTCTCTCGTGCCTCGATCCGATCTTGGCAGAGGCGGACCTGGTCGTCGCGAATCTCGAGGGGCCGATCACGGGAGAGCCTTCAGTGAGTGCGAGCTCTGCCATCGAGAGCCCCGAGAATTACACGTTTACCTTTCCGCTCTCAACGGGCGAGGTGCTCGCGCGGCACAATATTCGCATGGTGAATATTGGCAACAATCACATTGAGAATTTTAAAATAGAAGGTGTCCGATCGACCATGCGCGTGCTCGAGAGCGCGGGTGTCGCGTATTTCGGAGATCCGCTTGAACAGCGTGTCGCATATACGGAGATCAATCGAGTGCGCATCGCGGTAGTGAACTTTAACCAATTCGCCCGGAGCTCTACCAAAGAGAAAACAATTGAGCAGATCCGCGCGGCGAAAGCAGATGGACGAGTGGTGATCGTGTACGCGCACTGGGGCGAAGAGTATCTGCCCGCCACGGACTATGAGAAGGAGCTCGCACATGCATTTATCGATGCGGGCGCAGAGATCGTCATCGGCTCTCATCCGCATGTCATCCAAGAGCATGAAGTGTATGCAGGCAAACACATTTACTATTCGCTCGGGAATTTGGTATTTGACCAGTACTGGGAAGAGGCGGTGCGCAGCGGCCTCCTGCTCTCGGTTCGCATCACTTCGCGGGGCGTCGTGGGCGTAGATGAGGTTCCGGTCACCCTTGAGCGTAACCGGCAGACGTGCCCTAGTGCGTAGTGCACATTGTCTTTTCATCTGCGCCGAGTACCATCGTGCGATATGGTAAAACAAACGACGTATCGCTGGGTCACGGCTGGCATTCTCGCGCTGATTCTCATCCTTATCGGCACCGTCTTGTATATGAACGACGGTTTTGGGATCAATCCGTCTTCTTCCGCCCGCTCTGCGGTTGAGGAATTTGGCACGCATCTCCAGAATGTCTCACTCCTCGCACCCGACGCCACGAGCACGATGGCGACGACGTACGGACCGTTTGTGACTCCCGAGCTGCTCCAATCGTGGGAGGCCAATCCCCAGGATGCTCCGGGCCGCCTCACCTCCAGCCCATACCCGGATCGCATCGAGATCACGCGGATCGACAAACAGGGAAGCGGGTACATCGTAAATGGAACGGTGGTCTACCTCACCTCGACGGGCGAAGCAGGGCGCGCACCGGTCGTGATTCAAATCATCCCGCAGGACGGCAAGTGGCTCATCGCCGCATACGAAGAGCAGGCGCCCGAGAATACCGGTGCCTAATTGAATACGGACCGTTTATCGGTTAATCTTCACCGCATTGCGGCGCGAGCTGCATATTGCGGGATCGTCTAATGGTAGGACTACTGCCTCTGGAGCAGTGTATCTTGGTTCGAATCCAAGTCCCGCAGCAAAATGAGCTTCGCGAATTTTGCGAAGGGATTTGGATTCGAACGGGAAAGGGGTCGGGAAAACACCTTGTTTTCCCGTGGAGGAAGGTATGGGAAAACCGTGGGCGCCCCGAAGAAAGTACCCTTGGGGTGTTTCCCAGGGGTTCGCAGTCCAAGTCCCGCAGCAAAGTTGAAATCGAGGTGTTTGGTCGGCACAGTATACTTATCGTATGTTCGGCGTGAACAAACATCTTTTGATCGGGATACTTTTCGCGCTCCCGTTTTTTGCCTTGAATGCACTGGTGGTATCGGGAGCAGCAATAGGGGTGGCGTTTCGCACCGCGGTCAACTCGACGGGGTATGGGCAACCATTCATTCTCGGCCTTCTCGCGTTGGTATTTGTCGGTGGGGTAGTCGCATTGTATCCGGTGATCAAGACTCGCCGCCTGATGCTGTTGAATATTGTCGCGGGGGTACTTCTCGTCGGTTTCTCGATTATGGCGGGGTACGGTCTGGGAGTCGATGTATATCACTGCGATGTACTGAAGATCCCCAATTGCGACTAGTGAATCTTCCGGCACAATCAGGCTCGTCGCGCATGAAAATTATTCTTGGCTCAGCATCGGCAGGCAGGAAGCTCATCATGGAAGAGCTGGGATATGATTTCGTCGTCATGCCCGCTGATATCGATGAGAAGGCGATCAGGCGAGACGAGCCGAAGGAGCTCGTGATGGCTATAGCGCAAGCAAAGGCGGACGCACTCCTCCCGAAAATTCACGAACCCGCACTGCTCGTCACCGCCGATCAGGTCGTGCTTTTCAAGGGTGTCGTGCATGAGAAGCCGGTTGATGCAGCTGAGGCAAAGCGATTTCTCGCGAGCTACGTCGATGCGCCCGTTGAGGTCTGCGGTGCGATCGTGGTGGTGAATACCGGCACAGGCACGCGTGTGCAGGCATTGCAGTCGGCCAAGGTGTACCTCAAGCCGCTCCCAGAAGATTTTATTGAGCAGTATGTGCAATCGGGTGAGGCGCTGAAGGGCGCGGGAGGATTTATGATTCAAAATCCCATCTTCGCGCCGTATATCGAGCGCGTTGAGGGATCCTTCGATGCGCTCGTCGGTCTTTCAAAAGACGTATTGCAGCAATTGATGCACGAAGCATCGCAGTAGCCAGGCCCTACTGTGCGAGGTGCGTTTTGATTTCTGGAGCAAGATGCGCGAGCGCCGCAAGAATTGCCGCGCCGGTTTTGGGCGGGAGGCGGCCGCCTGTCGTGAAGATGCGCCGCGCGTGATTGCGTAGCCGCACCGGGATGATGAGCGGCATCTCGAGCCACTGCAGAGGTCGCTTGAGGCGCTGCACCGAAGAGAGCGTGATACGGCCACGAGAGATGTGACCTGATGCCACGTGGGTGAATTCATTCTTGCGAAGGATGAGCACGATCTCGTGCTGCACTTTTTTAAAAGATGAGGTCACTGGCTCAGTGAGCGAGCCATTTCTCTCGAGCAGTACGAGCCGCTCATCGCTGAGAGGGAGCACGTAGGCCACGCATCTATTATAACGCGTGGGTTCATGCACCGGTCATATACACGCGGTATAATTCATGCATGCAAACACTACACACGGAGATTTTTATTCAGGCACCACGCGACAAGGTGTGGGATGTCATGCTCGGTGATGCGACCTATCGCGAATGGACCAACGCATTTCATCCCGGCTCGTACTACGTGGGCGACTGGAGCGAAGGGTCCAAGATGCTTTTCTTGGGACCCGACGCAGAGGCCGGGAAGGAAGGAGGCATGGTGAGTCGGATTAAAGAAAATAGGCGACCGGAATTTATCTCGATCGAACATATTGGCATGGTGAAAGACGGTGTCGAAGATACGACAGGGGAAGAGGTGAAGAAGTGGGTTCCCGCATTCGAAAACTACACCTTTACCGAACAAGATGGCGGGACCCTGCTCGCCGTCGACATGCAGGCCGAAGCCAGTGAGTACAAAGAAATGTTTGAGCAGATGTGGCCAAAGGCACTGCAGGCGCTCAAAGAAATTGCAGAGAAGTAGGTTTGGATATGACTCTCTTTGAAGAGCGCCCGCTCACTCATAAGGTGGCGAAGAAGACGTTTAGTGAGCGAGTTGTCGCGCTCGCGCTCGCAGTGCCTGCCGGCAAGGTGACGACGTATGGTGCACTCGCCAAAGCGGCGGGCGGTGGTGGTATGGCCGCGCGCAGCGTGAGCGGCCTTCTCGGGAAGGCGTGGGATGCGGGCGAGCACGGCATCCCGTGGCATCGTATCGTGTACTCGGATGGTCGCGTGTGGGTGAGCAGCGACACGCGCAAGAAGCGTATGGCCCTCTATAAAAAAGAGAAGATACAGCTCGATAAGAGCGACCGCGTCGTCGATTTTCAAGACAAACTGTACGAATTTTAAAGCGATCAGATTTTGATATTGCACGGAGATGCGGTAGCTTCTCTCCATGAGTGCTGATTCGACCATCGTTCGCTTTGAAGACGTCTCCTACGAGTACGGCCCGAAAAAGCCGATTCTCGACGACGTGTCTTTTCCTATTCGCCGCAATGCCAAGCTCACGCTCATGGGCCAGAACGGTGCGGGCAAGAGTACGATATTTGGGCTCATCACCGGTGCCATCGCACAGGACAGTGGTGTGATCCATATCGAAAAGGGACTCACGATCGCCGTTGCTCGCCAGGTGATCCCGCGCGACGAGCTCGATCTCACGGTGCGCGATTTCTTCCAGAAAGTCTTTCCAAAAAAGGTCTACGACATTGATGTGCGCATCGATGCGGTCTTGGAGATCGTGAATCTACAAGGCCACGAGAAGGTGCATGATCGAATCGTGCGGTCATTTTCTGGTGGCCAGCAGGCGCGCCTCCTCCTTGCACTCGCTCTTATCCAAGAGCCGGACATGCTCCTCCTTGATGAGCCGACCAACAATCTGGATAAGGCGGGCATCGCACATCTGACGCAATTTCTCATTGCGTATCCGAAGACCTGTATCGTCATTTCGCACGATGCGGACTTTCTCAACGCATTCACGCACGGTGTCTTGTATCTCGATGTGCATACGCACAAGGTGGAGCAGTACGTCGGTAACTACTACGATGTGCTCAAAGAAGTCTCCGCACGCGTCGAGAAGGAGGAGATGAAAAACGCGCGCTTGCAGAAAATCATCAGCGCCAAGAAAGATCAGGCCAATGTCTTCGCGCACAAAGGTGGTGGGCTGCGCCTCGTGGCCAAGCGCATGCGTGCGGCAGCAGCGGAAGCGGAGGAGTCGATGGTGGAGGTGCGCAAAGAAGATAAGACCATTCGGGATTTCAAAATTCCCGCGCAGGAAGGGCTTTCTGCCGAAGTGATGAACATTTCATTCTTCAAGGTCATCAAGAATTACAAACCGGTCGTCAAAAAGAAGGCGATCGCGCTGCGTAAAAATCAGCACCTCCTGCTCCAGGGACCCAACGGTATCGGCAAATCGACGCTGCTCGAGGCGCTCGCGAGCGGAGAGGCAGAAGGCGCCACCATCGCGAAGGGGGTGCGCGTCGGATACTACCGCCAGGATTTTTCCAACCTCGATTTTAGTGCAACTGTTCGCGATGAATTATTTGCCGCGATGGACCGACCTGTCGAAGAGACTATGCGAGCGGTCGCGGCGAGCTTTCTGCTCACCGGTGATGTAGTAAACACGACGATTGGACACCTCTCTGAAGGCCAAAAGGGCCTCGTCGCATTTGCACGGCTCGTGCTCCTGCGCCCCGGCCTCCTCATCCTCGATGAGCCGACCAACCATATCAACTTCCGCCATATCCCGGTCATCGCCAAAGCGCTTGATGCCTACGAGGGTGCAATGATCCTCGTCTCACACGTGCCAGAATTCGTCGCCTCGATTCGTATCGACGAGACACTCGACCTCGCGAAGTAATCGATCGTAAGGGTTTGCGGCGTATACGTGCTACAGTTGCGCCTCGCTGTCCCTTTACTCGCCACACTAATCATCATTCTCATGAACGATACAACTCCGGAAACGATGGCTCCCGACGCTCCTGCAATGGAACCGGTTGTCACCGAGACCCCTGCCCCTGAGGCAGAGACGCCTGCAGCCGACGAAACCGCCACTGCATAGTCATAAAAAAACCGCTGCGACACGTAGCGGTTTTTTTATTTGGGACACTACGCTACGCCTTGCGCAAAGTGATAGGATGTCACGCATGACGGATATGCTCATGACGAAGGAATTTGTCGCGCTGATTGCAGCACTGCTCGCCATTGTCGGCAATGTACCGTACGTACGCGATGTGGTGCGCGGTCGCGTGAAGCCACATCCCTATACGTGGTTTGTGTGGACCATCGTCTCGGCGGTCGTCTTTTTCGGACAACTCGCGAAGGGCGCGGGCATCGGCGCGCTGCCGACCGCAGCCTCGGAAATATTCACGCTGATCATTTTCCTCCTCTCACTCAAATACGGTTTCAAACACATTCGTCGTATCGATACAGTATTTCTCTGCATCGCGCTCCTCGGCCTTATCCCATGGTGGCTCACCAAAGACCCGACCGTCTCGGTGATCATTGTCGTCACGATAGACGTGATCGGATTTATCCCGACGCTCCAAAAGACCTGGCGTGAGCCGGAGACCGAGGTGCCGCTCCTTTTCGGCACCAATGTCGTGCGTCACATTCTCATGCTTTTCTCGCTCCAGGCGTACAACGTCGCGACCACGCTGCATTCCATCGCGATGATTACCACCAACAGCCTCATGACCCTTTTCATTCTGTTTCGACGGTCGGCAAAGTAGTACGCAATTGACCCGCTCTTCTCTTCTGATACGGTGGTGGCAGTTTTGCGTTCCCGCGAGTGATGCTCGCATCAGCAAGGAGAGTGAGCGATGCAACGTGCTAAATTCGACTTTTCGACGCACATCCTGTGCTTCGGCGTTGACCCGAAGACCGCGCAAGAGATCGAGGCCCGGCTCAAAGAGAGCCTGTCCGATGATCCGCAGAGGTGGTCCGTCGAAGGTGCTGACGTCCAGACCCTCGCGCAAGCGATCGCCTACATCGAGGCCAATCCGGGCCTCGAGGTCTTGGTGATCCCGCGCCAGGCGTTTCGAGGTGCCCGTACGTATCCGGACATGCTCGCCGATATGGAGCAACTCGCTGTGGCGCTCGCAGCTCATCCGCACAAGCCGTGGGTCGCTCTGAACACCGACTACTGTGAAGACGTGGAGCCGATCTTTGAGAAAACCGGTGTCGACGTCTGCACCGGCTATCTAAGCAACATCGTGCGGCAGAGATGGCGCTCGCAGATCGTCTCCATCGCGGCTTAGGCGATGAAAAGGGAGGGGGCAGCGAATGTCGCGCCTCCTCCCATGTGTTTTTTATAAAACTGCGGTATGATATCGCGCATGGGAAGAATACCTGATATTCAGCAGAAGAAGTCTCGCTCACGCAAGACAGGTAAGCGCCTCGCCGCCAAGGCTGCGATGCTCGCCGCTCGATCTGCCAAGAAGCGCCGCTAACATGAAAGCGACGTTGCATACGACGAAGGGCGACATCACGCTTGAGTTGTTTGAAGCGGATGCGCCGAATACTGTTGCCAATTTCGTAAAGCTCGCGGGGAGCGGCTTTTATGACGGGACCAAATTCCACCGCGTCATCCAGAGCTTTATGATCCAGGGCGGCGATCCGCTCACCAAGGACGATAGTGAGGTCAATTTCTGGGGCACGGGAGGCCCGGGTTACAAATTCGCCGATGAGATCCACGCGCACAATCAGAATGATGTCGGCACGATCTCAATGGCAAATGCCGGACCCAATACCAATGGCAGCCAATTCTTCATCAACACCGCGGACAACAATTTCCTTGATACTAAGCACACCGTCTTCGGCAAAGTGACTGCCGGTATGGATGCGGTCACTGCTATCGAGACCACGCCCGTCGGTCCCTCAGATCGCCCGGTTGAGCCGGTCGTGATCAATTCCATTACACTCGCGTAGCTGCGGCGGCAGTGCCCGCTACGAATCCGCTCGTCCAACACAGCTGCAAGCTGTAGCCGCCCGATGGACGATTCACATCAAGCAGGTCGCCGATGATGTAGAGATTGTCGTATTTGAGCGAGCGCATATCCTTGGTATCGATCTCGGTGAGTGGCACGCCGCCCGAGGTGACGACCGCCTTTTCGAGCCCAAGCAGATGCGATACCTCGACGGCGAAATGCTTGAGTGTTTTCATCAAGCGTACGCGCTCATCGCGTGTCACGCTGTTGCACATTTTTTCGCCATGAATCTCGGCGCGCTCCAAGACGACTGCCACCAGCGCGGGTGGCACGACACTGCCGAGTGAATTGCGCACCATTTTATTCGCATGCGCCTTTAGTGTCGTCTGCAGGAGTGTGTCTATTTTCTCGTACCCTTCGGCAGGGAAGAGGTCGATTTCGATGATCACCGGGCCGTGGATCAAGAGCTGTCCGATTTCGCGACTGAGGTTGAGGGTCGCAGGGCCCGAGAGGCCGACATGAGTAAAGAGAATTTTGCCCGTGTGCGTGCCTTGCTTTTCGTTGTCTTGAAAGAGTGTGAGTTTGGCGCGTGCACTCACGCCCGCAGCGCGCGTCGTCGATGTGCCCTTGAGCGCAACGGGTACGAGTGCACCGCCGCTTTCATCAATGGTGTGCCCGATGTCTCGCAGCATGCGGAAGCCATCTCCCGACGAGCCAGTCTCTGGTCGCGAGAGGCCGCCGGTCGCTAGAATAAAGGACCGTCCACGAATGGTATTACCGCCGGAGATTTTCGCCGCGACAATCGTGCCATGATCGACGACGAGCGATGCGACCGGTGCATTCGACACAATCGTCACGCCGTGACCGCCGAGATAGCTCACGAGTGCGTCGTAGACACTTCGTGCAGTATTCGAGGTAGGAAATGCACGATTGTCCGCCTCGATCTTGATCGGCATACCGCGTCCTTCGAAAAAATCGATCGTGCTCTTCGAATCCCATACCGAAAAGGGTGACGCCAGAAATTTGCCCGCGTCTTTGTAGTAGGAGAGCAGTTTTTTTACATCGGACTCCGCATTGGTTACGTTGCAGCGGCCGCCGCCAGTGATGAGGAGCTTCTTGCCGGGCGCAAGATTCTTCTCGAGCAGTACGACTTGCGCACCGCACTCAGCTGCGCGACCCGCCGCCATCATCCCTGCCGGCCCGGCGCCGATCACGACGACGTCCCAGATTTTATCGAGAGGAGTTGGCTTCACCGCGTCATGCTAGCATCGAAGAGACGCCCATGCATTACGTATATATATTGAAGTGTGCGGATAGCACCTTCTACATCGGCTATACCAACAATATTGCGAAGCGTCTCGCGATGCACAATGGCGGCAAAGCGGGAGCGAAGTACACGAGAGCGCGTCGTCCTGTCACACTTCTCTATAAACAAGGATTTCGGACGCTCTCAAAGGCACTCAAGCGGGAATATGAAATGAAACAATGGTCCCGCGCAGAGAAATTGGCTTTTTTGCGAAAGAAACGCCAACTCTTGCAATCTTCATGATTTAGTTGCATAGTGCGGATATTACACGCCGTGTGCCACTAATTATCAAGGTTTTAAGCCATATTTTATGACTAAAGTGATTGTTTCTGTGATCTCTGGAGCCCTGCTCCTCACCGCCTCCGCTGCATCGGCGCAGGCCTATTACCCGTCGACGAGTGCGAATTGTGCAGGCATCAGCCGCGATCTCTCGGTCGGGAGCCGTGGCGCTGATGTGACGACACTCCAGCGTCTCCTTGTCGCGCAGAACTATCCGGGTGGCGGTAACTGGATGGTGACCGGCTACTACGGTGCAGCAACCGCAGCAGCGGTGCGCAACTACCAGACCCAACATGGCATCCCAACCACGGGCGTCGTCGACAGCGCGACGCGCGCATCAATGAGCGGTTGCGGCTCTTACAATCCGGTGATGCCGTCATATCCGTCATACCCGACCTATCCGACGACGCCGGTGTACCCAACCACTCCCTCGTATCCGACATATCCTACGTATCCGACGGGCAACGCGCCGTACCTCACGTCGCTCTCAATGACCTCGGCGACACAGTCGACGAGTGTCACGGTATACGGCACCAACTTCCAGTATGGCAACACCGTGGTGCGCATCGGTTCGACCAACGTCGCACTCACCAATGTCAGCAACACGGCGGCAACCTTCACGGTGCCTGCTATGAATCCAGGCACGTATCAGATTTACGTCGTTACGAATTACGGTACCTCTAATCCGCTTTCGTTTACGGTCTCGCCGTCGATTCCGTGCAACACGTATCCGTACGGTAATTGCGGTACCTGCATCACGTACCCAGGCTATGGCTACGGAGTTATGGGAGCGAACTTCGGCACACAGAATTGCTCCGGCGGTCCTATCTCGCTTTCGTACCTCTCGCCATCTGAAGGCGCGATCAGCTCGCAAGTCACGATCTACGGCAGCGGCTTCTCCTCAACCGGCAACACCGTGCGATTCGGTCAGGGTGTTATCGCGAATCTCAATTCGTTTGACGGCACGAGCCTGACCTTCACGGTCCCGAATCAGCTCACGGGCTACGGCTCAAGCCAGGTGTATCTTGGTATGTACTACGTGTCGGTCACCAATGCGACCGGCAACACGTCGAATGCATTGCCGTTTACCGTGACCTCGCTCACGCCGGCAGGCACGCCGACGATCACCGGTATCTCGGGCCCGACGACGCTCGCGACGAATTCCACCGGCACGTGGACGCTTGCGACGAATAACCCGTCTGGCTCATACGCAACGCTCTCGATCAATTGGGGCGATGCGACGGGCGCGTATTCACAGCAGCTCGGCACGTCAATTGGCGCGCAGGGCTACACCTTCTCGCATGTGTACGCACAAAGTGGCACCTACACCATTATCTTCACGATCACCAATGCTGCCGGACAGTCCAATGCAGCTTCGGCAACGGTCAACGTCTCAGGTAGCGCGTCGGGCACGGCCACGCTCTCGTACGTGACGCCGCAGTCTGGTCGCGTGGGTACGCAGGTGCTCCTCGTCGGCGGCGGATTCTCGCCGCTCGAGAACACCGTCCATTTCGGCATCGGCGGTACGCAGCATCTCGTGAGCAACAACGGCACGACGATGTACTACACGATCCCGTCGTACGTCTCGACCTGCGATCTCTCGAGCTACGGCTGCGGCGCTCCCGCACAGCTCGTAACTCCGGGCTCCTATCCGATCTACGTAACGAATCAAAATGGCGTGACGAGCGTGGTCAATTTCACGGTCACCCAGTAATCGCGCAAGCGAACCAAAACGCCCCGGCTCATGCCGGGGCGTTTTGGTGATGCATAATAGGCGGATGAGTCGCACCTGGCGGGTTCTCAATGTCGGCATCGTGCTCGCGCTCCTTGGGGCGTCGCTCATCATGTTTGTCCCGCTCGGCATGCGATATACGGAAGCTCGATATATGTACGACGAGGTCCGTGATATTCCGAGTACGGAAGCAGCGCTTGTGCTCGGTGCGTCGGTGAGTGGCGGGAAGCCATCACCGATTCTGGAAGAGCGCGCACATGCGGCGGTGCAGCTCTACCTCGAAGGCAAGGTCAGCAAGATTTTGGTCACGGGGGACAATAGCGCACTCTCACACGATGAGGTGACACCGGTGCGCAAATACCTCATCGATGCAGGCATCCCAGCAGGAGATATTTTCCTCGATCATGCGGGCTTCGATACGTACTCGAGTATGTATCGTGCACGCGATGTGTTCGATGCCTCATCGGTCACGATCGTGACACAGGATTTCCACCTACCGCGTGCGCTCTTTATTGCACGGACACTCGGGCTGACGGCGTACGGACTGCATACGCGCGGTGGTGGCTCAGGCCATGATTACTTACGTGAAGTCCCGGCGTCGATAAAAGCGCTCCTCGATGTAGTGATTGATCGTGCACCGAAATACCTTGGAGAGAAAATCCCGCTCTCTGGCGATGGTTCTACGACATGGTATTAATAGGGCATGAAAATTTCACTACCGCATCGCGGCACTGAGGCAGAGGGTATTGCCCAAATAAAAAAGATGCTCGAAGAGCACCGCCAGAAAATCGCAGAGAATGCTACTGAGGTAAAGACTGATTGGCAGGATAACGTCATGACCTTCGGCTTCACAGCCCAGGGTTCCCATATCGAAGGCACCGTCACGGTGGTCGACAAGGAATTTCAGGTGTATGCGAAGCTTCCGCTTGCGCTCCGGCTCTTCGAGGGCACGATTGAGCGCATGGTCTCCGCCGAGATTCAGAAATTGAAGCTATAATATCTGCATGCGTCAGTTGATACGTATTCTCGTGCCGCTCGCGTTTCTCCTTGCGATTGTCTATCTCGGATGGGTCGCGTACGCACGCCCCACTGAGGCCGATAAGGCATGTCCGCAGGGTGAGTGCGATTTTGCCCGCTACTAGCGGCTGAGCGAATCGAGTCCACTCATGTCGCTCTCGTCGAGCGAGAAGTCGAATATGGCGAGGTTCTCTCGCATACGCGCTTCCTCGGCCGACTTCGGGATGGTCACCATGCCGTGCTCGATATTCCAGCGGAGCATGATCTGTGCCGGCGTGCGCAGGTGTTTGTGAGCGATCGCGAGAATGGTCTCATGAGAAAAATACGCACCGCGGCCGAGCGGCGAGTACGCCTCGAAGACGATGCCTGTTTGTGCACAGTAATCGAAGAGCGTTCGATCAAAATCAAACGGCGTGCATTTGAGCTGATTAACCATCGGCGGAATCTTCGCCTCCATGAGCGGCTGTAACTCGTCGATGCCAAAGTTTGAGACTCCGATTGCCCGCGCGGTCTCGTCTTTGTAGATACTTTCCATCGCGCGCCATATATCAGGAGGCATTTCTGGAGATGGCCTATGGATCAGATAGAGGTCCACGTAGTCGAGTCCAAGCCGCTCCAAACTTTGCGAGAGGGCCGCTTTCGGATTGCCGAAATCCGTGGGCCAGAGTTTGGTGGTCACGAATATTTCTTCGCGCGGTATCGATGATGCACGGATAGCCCGCCCGACCCCCACTTCGTTGCCGTACATCATCGCGGTATCGATATGCCGATATCCCATTGCAAAGGCGAGGGGAAGGACGGATTCCGCGATCTCGTCATCCATTTTCCAGGTGCCCAGTCCGAGCATCGGGATCTTCGTGCCATTGGGCAATTCGACATCCTGCATAGCCCCAGTATACGCCGTACACATGAAGAGAAGTGGTACCATACGCGCATGTCGAGGGTGCTGGAGGTCACAGATTTGCGTAAAGCGTACGCCGACCAGGTTGCGGTCGCTGGTATTTCATTCGCGCTCAAGCGCGGAGAAATTGTCGGATTCCTTGGTCCCAATGGGGCAGGCAAGACCACAACCATTCAGATGCTGCTGGGTATCACGACGGCGACGAGCGGCACCATCAGCTATTTCGGCAAAGATTTCTCGCAGCACCGCGAGCAGTGTCTGCAGCGTATTAATACGACCTCCGCTTTCAATACGCTCATGGGGCGTATTTCGGTGTGGGAGAATCTCGTCGTCTTCGCCGAGCTGTACGAGGTCAAAGATGCTCGCGCGAAAATCATATCGCTCCTCAAGGAACTCGAAGCGGAAGAGATCACGCATCGCCTTTACAAGGATCTGTCGTCGGGGCAGAAGACGCGCGTCAATCTCGTGAAGTCGCTCCTCAACGATCCCGAGATTCTGCTTATGGATGAGCCGACCGCCTCGCTCGACCCCGATATCGCTGACAAGACGCTGACTCTGATTGAACGACTGCGCGTTGAGCGTAATCTCTCGATCCTCTACACGAGTCACAATATGAGCGAGATCGATCGCATCTGCGATCGTGTGATTTTCCTCGATCATGGGAAAGTCGTCGCTGAGGATACGCCGAAGAATCTCACCAAACTCGTCTCGGGCGCAACACTGCGCGTTGTATTTGATCAGAGGACCGAAGCGTTGGAGAAATATCTTGCAGAGAAAGCGCTTGATCATTCGTTCCCCGAGCATGCGACCATCGAGGTGCGCGCTAGTGAGCGGGAGATTCCGGGTATTCTCTTTGAGCTCAGCAACACCGGTATCTGGATCGAGGATATCGAAGTGGTAAAGCCGACGCTCGAAGATGTCTTCCTTCAATTTGCACGAAAATAATATGAACCTTCGACGCATCAAGGCAATATTGTGGCAGGAGCTGTACGTGACGTACCGCTCGGGGGAGGTCTTCGCGGATATCTTCGTCTTTCCGTTTGCCAACATTTTGGCGTTCGGCTACATCTCGCTGTATCTGAGCCGAGAGAACCCGGCTGCCGGCGAGCTGGTACTGCTCGGTATGCTTCTTTGGCAGGTGATATGGATTGTGCAGTATTCCGTGACGCTCGGGAGCCTGTGGAATATCTGGTCGCGCAATCTGACCAATATTTTCATCGCGCCCATTCGCGTGAGTGAATACATCTTTGCCCACACGCTCTCGGGCACGATCAAATCACTGGTCGTGGTGGGCTTCGCTGCGGTGCTCTCGTATTTCGCCTTCGACTTCAATCTCCTTAAGATCGGCATCGCACCGCTTGCGCTGATATTTCTCAACTTCGTGCTTTTCGCCTACGCGCTCGGTATCGTGCTCCTGGGGCTCATCTTCCGTTACGGGACGCGCATCCAGGCGGCGGCGTGGGCGGTGGTGTCTTTCTTCCTGCCGCTCTCGGCTGCCCTCTACCCAGTCGAGGTTTTGCCACTTGCGTTGCAATATTTCTCGAAGCTTTTCCCCGCCACATACGTCTTTGAGGCAGCACGTCACGCGCTCGCGACGGGCGGGGGAATAGCGTGGCCACTGTTCTCCATCGCGACCGGACTCAACATTATCTACTGTCTCGTCTGCTCTCGCTTTTTCCTCTACCTCTTCGCAAAATCACTCGAAACAGGGCAATTCTCACGCAACGAGTCGTAATTCATCGCAGGTACACAGAAAGAATTGTTATACTGATGCGTCTGATCAGTATGAGATATACCCACGCTTTTTTTGGATTGCTCCTTTTTACCGCACTTGTCGCACCGAGTTCGACCTCGGCACTTGAGATCTCGGGATGGGTGCCGTATTGGCGTACCGCCACGGGGACCGCGGATACCATCGCGCACCTGAAGGATGTGACCGAGGTGAACCCCTTTGTCTATACGATCAAGAGCGACGGCACGCTGCTCGACAATGGTGCGATGAATCAGGATCCGTGGCAGTCGTTTGTCGTGGCGGCGCATGCTCAAAACGTGCGCGTGATCCCCACGGTCATGACCTCCAATGGCACGCTTGTGCACGAACTCTTGAGTGACCCGCTCAAGCGTGAGCTGCTCGCTACACGCATTTCATTGATGGTGATTGCTGGAAATTACGACGGTGTCGATATCGACTTCGAGGGCAAAAAGGCAGAGACGCGTGACGGCTTCTCGGCATTCCTAAAGAGTCTCTCTGAAAAGCTGCCAAACAAGTGGCTCTCATGCACCATCGAGACGCGCATTCCCGCAGAGGATCGCTACTACGGCACGACGATTCCGCCAGATTACGGACAGTTTTCGAATGATCTCGTGCAGATCAATAAATACTGCGATCAGGTCAAGATCATGACCTACGATCAGCAGCGCATCGACCTCAAGCTCGCGGCAGATGTGGAATCGACAGGGGAATTGCATGCGCCGGTCGCGGACCCACGCTGGGTGGAGAAGGTCGTCAATCTGATGTCGAAAGACATCGATAAATCCAAGATCATGATTGGTGTCCCGACCTATGGATACGAATATGCGGTCACGGCGTATGCGGGACCGCAATACGTGTATGACATTCTTTGGACCTTTAATCCGGGGTACGCAACGCCGATTGCGCAGCAGCAGGGCATCACGCCGACGAGGAATTCCTCGGGTGAGCTGTTCTTTACCTATATCACCAATGTCACCACACCACCGCTCTCAGGGGGCACGAGTGCCATGCTTGCCGCCGCTGCCGCGAGCACCTTTGCGCAACAGAATAATTCCAACACGACCTTCCGCATGCTCACCTGGCCGGATGCGCAATCGCTCCAGCAAAAGATCGATCTTGCGAAGCGTCTCGGCGTGCGCGGTGTCGCGATATTCAAATGGGATGGCGGTCAGGATCCTGCGATGTGGAACGTGATCGCGAATGCTGGTGCGACGAAACAAGTGGCGGCACCAACGAGCGCCACCGTGCCTGCGACTCCTGCCGCTGGCGCGATTACGCGGGCGCTTGCCGTCGGGTCTACTGGTGCGGATGTGAAGACACTGCAGCGTATCCTCAATCTTGCGACCGACACACGAGTCGCCGCGAGCGGGGTCGGATCTTCGGGTAGGGAATCGACGACCTTCGGTCCGGCGACACTCGTCGCACTCAAGAAATTCCAAGTGAAATACGGCATCGCGAAAGCGGGCGTTGTCGGCTATGGCTCCGTCGGCCCCAAAACCCGCGCCAAATTGAACGAACTCCTTACGAGTCTCTAGATAAAAATTAACAAGGGCCGCCTCTCTCAGGCGGCCCTCTCCATTTCACTGTCACACTACCGTGACAGTGGTTGTACATCAGGAATCATTGATCCCTGCGGCTGGTCGAACGGCGTTTCCGCTCGCGTGATACGGGTGCGGCATATCCAGTCGGCGATAGGAAGCACTACATTGAAGTTCCTGCCACGCATATCGTAGTGGTGGAGCAGGTGACGGGCATTGATCCTCTTGAACCAGTCGGTCTTTTCGATCCGACTCGCAAGCGGCTTGAACATCATCTGGTACCAGGGCGTGCCCTCGATCCAGAGCACTACCGGCTTGTGCATCACCCAGTGTGTCGACTCGTAAGCCCCGTAGTACAGCAGGATGATGATGGCCTCGGTGCCGCAGCATGTGAGCACGATACGCCACGGTACCCAGTCCATCAGCGCGAGCGGAAACGATATGAGCGCGAAGGGGATGGTACCGAGTACGACGAGCAGTGGTCCGTTCCACCACGCCATGGGAATCGTCTCCTCATCCGCGGGATTGTGCAGATGGTAGCTCGCGTCCGAGCCAAAGATGCCGTGATGCGTCTCGGCGTGCGCCTTGTACGGGTAATCAAATACCCATCCGAAGATCCGGAGCGGCTGGTGCATAACGAATCGATGCAGCCAGTACTCAGCGAACGAGGTATACGGTATCCCAAGTGGCAGCGTGAAGAGGATTGTCAAAAAGATATCCATTGCCTACCCCCAGCGTTGTCTCGTTGGAGTATACGTGCAAATGTGCACCTCGAAAGAGTGGTGTAACTTTGCCTTGCGAAGTTCCTGGCTCCGTCGGCCCCAAGTCCCGCACCAAGCTCAACGAAGCCCTCGCAGCTCTCTAGTTGCTCAAACATAAAATCGTTGTAGAATATTTTCTCGTTCTTTGATACGAGATGGTTGCCATAGCAGAAAGCGGCTCGATAGGGCAATTCTCTGCTGTGGCAACGTCAGGTGACGATGCCCTAAGTGCCCTAGAGGCAGCAGCTACGCCCCAGAAGGGGAAAGGATAGCGTCATGACTCGCTTACAGAAAGACGGTCTCGGCCCACTCGCTCGCGCTGCAGCAAGTGTTCCCCAGGCGCGCTTCGATCTGCTTACCAAAGTGGTGTCGAGCGTGGACAATAATCGCGAGGGTCGTGGGCACGCGTGGTACGCGTTGCTCGACGACTGGCGTCGACGGACGATGCCATCCATTTTGAACGAAGAGCCCGTCTGCGTCGATCTTGGAGGCTTTGTCGTCGATTTCGACCAACCGTTGACGGACAAGTTCTTCATGTGCTCGATCCACAAGACGTTGCGGGACGCTGCCGCATCGCAGATCAACGAGTGGTTCGCGGAGCCGCGCACAGGTCGTCATACGGTCAACGTGCGTGCCATCAACTTCGCGGTGGCTACCTCGGACCTCGACTTTATGAAATGGTGTATCCCGACTGACCATATGCCGGCGACACCCAAGATCGGCTGCGACGTAATTCCCATTCTGCACCAGCAGGGCAGGGTCGGCGTATTCTCGAACCTTATCGCTACGGGAATTCGCTCCAGACACGATGGCTCTGCGCTTGCGTGGACATACGATGAATCCTCAGCGACGACGGTGGTCTGGAAGATGAGCCCACCGAGTGACGGACTCTGGCCCGCCGATCACTGGCACCTCGTCGTCAAGCAGTAGAGAGCCTTTCTACGGCAGATCTTCGATCAGCCTCCGCCATGTCGACGCGGAGGCTGATTCTGTTTATTGCGCGACTTTTCGATAGTGTAGAATGTTCTCCATGACCGAACACCATTCACGCGGAATCAATCCCGCTCTGTATATTCCGGGAGCCATCGTGCTTGCGGGCCTCATTATCGGCGTATGTCTTATCGTCGCGCTCAAGCCTGCGGGCGGCGTCGGCACCGCGACCGGCGGCGCGCAGGTTGCCGTCAATATCAAAGACGTAAAGATCAAAGGCGATCCGTATATCGGCAAAGACAATGCGCCCGTCGTACTCGCGTACTGGTCAGACTATCAGTGTCCATTCTGCAAAGCAGTTGAAATGGGTCACGATCAGATTCCGCAGATCCAACCCTCGCTCCCAGCGCTCATCAAAGACTATGTCGACACCGGCAAGCTGAAAATTGTGTTCAAAGACTATCCATTCTTGAGCGAAGACAGTATGACAGCTGCGCTCTATGGTCGTGCGGTCTGGGAGCTCTATCCCGCCAAGTACTGGGAGTGGCGCGAGGCGATGTTTGTCGCGCAGGATGAGGAGCACGGCGGATTCGGCAACGAGTCATCGATCATCGAGCTCAGCGGCAAGATTGCTGGTATTGATGCGCAGGCACTCAAGGCGAAAGTCACGCAAAAACTGGATGCTTACACAGCAGATATCGAAGCAGACAAGACGGAGGGCGCAGGATTTGGCATCAATGGCACGCCGGGATTCATCACGGGCAAGACCTTGATTCCGGGTGCGGATTCGCTCGCGAATTTTAAGAAAGCGATCGACGAGCAGCTCTAATTGCTAAAAGTAAGAAAATAGGGCATATTATTGCCAACGGGGTGCCCCGAAAGGGGCACTTTCCTTTGTAACCATGGAAATCAGAAACATCGCCATCATCGCTCACGTCGACCACGGTAAGACGACTCTTACCGATGCGCTTTTGACGCAAACCGGCGCTGCGGAAGCGGGCGTTTCTATGGACTCAAACCAGCTCGAACGTGAGCGCGGCATCACCATTTACTCCAAAAATGCTGCCGTCATGTACAAGGGCACCAAGATCAACATCGTCGACACGCCCGGTCACGCCGACTTCGGCTCCGAAGTCGAGCGCGTGTTGCGCTCCATCGACTCGGTCTTGCTCGTCGTCGACGCCCAGGAGGGCCCGATGCCGCAGACACGCTTTGTATTGAAAAAGTCACTCGAACTCGGCATCAAACCGATTGTGGTCATCAACAAAATTGATAAGCCCGCCGCTGACCCGGCACGCTGCGAAGAGCAGGTCCTGGAACTCTTCCTCGAGCTCGGCGCTTCCGACGAACAGGCCGATTTCCCAGTCATCTACGCGATCGGTCGTCAGGGCCTCGCAAAGATGAAACTCACCGATGATTCAAAAGATCTCACACCACTCCTTGATCTCATTCTCGCCAAGGTGCCACCAGCGGCGACCCCTGAGGCACTGCAGAAGCCTGCCCGACTCCAGACCTTCAACCTCGGCTATGACAACTTCCTCGGTAGACTCGCCATCGTGCGCGTCTACGATGGTACGTTGAAGACGGGCGACAATGTCTTCGTCAAAAAGCCGGACGGCGAGACGCGGTCGGGCAAAATCACGAAGATGTACACCTTCCTCGGGCTCGGCAAAGTCGAGGCGACCGAGGTGGGCGCCGGCGACATCGCCATGATCGCAGGGCTTCCGGACATTTTCATCGGCGAAACAGTCTCGACAGATAAAGACGCAGTCCCGCTGCCAGCGATCGCCATCGATGAGCCGACCATTTCGGTGAATTTCCTCGTGAACAACTCGCCATTCGCCGGCAAGGAAGGGAAGTTCGTCACCTCACGCCAGATTCGTGATCGCTTGGAGCGCGAACTCGAGATCAACGTCGGCCTCAAGGTCGACTTCACCGCGGTCGCAAGCGATGGCCCGGAGTCCGTCAAAGTCTCGGGTCGCGGCGAATTGCATATCGCCATCCTCATCGAGAATATGCGTCGTGAAGGGTACGAGCTCCAGGTCTCGCAGCCGCAGGTCATCTTCCATGAAGAGGGCGGCCACAAGCTCGAGCCATATGAGGAGGTCATTATCGACACCCCGCAGACCTACCAGGGTGCGATCATCGAGCGTCTCGGTACGCGCAAATTTGTTATGAAAGACCTCAAGGTGCATGAGAACCAGGTGCGCCTGACCTTCGAAGGTCCGACCCGCGGCCTCTTGGGCTACCGCTCGCAATTCGTGCTCGACACCAAAGGCGAGGGCATTCTCTCGTCGCGCGTTGTCGGCTTCCGTGAGTACGCCGGTGAGATCAAGAAGCGCCAGGTAGGCTCGATGATCTCGATGGCAAGCGGCAAGGCGCTTGGCTTCTCGCTGTGGAATTTGCAGGAGCGTGGCGTTGTCTATATCGGCCCAGCAGTGGAAGTCTACGAAGGCATGGTTATCGGCAACACTTCGAAGGGCGAAGAGATGACGGTGAATCCGACCAAGGGTAAGCAACTCACCAACATGCGCTCGAAATCATCCGATGAAGCAATGAATCTCGTGCCGCCGTATGAGCTCTCGATTGAGCGCGGCCTCGAGGTCATGGCCGAAGACGAGTATCTCGAGATCACACCGATCTCCGTGCGCCTCCGCAAGCAAGTCCTCGGCGAAGTCGACCGCACCAAATCGCGCCGCTAAGCACTTTTTCTCAGAAAAAGTATTGACGCACGCGCTCAGTATCGTATTCTCTCTCTAGGCCAATTCCGGCCTTTTTCTTTTCGGAGGGGAAGAAATGACGGAAGTACTGATTACCTCAGTTGGGAGGCAAGTTCCCCGGGCGATCGAACAGCACTTCGCAAAATACGGAGTGGGTTCGGATCACTTGAGTGAGCCGTTCCGCGTCACACAGGATGAAGTGAGCGCGTTCACCCGCCTCTTCAACGACACGAATCCCATTCACACGTCCGAGAGCGGGCTCGGGGCTTCGGTTGTTCCGGCGCTTATGATTCCGCCGCTCATCACCAAGCATCGGCCAGTGCCGACGCCGTATGAGCTGGCCGGTCGGCAGCTCGGAATCAAGGAGACGGGCAAAACCGAATACCGCAAGCCGATGTTCGTCGAGGTCGACGAGGCCCGGGTGAAATATCGATTGCTCGAGGTGCCGCGGGCAACGGCGCTCGGGGTCATGATTCCGGTCGCGTATGCGATCGTCGTCGATGACAAGGACATTGTGCGCGGATCGCTCACGCTGACCTACTTCGAACTTCGCAACTGAGAGAGCTCTATATCGAGCGCGGGACCCGATTGGTCACGCGCTCGAACTGCATAAGGGCAATTTGATATGCTCCACGTCACATCTCTACAGAGATGTGTCCGGGCATAACTCCTGAGATTCCCTGCTGAGAATCTCAGGGTTACAATGACAAGTATGAAAAAGCCACTACCCGAAAACGAAGAGGGATTTAAGGAGATGCTTACGCCGGAAGAATATAAAGTGCTGCGTGAGAAGGGGACGGAAGCGCCATTTAGCGGCGAATATGTCCACGAAAAGGCCGACGGCACCTACGAGTGTAAGGTCTGCGGTAATCCGCTTTTTGATTCGACCTCCAAATTTGATAGTGGCACGGGCTGGCCGTCATTTGATTCTGCGCTCCCCGGCGCGGTCGAGACGCACGCTGATACCGAGCACGGTATGGTGCGCACCGAAATCACCTGCGCGCGCTGTGGCTCCCACCTCGGTCACGTCTTCGACGACGGCCCCACTGCTACAGGTAAGAGGTACTGTATAAACTCGGTTTGTCTTGATTTAGAAGAGAAGTAGCTCAAAATAACTTGCAGATATAAAAGTGCGATCGCACTTTTATATCTGCAGCAGTGTTAGAGCCCGTGCTATGCACCAGCACCAGGGAGGCTAGTAAATACCGGGGATGAATTTCCAGGGCGTCTTTTTTTGATAGAGAGCGTAGTCGGGATTGGACCACTGCATGAAATTGTCTTCACGCTCCGAGCGAATCCAGTAGAGGAAGAGGTACATACTCAGTCCCAGCCACTGCACGCCGGCGGCGAGGCCGACGAGCTCGGTCACAAAAAACATGCACGCCTCCAGGGTGTAATTCGGGTGGCGCATCACGCTGTAGAAGCCGCTTGTGCGCACACCCTTATCGGTCATGAGGTCAAAGAGAATGCCGAGATTAAAAATCGAAAGCATATAGAGGAGGTTGAGTACGAGTCCGAGGATGAGCATGAGGTAGAGCAATGGGCCTGCCGTGATGATGGGATCGATGCCGGTGAAGGCGGGGCTCATCTGCCAGATCACGATGCCGAAGAGCGGGTAGCAGAAGCCATTGGTGAGCCAGCCGGTCACCGTGAAGTCGAGGTTGCGGATGTACTTGCCCCAGAGGATGGAGAGGACTGAGTAGCCGTAGCCGATGAGGACTCCGACGACCGTGAGCGCCCAAATGAGGAATTTTGCTTGTTCAAACCATGTCTCGATCGTCGGCGCGGGGAAGCCAATCGCGAGCGCGGCCTGGATGTCGCCACGCAGAAAGCCGAGGAGTGTCGACGCAAAGGCGTACACGATAATGAGGTGCAGCGCCCAGAGGATGATGCCGCGCTGGAATGAGACGCGTTGTACGCCACTGGTGCCCTGGTACGAAATCCATCGCCACAGCGTGAGGATCGGTGAGCGTTGTCGATAGGCCAGGTAGCCGTAATAGAGCGCGCCAATGAGCGCGTACGCGTAGGGCAGTATCCGCGTCACATCGTCGTACAGATACACGGAGGGTAGCGACAAGCGGCGTGAGATTTCAAAGGAGAGATACGCGAGAAAATATAACGGCATCTTTACCACAAACCACGTAAAGGGAATGCCCGCGATGAGATGCGTGATCCAAAAAAAGGCCTGGCGTGAAAGCGGGATGCGACGCAGCGCCTCGCCAAGGACTATGAACGGCGAGCGTCTCGTACGTAGATAGGTGAGCGCGTATCCGAGTAGTGTGAGTGCCATCACGGCGATTTCCAGAGCAGTGAGCAGGCCATTATCGAAGAGCGTCACCTGCGTCGCATATTGGTATTCACTCGCAAAGAGCGGTGCATCCGTCTGGCTCACGCCAATGGGTAATGCAATTTCTGAGCGCGATGCGTCCGCACGAATAATCGACACTTGCCCGAGACTCTCTCGATCGCGAAAGATGTGGAGTGCGTCTCCCTCGTGGAGACCACTCGTCGTTCCGAGAGATACGTAGGTCCGACCATCTTCTTCGAAGACGAGCCCATGACGACCAATGGGCCATGACATGTCGCGCGGATCAATGCGAAGTGTTGCGCGATCATTGGCGACGCTTTCTACAACGCCGGTACCAATCGGCGCCTTCCAGGTGCTGTTGAAGCGATAGAGCGTGAGGCGCTGACCGCGCTCGATGGTGGACTCTTGTGGGTCATACGTAATCGCCACGAGCGTCTCCTCGAGCGTCTGTGTCACCGCGAAGTGCTGTGTCGCTCGTCCGTGGAAGGGGGCGAGGATGAGCAGGACGACAAAGAGGGCCAGCGTGACCTCGACCGCAATGGAGACTCCTCGGTTAATGAAGGTCATGGAAGCGCATCATAGCAAAAACCACTCTTTTTGGGGGTGCTTGCAGGCCCCTATATACGTGGCAGTATGCATGCATATGGGTACATACAAATATTACATAGTCGGTGTCATGGCGCTTATTTTAGTAGCAGCAGGTGCGTTTTATCTTCTCAAGGGCGACACGCTCACCCCGGCCTCTCAAGAGGAGACCCCGCAGGGACCAGCGATGGTCGCGACGAGCACATATGCCACCACGACCTATTCGATCGTTTACCCGAATGACTTCACCGTTGATCCGCAGTATTCAAATACGTCAGTCAACCCGCAGAAGCCGATTGCTGGCGTAAAATTTACTATTCCGCTCGCGATGGCGACGGGCACGAATCTCTCGAGCGATACCTATATGAGCGTCGAGCAGCTTCCGCGCGCCAAAAACTGCACGGGCGATATTTATCTGTCGGCCAATGTCACTGCCATCGATGAGACGGTCAATGGCATTTCGTACTCAGTCGCCCAATCAAGTGATGCCGGGGCGGGGAATCTCTACGAGGAAATGGTCTACGCGCGCGCGAGCTCGAATCCGTGCACGGCGGTACGCTATGTCATCCACTCGACGCAGATTGCCAACTATCCAGAAGGCACCGTGCGAGCATTTGATCGCGCCGCACTTCTCGCTTCCTTCGATCAGATCCGTGATTCGCTGATGCTCATCCAGTAGCACTAGGGGTTCAAAAAAAGGCACGCTCGGAAGGGCGTGCCTTTTTAATGATACGATTTCGTGACATGACTCGTAAGCAGGTCTTCATCGTCCTTGTTCTCATCGGCGCGCAATTGCTCGTCTTGCTGGCATTCGGACAGCCGCTTATCAGCGACAGCGGTGTTGTGAAATTCTGGGAGGGCAACATTCACTCAAGTGGCATGTCGCAGCATCTCACCGATTGGTACACCTTCTCGCATATCATCCATGGCATCCTCTTTTTCTATCTGCTCAAGTACCTTTTCCCGGCGAAGCCGCTCATGTGGCGACTCGCGATTGCCGTCGGCATCGAGGCGGCGTGGGAAATCGCAGAGAACTCCACGATGGTGATTGAGCACTATCGGCAGCAGGCACTCGCGGCAGGATATACGGGCGATAGTATCTTGAATTCGATATCTGATACCGCCGCGATGATGCTCGGATTTTTCTTTGCGTCGCGCACCCGTGCCACGATCGTCATAGCTGCCGCGGTTGCGGCAGAGCTGTTTACGCTCTATATGATTCGCGACAACCTCACCCTCAACGTCATCAATCTTATACACGTGGTACCGGCGATCGACGCGTGGCAGGCAGGAGTACGGTAAGCACATGCCACCGGTCGATATTCGGATAAGTGAGCGTGCGCGGGCGATGCGCGTCGCCGTGCATCCAGGCGGGGAGGTGGTCCTCACGGTTCCGCGACGCGCCTCGCAAATGGCCATCGACCGATTCCTTGCGCGGTACGCCGTGTGGATCGAGCGTGCGCGCGCCACGTCTGCGCACGTGCGCGTCATCTCTGCGGAGCGACGGTTGCTCGCTATGTACAAGCGAGAGGCCCAGGCGCTCGCGGCACGATGGTGTGCACACTATGCAGCGAGATACAGGGTGCGATATCGCAAGATCACGATACGCGCTCAAAAACGTCGCTGGGGAAGCTGCTCGCGCGAAGGCAACCTCAGCTTCAATTACAAGATTGCGCTGTTGCCCGAGGAGGTGATGCGGTATGTCATCGTGCATGAGATTTGTCATCTGCGGCAGTTTGATCACTCCAAAAAGTTTTGGGATCTTGTCGCGCATGAGGTGCCTAATCATCGTGCCCTGCGTGCACAGCTCAGGAACCTGGTCGTGCGCTTCTCATAAGATCTAGCAGTCCGTATGGTATAGTTTCGACGCAGCAAACGGTCACGTTCACGCTCGCCTCATCATACTTTTAGGACTCTTATGACAGATTTCACCCAAATGTACGTGTTCTTTATTATTACTTCACTCGCGGTCGTGGTCGTTACCCTCTTGGTGAGTCTTGCGTTGTACTATGTGGTGCGAATTCTTCGCACGGTGGATCGTTTGTCGACTGCTGCGCTGGATGAGGCAACGTTGTTGCGCGAAGACATTGCAGAGCTTCGTACGAATGTTCGCACTGAGGGTATGAAAGTGAAGTCGTTCGTGAAATTTGGGAGGAAGTTCGTGGAGCGTTTCTTCGAAGGTACACCTATTAAAAAGTAATTAATTTCTATGGTGAATAAAAAACAGGTCAGTATTGGTGCAGGTGCGGTCGCCGCAGCCGCCGCTGCAGCAGCTGCTGGGTATTACTTTTATGCGAGCAAAGATGCCAAGCAGCATCGCAAAGTGGCCGCGAAATGGGCTGGTGGCCTGAAGCGCGAAGTTATCCGCGAGGCTAAGAAGCTCAAGACCGTGGATCGCGCCAAGATCGCCGCCGCAATCGACACTGCGGTCTCCGCGTACGAGAACGTTCGTTCAGTCGATTCTAAAGAGCTCGTGCGTGCTGCAAAAGAATTGAAAAACAACTGGCGCGAAGTCGTTGCTGAGGTAGGGGTCGGCACAGCAAAGCGTGCTACCAAACGCGTGGTGAAGCGCGCAGTCAAGAAGGCTGCAAAGCGTGCACGATAGCGCATGCGACGACTCCTCCCGACGCTCGTAGTCCTGGCTGGCATCGGCGCGGCGGGGTACGTGTATCGAGAGCCACTCAGCGTATTTGCGAGCCAGGTGTACGGACAGGTCTTGCCCTGTACGAAGCCGATTACCTATTCGATCGGCACGATTGATCCGCGCTTCAATATCACGGAGTCCGATGTGGCTGCTGTTCTTGCTGAGGCATCGAGCGTATGGGGCGCAGCGCTCGACCGTACGCTCTTTGTGTATCGTGAGAGTGGCGGCGCGCTGACGGTCAATTTTATGTACGATGCGCGGCAAGAGACGACGAGCGCGCTTCGCTCGCTTGATGCGGCAATTACCGATGATAAAGATGCGTATGATGCCGTGAACGCGGAGTATCAGCGATTGCTCGCCGCCTACAAGACGGCGCAGGCTCGCTTTGAGGCTGACGCTCAGGCCCTCGGACGTGACACGGCCGCATACCAGGCGGAGGTGACACGCATCAATGCTCGCGGCGGTGCCAAGCCGGGCGAGTACGAGCGTTTACAAAAAGAAAAAGCGGTACTCGATGCACGCCAGGATGCACTCGAAACGCGCCGCGCCGCGCTCAATACGCAGGCGAGCGCGGTCAATGCCAAGGTCCAAGAACTTAACCACCTTGCTGGCGAAGTGAATACGGGTGCCTCAACATACAACGCCGTCGCCGAAGGGCATGACGAAGAATTTGAAGAAGCGCTCTATCAGAGCGCACCGGGTACGCAAGAGATTGACGTATTTGAATATGATTCACGTGCGCGGCTAGTGCGTGTGCTCTCGCATGAATTTGGTCATGCCCTCGGGCTCGAGCATGTCGCGGATCCGGAAGCGATCATGTACCGACTCAATCAAGGTACCAAGAGTGAGCTCGTCGGAGCAGACGTTGCGGAATTGCATGCCGCATGTCGCATCGCACCGTAGTTCAGCAGCTTTTCATGGTGCATTGCATATAGTGCATCTCTCGCGGCCACGCCCTCCGGGCAGGGGAGATCCCCATCGCCGTCGTTTCCATTATCATTATTCGTCTCATAACGTATCTATGAATCAGAAACACAACGATAATCGCGATAACAAGAATGAACTCAACACCTCTCAGGTCTCTGGCCAGGGCGGCTCACAGAGTCAGGGCGCATCGAAGGACAGTAAGGATGCGATGGAGGACACTGAATAGTTTGCTTAGCCTCGCCGTCTCGCACGAGGCGGCGAGGCATTTCTCATGCGGTCAGCTTAAAAATCCTAAAGGCCGTGCGGAGCACGGCCTTTGGAACGAACATTATTTGCGCGAAGCTTTCAGCTCGTTCGCGTAAGCCAAACAGAGGTGCACCTCGTCCCAGTAGTATTCGATGTCCTCTGCGGCCATACCCTTCCAGGGCTGCGTTTCGCGCTCGCGCTCGAGGTCATCGCGGTAGATTGTGCAGTGATGCACGAGTTTGCTCAGGGCGATATGCTTCTGAGCCTCCGGCGTGCTGCACGCGACCGAGGCGCGCTCCCCAGGCCGTAGGTACACCGGGCACTGGAAGTGCTGAGGATGGTTCGGTGCGATTCTGCTCTCCATCGTGCTCACGGCGTCTTGCAAGAGTGGCAGGACGGCGGCCTTTTCGGTATCGGCGGTGATCGGTTGTGCGCAGATTGGCGTGCTCACCGTGAGCAGCGCGAAAGCGAGAAGGAGGTGCTTCATTGTGATCCCCGAATCGTGTGGCGTTGCTGGGTTATCCCAGCAAAACTATGCCCGGAGGGTGACACGCTGTCAACTGCGTGCAGGTATCGACTCATAAAGCGGTTCATCGGTGCTTCACTGCATGTGGTGTTTACTCATATACAGGTGGTCACTCACTAGAGTATGCTGATAGCGGCTCCTTGCGGAGCCGCTATCACACGTGAATAAAATGAAACGCACCACGCGCATTATCCTTATCTTCGTTATCATCGCGGCACTCATCGTGTTTGCCGCGACCCTCGTGCATGCTGTGTGGTATGCGCCCGCTGATAATCTCCAGGTCCCGGCGACGACCACCACCGCGCGCCTCGTGCCGCCAGAAGAGCAGCCCGCACGACTCATCATTCCTGCCATCGAGGTGGATGCTGCTGTGCAGTATGTCGGGGTGACGGCTCAGGGTGCTATGGGAGTACCCAATAACTTTTCAGATGTCGCGTGGTACAAATACGGCACCGTGCCGGGTGAGCGCGGGAGCGCCGTTATCGATGGTCACGTTGACAACGGCCTCTCGCTCGCGGGTGTTTTCAAACGTCTCGGCGAACTCAAACCTGGTGATGATGTGTATATTGAGCGTAAAAATGGTGAGCGCACGCACTTCCGCGTAGAAGCAATGGAGACATACCCGTATCAAGAAGTGCCGCTGGAGCGCGTCTTCAACAAAGATACTGATGCGTACCTCAATCTCATCACCTGCGGTGGTTCGTGGATCAAAACTGCCAAGACCTATGATCAGCGGCTCGTCGTGTATACGCGATTGGTTCGGTAATTCACCGCAAACCGAGACGTGATATATTGCCCACATGATCCGAACACCATTTTTCGACCCTCTCAAGAGTTATGAAGAAAATTACGATACGGGTCCGTTCGGTGCCTTCGCCGATAGTACGCGTGCCGAGTCGGTAGGCGAGCCGATGCACGAGTTTCTCGGGCAGCCTGTATATCTCCCGCTCGGTATTCCTGCAGGGCCGCTCCTCAACAGCGCGTACTGTGCTGCCGCCTTCGCCAAAGGGTTCGATATAGCGGTCTATAAGACCGTGCGCAGTGGTATCTTCCCGTGCCATCCATTTCCCAATGTCTTGGCCATTCATCCCGACGGCGATCTTACGATGGACAAACTGAAATCACCGCTGGTTGCGGATACGACGTATAGCGATCCACTCTCAATCACGAATTCTTTTGGTGTACCGTCGAAAGATCCAAGTGTGTGGCAGGAGGATGTAAAAAAAGCCATCGCCGCTGCAGGCAAGGGGCAGGTGCTGGTTCTGAGCTTCATGGGTACGGTACGACCCGACCAGTCGCAGGATGAATTCGTACAAGATTATGTCGACGCCGCTAAGCTCGCTTATGAGACGGGTGCGAAAATTCTTGAGACCAACCTCTCGTGCCCGAATATCGGCAATGAGGGACTCGTCTGCTACAACCTCGATGTCACCGAAAAGGTCGCCAAAGGGATTCGCAGCGTGATCGGATCAACGCCACTCGTCTTGAAGGTGGGGTATTACGCACAAGATGCCGACATGGAGCGTCTCGGTGAAATCGCGAATGCGTATGCCGACGGCGTCTCAGGTATCAACACACTGCAGGCCGAAGTGCGCAACGCAGCCGGCGAGCAGGCGCTTCCCGGATCTCCCGCGAGACTGCGCTCCGGAGTCTGTGGCGCGGGCATCAAATGGGCAGGGCTCGACTTTGCACGTCGCATGAAAGCCATCAAAGACAAACGCAGCTTCAGCTTTGCAATCGAAGGTGTGGGCGGTGTGCTCAATGCCGCTGACTATCAGGAATATCGCGCCGCTGGGGCGGACAGTGTGATGTCTGCTACCGGCGCCATGTGGAATCCCATGCTTGCTACAGAGATCAAAGCAGAAGTTTTGAATGGATAAACTCGACGAACGCATCCGGCGGGCGATTGATGAGAAAGTATTTCCTGGCTGCGTGATCGGATTGTTGCGCGACGGCGAGCGCAACGTGCGCACATACGGTGAATCATATCCCGTGTATGATGTCGCCTCGATTACAAAATCCATTCCACTGGCGTCACTCGCGGCGCTTTTTATAGACGCAGGAAAGATTGCACTCAGTGATGTGGTGGTACGTTTCGTCCCCGAGCTGCAGCACGACTACGAGGCGACCATCGAAGATCTTTTGCGATACCGTGTACACGGTACGCAGATGTCGACACTTCGTTTCGAGACGTTTGAAGAAATCCGCTCACATGCGCTCGAGCGTGGCTTCGCGGCAGCTCCCGGTGAGTCGCATTATTCCAATTTGCCCGCCTTTGTCCTCGGCATTGGGATAGAGCGCGTCGGTGGGGCATCGATTGAGACACTCGCGCATGGACATGTCTTCGAGCCGCTTGGTATGACCGAGACGACATTTTTCCCCGCGAAAGATTTGTGCGCCCCGACGGAAGTTGTCGACGGTGAAGTCATACAGGGCATACCGCACGATGAGAGTGCGCGCGTCTTTGCTCGCGCGCGACGAAGTGTTGGCCATGCGGGACTGTTCTCCACGGCGGATGATCTTCTTACCTTCGCTTGGCATCTCATCCGTGATTCTGACGGGCCCGTGGCACGGGCGGCTGAGGCGGGTCTTGGATGGCAGATTCATGACCCCAGCTTTATGGGCACAGAGGTCAGCGGGCGGACATTTGGTAAAACGGGTTTTACCGGCACGAGCATTCTTGTGGACCCGGAGGGACGAGCCGCACTCGTGATATTGAGCAACAGGACCTACCCCACGCGTCCGGCCGAAGCATCAGCTGTGAATGCGCTGCGCCGAGATGTTGCTGATATCCTATTCCACACGGGGTAGGTAGAAACTTGGCTTTTTACCGTTTGCGCCGTACTCTACCTAGATGTGCGGCATTTTTGCGTATACGGGCAAGAAAAACGCAGGCGAGGTCCTGCTCGACGGACTCGTCTCTCTTGAATATCGCGGCTACGACTCGGCTGGTATCCATGTGCCCGAGAGCGGCTTGATTCGTGCCGTAGGTCCTGTGGCACACCTGCGTCGCAAAGTGCCTGCCGGATACTTTGGGCTCAGCGGTATCGCGCACCTGCGCTGGGCTACGCACGGTGAGCCGAATGAAGTGAATGCACATCCGCACTCGGATTGTGATGGCGAAATCTGGATTGTGCACAATGGCATCATCGAAAATTTTCGCGAGCTCAAAGCTGAGCTTGCTGCGAAGGGACACACCTTTAAATCTGAGTCTGATACGGAAGTGCTCGCACACCTCATCGAGGATGAAATGAAAAGCGATGCGGATTTTGAGAAAGCCTCGCTCCGCGCATTGAACCGTGTGCGTGGCACCTACGGGATCGCGATGCAGTACAAGAAAGAGCCGGAGCGCCTCATTGCGGCGCGCATGGGCTCTCCCATTGTGCTCGGTCTCGGCGATGGTGAGCACTTCATCGCGTCCGATGCCTCGCCGATTTTGCCGCACACCAACAAGGTGGTCTTTCTCGAAGACGGGGAGGTGGCGGTCCTGACGCCCGGTGAACATCGCATCTTCAAGCTCGACGCGTCGCAGGTAAAGCGCGATGCCACCGAAATTGAGTGGAGTCCTGAAGAAGCACAGCGCGGCGGCTACGAGCACTTTATGCTTAAGGAAATTATGGAGGGTCCCGAGGTGGTAGAAAATTCGGTACGTGGACGCCTGCTTGTCGAAGCGGGCAACGTGAAGCTCGGAGGACTCGAGAGTGTGGCAGAGCAGCTCGCAAAAATCGATCGCATCATCATTGTCGCGTGCGGGACCGCCTACTATGCGGGGCTGATCGGCGAGTACATGATCGAAGAGCACGCGGGAATTCCCGTCGAGGTAGAACTCGGCTCTGAATTCCGGTACCGAAAGCCCGTTATCAATGCACGAACTGCCGTCCTCGCGATTTCGCAGAGCGGTGAGACGCTCGATACGCTCGAAGCAGTACGTGAAGGGAAGCGCAATGGTGCGCTCGCCCTCGGTATCGTAAACACGGTGGGTTCGACCATTGCGCGCGAGACCGAAGCCGGCGTCTATAACCATGCGGGGCCGGAAATCAGCGTGGTCTCCACCAAAGCATTCCTCTCACAGCTCACCGTGCTCTCGCTCCTCACTATTTTCCTCGGTCGCCAGCGCGGCATGTCGGAGGAGACCGGAAAGAAGCTCGCGGAAGAGCTCAAGCACTTGCCGGAGAAACTCCGCAGTATTCTTGCGCAGGAGCCCGAGATTAGAGCGCTCGCAGAAAAATACAAAGACAGTCGCGACTTTATGTTTATCGGTCGCAAGTATAATCTCCCGATTGCGTACGAAGGTGCACTCAAACTCAAAGAATGCTCCTATGTGCATGCCGAAGGGTGCGGTGCAGGGGAGTTGAAGCACGGACACCTCGCCATGATCGATGAGAATTTCCCGATTGTCGCGATTGCGACCAACGACAGCGTCTATGGCAAGGTCTTCTCTGCTATCCAGCAGGTGAAAGCCCGCAAAGGGCCCGTCATCGCGATTGCGACAGAAGGTAATAAAGAGATGGCGGAAGTTGCGGATGACGTGATCTATGTGCCGAAGACGATCGAGATGCTCTCACCGATTCTCAACGTCGTGCCGCTCCAGCTCTTCGCGTATCACTTCTCGCGCCAGCGTGGCCTCAATGTCGATCGTCCAAGAAACCTTGCTAAGTCTGTAACTGTTGAGTGAGTTGCGCTCCGCCAGCAGGCGGACTCGCCAAGTCGGTGACGGTGGAGTAAATATCACCAAAACAAAACGCCGCACTACGTGCGGCGTTTTGGTATCGGTTACGAGATTACTCGCGAATGCCGACTCGAATTTGTCGAGCGGTGAGTGAGCCATCTGCCTGAGGCGCGCCTTCTGCCTTGATCATCTTGCCGACCGTGAGATCAGCGATGGTGCCGAGCGATGGTCCTGCTCCGGTAGACGGATAGACCTGGATGCTCGTTGATGCCACCACATTCACGATGCGCGTGTTGCCATCTTTCATCTGCACGGTAATGCTCGAGTTGGCGCTCGCCGAAATGGTGCCCGCAACTTCTGCCCGATGCATATCCATGATCTGATTGCCGAGTCCCATACCGCAGGCGCGCTCAAAGAAGCCGCGGGTCATCGGACCTACAGTACCCTCGGTTGTGGAAGCGATACCCATGCGCATCTGGAATTTAGCCATGGCGTTCGCTGTGAGCGGTCCGTAAAATCCCGTGGCCTGGCCGCGGAAGCCGACTGCCGGATCCTGCGCGAGCAGCTCCTGGAGCTGCTTCACATCCTCACCCTGCGAGCCGGTGCGGAGATCGCGCTTGAGCATGATGCACATCTCTTTGCCCATCTGACCTGGTGGCATCATCGGCCGCTCGGCTTTTTTATCGGTCATGTATTCCGCCTTGACCATCGGCGTTGTCGAGGCGAGCAGTGTCTTGAGCTGCATCTGCAGCGCCTGGATTTGCGAGAGGATCGACTTCACCTGCACTTCGACTGATGCCGATTGTGCGGAAGCCGCTACGGGCAACATGAGTGCTGCGGCAGCGATCCCTGTAATAATGTGCTTTGTTTGCATAACATCTCTAGCTATTAATAAACGTACGTATAAGTATACTGCTGACTTTCTGGTGGAGACGCAGGTCATTGCATAAGAAAACGGGCGCCCGAAGGCGCCCGTTGAATTTTGACGGTCGGCTCAGAGAGCGAGCGGACCGTGTACAGAATTGTCGTTGATGATCTGTTTTGCGCTGTACTGCACGTAGCCGGTGACCGGCTCGTCGCCGATGGCCAGAATTACGATCTGCGTGTTGTCGCCATAATCGACAAAAGGCGGCACGAATGTCTGTGCAATGAGCGATCCTTGCTCGTAGCAGCCGCGGAGAAATTTTGCTTTTCCCTGCGGCTTCCCGATGATGACACTCTGCCGTGCTTGTCGCGCCTCGGGCCCATCCTTGTTGCAGAACTTCAGCACCACATCGCTCGGCACTGCTTCCCAAGGCGTCGTGGAGGCCATGTAGTGCCGAGGAATGCGCACACGCTTCCCACCGAGGGCATCCAGACGCTCTTGTTCGAAGCGAGCAAGGTTGCGCTTGTCATCGAGACGCAGGCCGTCGCGCGGCAAGACGCCGAGCGTCTCGTCGTACGGGACACGCCCGTACACGTAGATCTCATCATCTGCCCACGCCCAGTCCCGGAAGTTGCAGATGTCAGACCGTTCGCCGCGATGACCTTCAAGTTCGCGCACGAAGAGCTCGAGCTCAGGCAAGTACGCTTCTTCGACCGTGGCGAAGCTGAAGGGGAATCGCAATTTGTTGGGATCGATGGGGATGTTGCTCGCCCGCGCGAGATTGAGCGCGGTGCCCCAGCCATCAACGAACGCAGCGTTGATCTCGAGGATGGAGAGCGAGTCCTGGTCGAAGTACGCATCGATCCGGTAGTAGGGCTCCCTCACCTTGAGGAATTTATTGTATGCCCGCAGCATGCGGCGCAATTCCTCGACGAGCGGTGAGGCGAGCGAGACGCCGCGCTCTGAAACGCGGTGCCTCGCACCTTCGTAAATACAAGGGGCGACGACGCTTCGATCCATATCGAATGCTTGCAACGTGATCATTTTGACCTCAAAGAACGAGTGACTCTTTTCGGCGAGAGCCGAGGCACATAGAGAAAAGCCCCCTCCTTGCAGAGGGGGCTGATCTGAAATATTGGCGCGCATCAAATCAATCCTCTCTGCATGAGGGGTGCTGATGCGGGGTCGGGAGTGACCAATACTTGCTCATATATTCCGAGTATACGTATCTCGCGAAGTGCGTCAATAATTTAGATTTTCACGACCTCTTCCCACGGACGACCGGCGACGCCGAAGTGGCCGTAGGCGGCGGTCTCCTTGAAGATCGGGCGGGTGAGGCCGAGGCGCTCGATGATGGCCCGTGGGCGGAAATCGAAGTTCTTGGTGACGAGCTCGGTGAGATTTTTGCCCTCGCCGTCGAATGCTTCGATCATGACGGGCTCCACGCGACCGATCGCGTAGGCGACCGAGACGAGCGCCTTTTTGGCATGACCATTGGCGACGAGATTCTTCGCCGCAAAGCGGCACATGTAGGCTGCGGAGCGATCCACCTTAGTGGCGTCTTTGCCGGAGAAGGCGCCGCCACCGTGTGGCATGAGACCGCCGTAGGTGTCCACCATGATCTTGCGACCCGTGAGGCCCGCATCTGCTGCGAAGCCGCCGATCACGAATTTGCCGGTCGGATTGACGAGGATTTCGATGTTTGAGACATCACCGAGGATCGGGGTAAAGAGATGCTCGATAAGGCCGGCGCGGATGTCTTCTTGCGAGATCGCCTCGTCGTGCTGTGTCGAGGTGAGCGCGGTCAAGACTTTGCCATTCGCGATGGTGACCTGCGTTTTACCATCGGGCTTCACCCATGGGAGCGTGCCGTCGCGACGGACTGCTTCGAGGCGGCGAGCAAGTGCGTGTGAGAGAACGACGCCGAGTGGAAGCATTTCCTTGGTTTCATCAGTCGCGTAGCCGTACATGATGCCCTGATCGCCCGCGCCGCCGGTGTCGACGCCCTGTGCGATATCGGGAGATTGGCGTGCGATGGTGTTCAATACCTTGAGCTCATCCGTATAGCCGATGCCTGCGTACACATCGCGAGCGATCTTTTCTGCATCGAATTCTGCCGCGGTCTTCACTTCGCCGCCGAGCATGAGGGTGCCGTGGCTGCCGAAGCTCTCGACGGCGACACGCGATGTCGGATCCTGCGTCAGGCACGCATCGAGGATTGCATCAGAAATCTGATCACAGACTTTATCAGGGTGGCCGCTGGTAACGCTCTCTGTCGTGTATCGCTCGAGAAGGTGGAACATGGTTGATTCATTATCTATAAAAAACAAAATATCTCCCTGCAGGGAGATTCTTACGATAAGCATCTTTCCCGTGAGGGTTGGAGGCACCTTCTCTTTCGATGGGTTGCCGACGGGTCGCTGAGCCAAATCTCTCGCCGTACTCTGGATACGATATTCAGTTGTATGCAGATTCTAGCAAGGCACTCAGAATGCGCAATTATTTGGTGTTGACGATTTTTCCAATGACGCGCGCAAGTTTTGCGGAGTCGTGACGCATGAGCGATGCTTCCTTGGCGGGTGTGCCTATTTTGTTTGCGTCGTGGAGCGTGCCAGCTACGAGATTTGTACCGATGAGCTCGGGACCCTCGGGCAATTCTTTCCATGACGTGACCGTGTCGCCTTCGCGTGCGTAGCGTGTAAGCGTCTTTTCATCAGGCATCTTGTTGTTGTACACGATCACATCTGGCTTCTCTCCGAGGTACTGCGCGAGTTCGTGTACATAGGCGGCGACGCTGTAATTCTTGGTGTGCTCCCTTTTCGTCATGAGATTCACCACAAAGATCTTCTTCGCGCGGCTTTTCTTGATGGCTTGCGGGATGCCTTTTACCAGAAGATTAGGTGCGATAGCAGAATAGAAGCCACCCGGCCCAATCACGATGGCGTCTGCTTCAGCAATCGCCTTGAGTGCTTTCGGGTTCGCACGACCGGCAGGTTCGAGCCAGAGCTTTTTGAGTGAGCCATTGAGCTTCGTCATTTGGATTTTCTCTTCGGTCTTTACCACACGATTGCCCACCTGTGCGACGAGATTCACCTTGTCGAGCGTGGAGGGAATGACGCGGCCGTTGGTGCGGAGAATGTCGCTCGCTTTTTCGATTGCTTTATCAAATGAGCCAGTCGTCTTCTCAAGTGCGGCGAGAAGGAGATTGCCGAAGCGATGACCCTTGAGAGCGCCATTTTCGAAGCGATAATCCATGAGCTTGCGCATGAGCTCGTCTTGGCGCGAGAGGCCGACGAGGCAGCGCACGGCGTCGCCCGGGGGAAGCACACCGAGCTCATCGCGAAGCATGCCGGTCGAGCCACCGCTGTCCGACATAGCGACGATCGCCGTGAGCTCGTAAGGATACTTTTTGAGGCCAGAGAGTACCGTAAAGGTACCGGTGCCGCCACCGATTACCACGATTTTCTTGCGCTTTTTAGCCGCCATAGAGAGACGCGCATTTTACAATATATTCCATAAATCTCAAGGGTAATGTGGGGGCACCAAAGGCGTCTATACTAGTAAGACATTCATTAATTTTCTTACCTCTCTTCTATGCGCACTACAGCCTGGGTAGCATTGATGGCAGTCCTTGCCGTCATTATCGTGATTTTGGCCTATTTTGTATTTGTAACGCCGACACCGGGTGCTGCCACGGGGACCGCCACGGGGGCAACGACGACCGAGAATGGCACGGCGACCGGCACCGCGACGGGCACGACCACCACGCAGCCGCTCTCGAAGCGCGTCGTCGTCACGGCACCGGCTCGCAATGCGACGGTGGAAAAGACATTTGTGGTCTCCGGCAATGCACCGGGCCCGTGGTACTTCGAAGCGTCATTTCCGATCAAGGTGCTCGATAAAGACGGCAACGTACTTATGAACACGCATGCAGATGCGCAGGGTGATTGGATGACGACCGAGCAGGTGACCTTTACCGCGACTATTACCATCGCGAACTACTCGGGTCCCGCAACGCTTGTCCTGATGAAAGACAATCCGTCGGGTCTGCCTGAGCACGATGACTCGATTGAGATGCCAATCGTCATCAAATAATAAATACGTGAGTCCGCACTCGATACGCTGAGTGCGGACTTTTTTGCGGGACCTATTTGTCATCTAGGTCCCCGGTCATTGGGCCGGCACCGCTTCGTTCGGTCACCTTCCTCATGTTCTCGGCGGCCCACCGGATATAAGTGGGCGGTCCGAGTGGTTCGGAAATTGGAACCGGCTTGTCAGCGGCCCATTCGCTCGCTTCGGTATGCCGGCGTGGTTCGTCGGGCATATGGCACCTTCCTTTCCCTACAGAGAAGTATATATACGCATTTCGTGCTGTGCTAGGATGCGCGCATGAAAGCTCTCGAGCGCAAAGAGCGTGCCGCGATCCTGCTCAAATACCTCAAAAAGGCCTACCCGAAGCCCAAGACGGAGCTCAACTATTCGACGCCATTCCAGCTGGTTGTCGCAGTGATGCTCTCAGCGCAGTGCACTGATAAGGCAGTCAACAAGGTGACCGAGAAGCTCTTTAAAAAATACAAAACGCCGAAGGATTTCGCCCGCGCGAATCTTGCCACCTTCACCAAGGAGATTTCTTCCGTGACGTTCTACCGCAACAAAGCCAAGGCAGTGATCGGGGCGGCGAAGCTGATCGAGAAAGATTTTGGCGGCAAGATCCCCAAGACTGTTCCCGAACTCATTACACTTCCTGGCGTCGCATACAAGACGGCAAACGTTGTCTTGGGCGAGCTCTATGAGATTTGGGAGGGGATTCCGACCGATACGCATGTGAAGCGTTTTGCTCATCGCTTCGATCTGTCGGACCACGAGGATCTGACGAAGATTTCAAAGGACCTTGAAGCGCTCGTGCCAAAAAAAGATTGGAAGTATGTCAATAATGGCCTCGTACTCTATGGTCGCTACATCTGCAAAGCCCGTCCCCATGATTGCGAAGCGCACCCGCTCACGTTGCTCTGGCCGAAGGCCAGCACTCGATGGAACACTGTATGAAAGTGATTATCCAGGGTCTCGCAACGGAATACCACGACGAGGGTCACGGGCCCGTCATGCTTATGCTGCATGGGTGGAAGGATACGCTCCATACCTTTGACGGTATCGTGCCGGAACTCTCGCGTGGACATCGCGTGGTCCGCTTGGACATGCCCGGCTTTGGGGAGAGTGATATGCCTGATCCGCAGTGGCGACTCGATGACTATGTTGATTTCGTCCACGCCTTTGTTGAAAAGCTGGGGCTCGATGTGGCAGTCTTGGTCGGGCACTCATTTGGCGGGCGCGTGAGCATCAAGGGTGTCTCACGCGGCGTTTTTCATCCACAGAAGCTCGTGCTCATCGGAGCAGCGGGTGTCTCCGAAAGGAAGCGAGGGCGCAGTCGTGTGTTGCAATTGGTGGCAAAGATCGGCAAGTTTGTGACCATGCTGCTTCCTGCGCATCTACGCAGTACACTCCGTCGTCTCCTCTATGAGCGTGTTGGCAGCGACTATCACTCGAGCGGCCGACTGAAAGATATTTTCCTCAACGTGATCGGAGAGGATCTCTCGGAGGCAGCAGCGCAGGTGGCTACGCCCACCCTGCTTATCTGGGGCGGAGATGATCGCCAGACGCCTCGTGCTGATGGGGAGAAGCTGGCGCGTCTCATTCGCGGATCCACGCTGGAGGTATTACCGAGCGCGACACATTTCGTACACCGTGAATATCCAGATAAAGTTGCCGCGAGCATCGCACATTTTGTATGACCATACTCTCGCGCTTTCAGCCTCGCTTTGTGCGCTCGCTCATCTATATGCTCCAGGCGAGCGAGTATGACGTGCGCGATTTCCTCGCCTGGTATACGCGCACGAGTGATTTCGCGCATGTCGAGAAGCGCAAACAGATCGTCTGGACGACGAAGGCAAAAATGCTCTACGCGCTCACGTGGCTTTTCGTTATTCTCTGGCTCGCGATGATCGGGTGGGTCGTGGCACGGCAAGAGAGCGATCTCGTGCTGCTCCTTGGTGCGCTCATCGCGCTTGCGACGCCGTACCTGCTCCCGTATGCACTCGTCTGTCTCACACTCTTCGTGCGCCTCGCACAGAAGCCACTTGAAGAGAGCCGCATCCGCATTGCCGAGGCCAAGCTCTTGGCGCATCCAGGGCTCAAAATCGCGATTGCCGGCTCGTACGGCAAGACAACCATGCGCGAGATTTTGAAGACCGTGCTCAGTGCATCAAAAAAAGTAGCGGCACCGCCGGGGAGTTACAATACGCCGCTCGGCATTGCGTCGTTTGTGAACACGCTCGACGGCGACGAAGACTTCATCATATTTGAGCTCGGCGAATACTACCCGGGAGACATCACCAAGCTCTGCAAGATCGTGCATCCGAATATCGGGGTGATTACGGGAGTCAATGAAGCCCATCTGCAGAAATTTGGCACGCTGGAGAAAACCGCTGCGACGATTTTCGAACTCGCAGATGAGCTCGACGAACGACCACTCTATATCAATGCCGAAAACGATCTTGCGCGCTCGCGTGCCCGTGCAGCTGACACGCTCTTCTCTCGCGAAGCGGTGGGTGAGTGGCGCATCGCGGGCGCACAGAGTGATTTGCGCGGGACGACATTTCGCATGGTGCGAGGTAGCGAGATCATTCGTGCGTCCTCCAAGCTGCTCGGACTCCACATGGTGGGGCCGCTCGCAGCTGCAGCTGCACTCGCTGTTGAGCTGGAGATCCCCGTCGTAGATATTGAAGAAGGTCTCAAAGCGACGAAAGCATTTGATCATCGACTCCAGATGACCATCGACAATACCGGCGTCATTACGCTCGACGACAGCTACAACGGCAATCCCGACGGCGTCGCTGCGGTTATCAGCTTTCTCGCAGGACTTGTCGGACACAAGCGATACTACGTGACACCGGGACTCGTCGAGATGGGGAGTCGTTTAGATACTGTGCATCGCGACATTGGCCGCCAGCTTGCGGAGGCCAAGATCGAGATCGTGGTCCTGATCAAGAATTCCGTCACCCCTTTCATCGAGATGGGGCTCAAGGAGCGGGGATATGGGGGCAAGGTGATGCTCTACGACGATATGCCGACGGCCCTCATAGCGCTTCAGCATCTCACCGTCTCGGGAGATATCGTACTTATCCAGAATGATTGGCCCGACCAGTATTCATAGACGTTTTGCTACAATACGGCGATGAAAACTATTGCCGTTATTTTCGGGGGGAAAAGCGCAGAGCACGACGTCTCTATCATTACCGCACATACGCCGATTATCGATTCGCTGCTCGCGAGCAAGGAGTACGACGTCGTGCCCGTATACATCACCAAGGAAGGCAAGTGGTATGCGGACAAGGCGATGAACGACATCGCATTCTTTAAGCAGCCTGATTACGAGGCACAGCTTGCCGCCAAGAAGCAGGTCTCGCTTTCATTTGAAAAAGGGCTTGAACTTGTCTGGCCTGGCCTCCTGCCGAAGCGCATACAGATCGATGTGGTCTTCCCGTCGATGCACGGCACCTACGGCGAAGATGGATCGCTCCAGGGGCTCTTGCGCATGGCAGGCGTGCCGTTCGTCGGCTGCGATCTCTTTGCCTCAGCGGTCGCCATGGACAAGGTCATGACCAAACAGGTCTTGGCTGCTGAGGGTATCCCGGTGGTGCCGTATGTGTGGTTTACGCGTGCCGAGTGGCACTCGTATGCCGATGCCTTCAAGGCGCGCATCAAAGAGCTCACGTATCCGCTGTTCGTGAAGCCGGTGCATCTCGGTTCTTCGATTGGTATTTCCAAGGTCAAAAATGAGGAGGAGCTCGTGCGAGCCGTCGAGGTGGCACTGCACTACGACGACAAAGTGCTCGTTGAGGAAGGTGTCCAAAATCTCATCGAAATCACCCTCCCGATTATGGGCAATGCGGAGATTAAGACGGCTGAGTGCGAGCGTCCGCTCAACAAGACGGAGTTCTTTGATTTCAACGACAAGTATCTCTCGGGCGGCACGAAGGGCTCGAGTGGAGCGAACAGCGAGTATAGCGAAGTTCCTGCACAGATTGGTGAAAAACTGACCCGCACCGTCAAGGATATGGGCGTACACGTGTATCGCTCACTCGGCTGCGAAGGCACCGCACGCGTCGATTTCCTCCTCGACACCGTCAAGAACAAAGTGTACGTCAATGAGGTCAACACTTTGCCCGGCTCGCTCTATCACCACAACTGGAAAAAGGCGGGCGTTTCCAACATGGACCTCGTGCTCGGTCTCGTGAAGCTCGGGGAGGCCCGCGCGGCAGATCAGCGCAAGACGAAATTGACTTTCCAATCAGATATTTTGAAGAAAGTAGGCGGCCCGAAGCTCCAGAAATAAGTAGTTGCGCGATCTCGTTTCAGAGCGCACGATGGGGCTATGGCAGCACCTCGTAAGGTCGCAATCTTCGACGTCGATGGCACGATTTTTCGCTCATCACTCTTGATCCAGCTCGTGGAGACGCTCATCGAAAATGGATCCTTCCCGAAGGAGTCGCAAAAAGAATACGACAAGCAGCACAAGCGTTGGCTCGACCGTGAAGGCGATTACGAGGAGTACATCATGGCGGTGGTCGGGACCTTCCGTAAGCACCTCAAAGGGCTGCATTATGGCGAGCTCGCGGAAGCAGCAGATCAAATCGTTGAGGCACAATCCAAGCGCACCTATCGCTACACGCGCGATCTTATCAAAGAGCTGAAAGACAAAGGCTACTTTCTTCTCGCCGTCTCGCATTCGCCAAAGACCGTGCTCGACAAATTCTGCCCGCGCCTCGGCTTCAACAAGGCGTATGGCATCGTCTACGAGACCGGTCCGCAGGATCTCTTTACCGGCAAGGTCGCCGACGAGCATGTGATATTGAACAAAGCCAATGTCGTGAATCGCGCAGTCGAGAAAGAGCATCTCACGCTCGCGGGATCAATCGGTGTGGGGGACACCGAAAGTGACGTGCCGTTTCTCGAGATGGTGGCGAAACCGATCTGCTTCAATCCCAACCAGGCGCTCTATCGTACCGCGAAGCGATTTAAGTGGGATATTGTCGTGGAGCGCAAAGATATGATCTACAAACTATGAAAATACTCTCGCTGCTCCTGATCCTTGGGGTACTGTATCTCGCGTATGAGGTGGCGCGTGTGGGCTACTACGCGTACGTGAGCAAAGGGCTCGTAGCGCTTGCTGAGGGGTTTGAACGCGCCGAAGGATCTCGTTCGCTCCTGGTCTTGGGAGATAGCACGGCGGTTGGTGTGGGTGTGCATGATGCCCACAATACCGTCGCAGGCAGGCTCTCACAGGCACTCAATGCCTCCGTCGAGAATCATGCAGTGAGCGGGGAGGTCACCGCAGATACAGCGGCCCAATTAGCTGCGGCGCAAAAAGATTCCTACGACCTTGTGCTGATTCAGATCGGTGCCAACGACGTCATCGGCTTTCGCGATCTGGGAGTAGCGCAGGCAGATCTCAAACGACTGCTAGATGAGGCACGCACGAAGTCAGATCGCATCGTCCTCCTGACCGCAGGCAAAATCGGCGAGGCGCCGCTCTTCCCGTGGTTTGCACGAGCACTCATGACGGAGCGTGCCGCAGACCTGCGCGAGCGATTCTCATCCACAGCGGCGGCATTCGGTGTCGTGTATGTGGACCTTTTTGCCATCCCTGATCCATTCGCCACTGATCCGCGTCGCTACTATGCGCCCGATGGTCTGCATCTCACCGACGATGGCTACGGCTTTTGGTACGAGCAGGTGAAACATGCGATCGAGGCGAGGTGGCCCGATTTGTATGAATAAAGAGATCACGAGATTGCAAAAAGCAGTCTGGACCTACTGGAAGAAACACGGGCGCCATGAATTGCCGTGGCGCAAGACGCGTGACCCCTACAAGATTCTCGTCTCTGAAGTGATGCTACAGCAGACGCAGGTACCGCGCGTCTTAGAAAAGTACAAAGAATTTCTCGAAGCATTTCCCACTGTCTTTGTGCTCTCACATGCAAGTTTGCGCGATGTGCTCACGGTGTGGAGCGGACTCGGCTACAACAGACGCGGGAAATTCTTGCACGACGCGGCGAAAGTAATTGCGCAGCAATACAAGGGCTCTATTAAAGATGCGACGAGTGAAGGGAAAATACCTGGCGTCGGTCCCTACACGCGCGCAGCGGTGCGGGTCTTTGCGTTCAACGAGCCGCACACGCTGTTGGAAACGAATGTGCGCACCGTATTCATCCATCACTTCTTTGCGGATAAAGCGAATGTGAGCGATCGAGATCTTGTGCCGTTGATGGAGGAGGCCGCACATGATCAAGATCCGCGTGAGTGGCATTGGGCACTCATGGATTACGGTGTGCACCTCAAAAAGACTCACAAGAATCCTTCGCGCCGCAGTACGGGGTATACGAAGCAGACGAGATTTGAAGGCTCACCCCGCCAATTGCGCGGTGCGATTCTGCGAGAGCTGAACGCCTCAGCGAAAACCGAAAGTGATATCTATCTGAAAACCAGTGGCACGAAATATATTAAAAAAGAGCAGCTCAAGGTCGTGCTCGCATCGCTCAAGAAAGACGGCCTCGTGCGCTTCCACGCCGGCAAATGGCGCATCGCCTAAAAAAGGAAAGGCGGCGAGGGGATTGCCGCCTCGCCGCTTCAGTTTCAGTCGCCTCTGGTTCTCTTAGAGGGGGAAGACGTGTGAGTCTTTGAAGACATGTGTCGACCGCATGCTCTGCACGACGATCACGCCAGTCATACACCTGAGCGCTTCTGCGTGCTCCAGCAGTTCTGCAGACGTGCGCGCACACATTTTCACGAGCAGCCCGTCGACCTTGTCGCCGAGTACGCGACGGATTTCGCGCACATGGGGCAATGCCGCAAGACGTTCGGCGAGATTGTCGTTGCCGATGCTCCTGATGATCATCAGGATTTCTTCGAATTCCACAACGTCTCGGGACACGATGACGGTGTGGCGAATGACGCCGTCATTGATGAGTCGGACGACGCGCCTTGAAAAAGTTGCGGGCGACACCGAGCAGCGCGCCGCGAGTGCCGCGTGTGGCTTGTTGCCGTCGCTCTGCAGCGCGGCGATGATCTCGAGGTCAACTTCGTCGCATCTAGCTGTCATGGCTCTCCTCTTCTCCCCTTGGGGAATCCTGCGAGGATGCTACTTGCTTCTCAGGCTTGGTCAAATGCTGACGATGACGGGGATGACGACCCCGTTAGAAAGACTGCGTCTTCTAACGGGGCAGGTCGGGCACTAGATGCTGACAATAACTGGAATAACAATTGGTCTTTTCATTGTTCGTTGCAGGAGGAAGCGAGCGACTGCCTCGGCGAGGTCGTCTCGGGCGCCATCGAGATCCGCTGCGCGTGGATTCTTGAGCGAGGCCTCGACCGCTTTGCGAATGATGAGGCGCGTCTGATCCATGAGGTCTTTGTTGTCGCGAAGATACACGAAGCCGCGCGAGATGATGTCGGGGGATTTGTGGAGCTTGCCGGTGCGGCGATCGACGGTGGCGACGACGACGCAGAAGCCTTCCTGGCCGAGCGCCTTACGATCGCGCATGAGGACTTCGGAGAGCTCGGAGACCGTCTGGCCTTCGACCACGCGCAATTCGTGCGGTGCTCGCACGGCCAGCTTCGTGATTTTCTCGCCATTGGTGATGTCGATAATCGAGGAATTCTCCGGGATGCAGGTGTTTCCTGGGGTAACGCCCATTTCGACGGCCAGGTCTGCATGCACACGCAGCATGTAGTGGTAGCCGTGGACGGGGACAAAGAATTTTGGCTTGATCTGCTTGTGGATCCAGGTCGCTTCTTCACGGTTGCCGTGGCCCGAGGCATGCACATCCGAGGCGTGGTAGGTGACGATGTGTGCACCTTGGCGCGAGAGGTTGTCCTTGAGCTTCTGGACCGCGCGCTCGTTACCCGGAATGACGGACGATGAGAGCACGATTTTGTCTGACGGCTGAAGGCGGATGTATTTGTGTGACTTGTTGCCGATGCGCGCGAGCGACGCGAATTCGTCGCCTTGTGCGCCGGTGGCGAGAATCACGATCTTCTCCGGCGCGAAGCGATCGATGTCTTCCACCTGAATCACCGTGTCGTCCTTGTATTTGATGAGACCAAGCTCGCGCGCGATCTCGATGTTGGTGCGCATGGAGCGGCCGTCGATCACGACTTTCTTGCCGTAATCTTCGGCGAAGGCGACGACGCGGATCAAGCGCTCGAGGTGCGAGGCGAACATCGCGATGATGAGGCGTCCTGTCGAGTCTTTGATGATGTCGTGGAGCGTCTTGTAGACGTTGCGCTCGGGAATTGACCAGCCCGGCTGCCAGACGTTGGTCGAGTCCATGAGGAGCGCGAGGACTTTGCGATCTTTGAAAATCGAGAAGCTCTCGAATTCCTCGTCAGACGGCACGCCATCGAGGTGGTTGAGCTTGATGTCGCCGGTAAAGACGACGTCGCCATGCGGCGTCTCGATGATGATACCCATCGAATCTGGCACGGTGTGTGTGACGCCGAAAAAGCGAATGGTTGTTTTGCCGAGCTTGATCGCCTCGTCCTTTTCGACTTCGCGGATCTGTACCGTCTGTCCCGCAAATTCTTCCTGGCGCTTCTGGATCATGCGGCCGGTGAGCTTGCGGGTGTAAATGGTCGGATTGCCGATGCGGTCGATGATGTAGGGAATGCCGCCGATGTGATCGAGGTGACCGTGCGAGATGAGGAGCCCGCGGATTTTGTCGCGGCGCTCTTCGAGGTAGCTGGTATTCGGCAAGATGTAATCGATGCCCGGCGTATCGTCTTCGGAGAAGGCGAAGCCGGCGTCGAGGATAAAGATGTCGTCGTTGAATTCCACCGCCGTCATGTTGCGGCCGATTTCTTCCACGCCGCCGAGCGGGATGATGCGCACAGTATCTGGTGGTGGCGGAGCGATCGGGCTTCCTGCCGGGCGTGAGCCTCTCGCGGGAGCCTGGTGCTCGACGCGCTGCTTGCCACGCGGTGGACGTGGGCGACCACCGCCAAAGTGGCCGCGACGAGCGCCACCGTTTCGGGGCGGTCTACCGCCTTCGCGCTTGGGCTGTTCACGCGACGGGCGATCAGGACGTGCCGGAGCGCCTTTGCTGCTCTGGCGTGGTGCACGGCTTTGATTGCCGCCGCCAGCGGGCACGAATGCACCACCGGAGTTAGAGAATTCTTGATTCGGATTCATAGTAAAAAATAATAATGTAAGTAACGTTATTGATTCGTAAACATGCTCCACACATGTTCGGTGTCGGTGTACCACGTGGCCACACCAATGAAGCGATCCGACGGCACTGTCATCGCCCCCAAAGTTACGCCCTTCAGGTCTTGCGGTACGACGTACACAAACTCTGGTGCAAACAGAAATACGGCGGGCCGATCCTCGCGGAGGACATCGGCAAACTGTACGTAGAGTTTATCGCGCTCGATCTTGTTGGCCGTCGCGCGCGCTTGTGAGAGCAATGTATCAGCTTTTGAATTCGCGTACAAGGCAAGGTTGAGTCCCGGATCGTTGCGCTGGCTCGAATGCCAGAAGGCGAAGAGGTCGAGTGAACGACCCACCACCTCGCCGAAGAGAATCGCATCGTAATTACGCGGGCGAATGATGGTGGAGTTGAGCTCGGCGATCGGGTAGACCTGCACGGTGACTTTCACACCCGCCTGACGCCATGCGGTGGCAATCGCATCTGCCGTCTCCACCAATTCTGGTGCATCTGCGGTCGCGAGCGTGAAAGTAAGCGTTTGTTTGTTTTTGCTCCAGCTTCCCACGGTGTCATCAAATTTCCAGCCGCCTGCAGTGAGTGCTGCGCGCGCTGCTGCGATCGAATCTTGTGTGTAGGCGGTCGATACTGCGGCAGTCGCCGTGGCATTTCCTGTGGTGACCGGCAGCATGGGCGAGCTCAGTGCGACGCCGTAGCCGGAGAGCACCATCGAGACGAGTCGATCGCGATCGATCGCGATATCGAGCGCTTTGCGCGCTGAGGCATCGGCGAGGACCGCTGCGTGGTTTTGATTAAAAAAGACGCCGAAGATGCGCGGGAGCGGTACCGTGACAGTTTGGGTGTCGGTGCGTGTGATGCCGGCGAGCTGCTCGGGCGAGACGCCCGCGATGGCATCAATTTCACCAGCATTGAAAGCGCGGATCTTGGCCTCGTCGTTGGGGTAGAACAGGAGCGTGATGCGCTTGAGGTAGGGTGCACCGAGTGCAAATCGCTTGAACGGTACGAGTGTATAGCGCGTCGGCGAGCCGGTGGAATCGGTCTCGACGCTGGAAATCTTGTACGGGCCCGAGCCAATCGGATTCGTATTGAGCGGATTGAAGGGGAATTCCTCTGCATCCGTCTCGATCCATGCGTGTTGGGGCAGAATACCCATCGTCGTGTTTTCGAGAAACGGTGCGTAGCTGCGCGGGAGCGTGAAGACGACGGTCCGCGCATCGGGTGTTGCCACGATGACACCTTCCCAATCCGCGCGGCGCGGGCTCTTGATGGCAGGATCTTGTGCACGAGCGACCGTATACGCGACATCTGCTGAGGTTACGCGCTGGCCATCGTGGAAGCGCGCGTCTTCTCGCAGCGTGAAGGTGTACGTCGTGCCATCGGCCGAGATGTCGTAGCTTGAGGCGAGGTCCGGGATCACGCCGCCGTCTGCGGACGGGCGCGTGAGGCCGGAGTACACGAGGCGCGTAATTTCTTCATCGGCCTCCGACATAGTGAGGACCGGATTAATGAATCGCGCGGGGCCCGTCACGCCTTCCGTGAGCGTGCCACCAGCGGTCGGGACGATGACCGAGACAGAGCGATTGACCATGGCGACGAGCGCGAGTGCACTCACTGCCATGATTGTCGCGAGGGTGTAGAGCGCGAGGCGCTCACCTGGCGTAAAGGTATGCAAAAGCGATTCAATGCGCTGCAGTGGTTTGAAGCGTCGTTCGCTCGTCAATTTGGTTGTGAGACCCGACGTATCGGGAAAAGGGGAGTCCATGCTGAAGCCTCCCAGCGGGGAGGCATGAATTAGCTCGTAAGGAGGCTCACGAGAGCCGAAAGCGCAAACAAGATGCCGATGACTATGGTCGCACTGAAGAGTGTGCGCTCGAAACCACGGCGGGTATGAAAGCCCGACGAAAAGTTATCCGCACCGAATGCACCACCGAGCGAGGCGCCCGTGCGCTGCAAAACGACGCATACGATCAGGAGCGCGGAGAGCGCTATCTGTACGTACGGCAAGATGCCGAGGAGTGAAGTCATCGCGAGAAGGTTACCATAAGCCCCGCCGATTAAGCAAGTCTGTTGACGCACCTCTTCGCCTTCATGTATATTGTGCCCGACGCTGATTTTCAGCCTGTCCCAGGATTTTAGTCACATAACTTCTCATTTTTTATGGCAAAAGCAGAGAAAAACACAAAGGTTAGCATGAAGCCACTCGCCGATCGTGTGCTCGTTCGTCGCGACGATATGCCGGATAAGAAATCCGTCTCGGGCATCATCATCCCCGACACCGCGCAGAAGGAAAAGTCCAAGCTCGGCACGGTGCTCGCCGTGGGCCCGGGTCGCTTTGGCGATGAGGGCGACCTCATCCCGATGACGGTCAAAGTCGGTGACCAGGTCATCTTCAACGCAGGCTGGGACAACGAGGTCTCCCTGGGCGACGACGAAGCATATTTCCTCGTGCGCGAATCCGACATCCTCGCTATCGCTAAATAATTAACCGCTCAAGCAATCACTATGGCAAAACAAGTACTCTTTGATGAACAGCTTCGCGCCAAGCTCCTCAAGGGCGTGGACACCGTTGCAAATGCTGTGAAAGTTACGATTGGTCCCAAGGGTCGCAATGTCGCACTCTCCAAATCGTGGGGCGGTCCGACAATTACGAACGACGGTGTCTCCATCGCAAAAGAAATTACGCTCGCGGACAAATTTGAAGACATGGGCGCCTCGATCGTGAAAGAAGTCGCGACCAAGACCAACGACAAGGCAGGCGACGGCACGACGACTGCCGTGGTGCTCACGCAGGCAATCGTACGCGAGGGGCTCAAGCGCACGGCACTCGGCGCAAATGCCATGATGGTGCGTCGTGGTATCGAAGCAGGTGCCAAAGATGCTGTCGAGGAATTGAAGAAAATGGCAAAGCCGGTCAAAGGCAAGGCAGAGATCCGTCAGGTCGCGATCATCTCTGCTGAGAGCGAGGAGCTCGGCAAGACCATCGCGGATATTGTCGACAAAGTGGGCAAGGATGGCGTCGTCACCGTCGAGGAATCGCAGTCTATCGGGATCGAGAGCGATTTCGTCGAAGGTATGGAATTCGACAAGGGCTACGTCTCGGCGTACCTCATCACCGACGGCCAGCGCATGGAAGCTGAGATGAAAGATGCGCCGATTCTCATCACCGACAAGAAAATCTCCACCATCAAAGACATTCTCCCGCTCCTCGAGAAAGTGGCGCAGAGCGGGAAGAAAGATCTCGTTATCATCGCAGACGATGTGGATGGCGAAGCACTCGCGACCTTCATCATAAATAAATTGAAGGGTGGCTTCAACGTGCTCGCTATCAAGGCGCCAGGCTACGGCGATCGCAAGAAGGAGATGCTCGCGGACATCGCGATCACCGTCGGGGGCCAGGTGGTCTCGGAAGATCTCGGCCTCAAGCTCGATACGGTAGAGCTTGATGTGCTCGGCAAGGCGACACGCGTCGTCTCCACCAAAGACTCGACGGTCATCGTCGGTGGCAAGGGCAAGAAGTCCGACATCACTGCACGGGTGGACTCGCTCAAGGCGCAGCTCGCACAGACCGATTCCAAATTCGACAAAGAGAAGCTTGAAGAGCGCATCGCCAAGCTCTCGGGTGGCGTTGCGGTCATCCGCGTCGGTGCTGCTACGGAGACGGAGATGAAGTATCTCAAAGACAAAATCGAAGACGCGGTCAATGCTACGAAGGCGGCGATCGCCGAAGGCATCGTCCCGGGTGGTGGCTCGGCACTCGCGAAGGTCGCCGACAAACTCGGCAAGAAGGTGAAGGCTGATGCACACGATGAGTACACGACCGGCTACAAGATTCTCCTCTCGGCACTCACCGCACCGCTTCTCCAGATCGCCACGAATTCTGGGCGCGAAGATGCGCAGGTGATTCTTCAGGAAGTCATGAAGAAGGGTCCGAACTTCGGCTTCAACGCAGCTGCTGAGAATCCAGAAGATTCGATTGTCGATATGATCGAGGCAGGCATCATCGATCCGGTCAAAGTTACACGCTCGGGCGTCGAAAATGCCGCATCCGCTGCAGCCGTCCTCCTCACGACCGAAGCCGCGGTCGCGGATCTTCCCGAAGAGAAGAAGCCCGAGATGGGCGGCGGCATGGGCATGGGGGACATGGGGATGTAGTCAGACTACCGACAACCAACAACTAACAAAGCAAAGGAGCCCGAAAGGGCTCCTTTGTCTTTTATGAAGGCGGACATTTCGCTTTTATGAAGTAGGCGTATACTAGTTTCATATGACTACATACATTCTTTTAGGAGTAGCAGTACTCCTTGTCCTCTACGTAATCGGCGCATACAACCGCTTTGTCACCCTCGCTAATCGGGTGAAGGAAGCGTGGGCAGATATCGATGTGCAGCTCAAGCGTCGTTACGACCTCATCCCGAATCTCGTCGAGACGGTCAAAGGCTACGCATCGCACGAGGCTGGCACACTCCAGAAGGTGACAGAGGCACGCACTGCCGCCATGGGCGCACAGACGGTCGCCGAGCACACAGCTGCAGAAAATATGCTCACCGGCGCACTCAAATCGCTCTTCGCAGTATCTGAGGCGTATCCTGATCTCAAGGCCAATTCGAATTTCGTCGAATTGCAGCGCGAACTCTCAGATACGGAGAACAAGATCCAGGCTGCGCGCCGCTTCTTCAATGGTGTCGTGATGGAGCTCAATAACAAAGTGCAGTCCTTCCCGTCGAATCTCATCGCAAAAGCCTTTGGCTTCAAGGATGCTGAATTCTTCGAACTCGGTGCCGACGAACAAGACGCGAAGAATCCAGTCAAGGTCAGCTTCTAGCCTATGGGCATCAAGGTCGAGTTTAATCCCGACCTCGCGCTCCGCTCGATAGCGGAATTCAAAGCAGGTCGCCGAAAAGAGGAAGAGTGCATCCCTGAGATTCTCGAAGCAGGGAAGTCGTACGCATTCCTCAAGAGCGATCAACGTCTCTACAATATCGGCGGCAAGACACCGCTCCTGCGCACTGAAGGCAATGAGGTGCTTTCAGAGCCACTCGCTACGGTCCGCATCCTCGAAGTGACGCACGCGATCATTGACGGAAAAGTGTTCACCCGCGGCACATACAGAGTCGATACAGTGTTTGATACCGGCTGGGTGGGCTTCGGAGGCTACGGAAAATAATTCTATGACACTGCGTACATTCAGCATCTCGCTTCTCGGCGCGCTTTTCGTGTGTGCACCGTATGCAGCGTCTGCCGAGATCATTCGCTCCTACGATACGCAGCTCACGCTCCAAACGAGTGGTGCGCTCCATGTCGTCGAGACGATCCGCTATGACTTTGAAGATACTGAGCGGCATGGTATTTACCGTGAGATTCCTCGCCACTTTCGTGCAGAGGGCGTCGAAGATCGTGGCATCTCAATTGACCATGTCGTGGTGACTGATGCGCTCGGCACTGAGTACCAGACAGCGGTTGATGCGGGCAATAAAATACTCAACATCCGCGTCGGAGATCCTGATGTCACGCTTACCGGAGCGCATACGTATGTGATCACCTACGACGTACGCGGCGCAGTGATACCGCTTGCGAACGGTGATGAGATCTATTGGGATGCCATTGGCGGTGAGTGGGACGTGCCGATCGAGAAGGCGACGGCGGAGGTGCGATTGCCGTCTGCTACCTCGATCATCAGCAGTGCGTGCTATGTCGGTGAGCGTGATGCGAAGGAGTCGTGTGTCATGACAGCGGGCACTGCTTTCGTGCATTTCGAAGCAGTGGCTGGCCTCGCAAAGGAAGAAGGCATGACCGTAGCCGTCGCGTTCCCGAAAGGCACGGTACCGGTCGAATTCATCGAGCCGCCTCATGCAGGCATCTCCGGCCTCCCACACCTACCATCAATCGTATTTATAGTCAGTGGCATCTTGATCGGATTGCTTGGCCTCGCCTTCGCATTTCGTATGTGGTCTCGCCACGGCCGAGATCCACGCGGGCGCGGTACCATCATTCCGTATTACGAAGCTCCCAAAAATCTGACCCCCATGGAAGCGGGGCTCCTCGTGCGACATGCGACCTATGGTCGTGACATCACGGCGGAGGTAATTTCGCTCGCACGACAGGGCGCATTCAAAATCGTGCAGGAGACAGACACGACACTCGGCATCTTCAAGTCGACCGACTATCGTCTGGTGGATGTACAGGGTGAGCAGGTGCTCAAGGCACACCACGAGAAGGATTTGTATAACGCGCTTTTCGCGAATGCGGAGAGTGAAAACGGTGTCCGCTCACTGCTCATTTCCACGATTGATAAGACAGCGTTTTACAAAGCGCTCGTGAAATTGAAAGAAGCAGTTCGTGCATCGGTGATTGCAAAAGGTCTGTATGACGGCGCATCCAAGAAGTATGTGATCATGCTCGCTATCTGCGGGGTGCTGGCACTGCTTTTCACTTTCGTCGGGTTTATTCTCGGCATCAGCATGACCGATACGCTCGGCACACTTGCTCTGTGCGCGGGGCTCGGTATCGCCGGGATCGCAATGCTGCTTGCGGCGGCACTCATGCCACGCGTCACCCGTGAAGGCGCGCTCATCAAGGAGGAATTGCTCGGGCTCAAAGATTATTTGCGGATCGCTGAGAAAGATCGGCTCGCATTTCATAATGCGCCGAATAAACGACCGGAGGTCTTCGAGATGCTCTTGCCGTTTGCGATCATGTTTGGCGTTGAGAAAGCGTGGGCCAAAGAATTCGAGGGTATCCAGATGCCACAGCCGCAGTGGTATAGCGGCAACACCGCCGCATTCTCCGCGGTCGCATTTACTAATGATATGAATGCATTTGCAACGTCGTTCACCTCGGCGATCGCCGTATCCGCGTCAGGCTCTGGCGGCGCGGGGAGCGTCGGCGGCGGGGGCGGCGGGGGAGGTGGCGGAAGCTGGTAATTTTGTATACTACGCATCTATGGCAACGCTCTATACGCAGCAAGGCAAAAACATTTTTCGCACCTGGGTACTGATGACCAGCTTTTTCCTCGTGGTTATCGCGGTCGGTTGGTTTGTCTCGCTCTACATGGGCAACTCCGTCTTCTTGTATGTCGCGGTCGCGTTTTCTGTCGGTATGAATATCACGGCGTACTGGTTCTCCGACAAGATCGCACTCGCCTCGGCGCATGCGCGTGAGGCCGATAGCGTGCGATATCTCGAGCTGCACCGCATTATTGAAAATCTCGCGATCACGGCTGGCCTCCCCAAGCCGCGCATCTATATTATTGAAGACCCAGCGCCGAATGCCTTTGCGGCAGGGCGTAATCCCCAGCACTCCGTCGTCGCGGTGACGACGGGACTCTTGGACCGGCTCGATCGGGTGGAGCTCGAGGGGGTCATCGCGCATGAGCTCTCGCACATCGGCAATCGCGACATCCTCGTGATGACCGTGGCGGTGGTCCTCGCCGGATTTATCTCCGTCATCGCAGACATGCTTTTCCGCGTCAGCCTCTTTGGCGGCGGAGATCGGGATAACAAAGTGCACCCCGCCGTTATGATCATCGGTGTTATTGGCATTGTGCTCGCGCCGATCGCCGCGCAGCTCATCCATCTCGCGATCTCACGCAAGCGTGAATTCCTCGCGGATGCCTCCGGTGCGCTCCTCACGCGCTACCCTGATGCATTGGCGAGTGCGCTCCAAAAGATCTCGAGCTACCAGGCGCCCCTCAGGCACGCGACGAGCGCGACGGCACACCTCTATATATCGAATCCCTTTGGCCCTACCGGCGCAGGGACCTTCATGCGCAAGCTCTTTGCCACGCACCCGCCAGTCGAGGAGCGCATTGCCGCGCTCACCGGCATGCGCGTCTAGTGTATGCAGCGTCCGCATATCAAATTCGTGCGGACGGATATCTGGCGCGAGGGCACATGGCTGGATCTGTGGAGTGTCGTGCATTTCCTCTCGGGGCTCTCCGTCGCGATCGGGCTCTCGGTATTCCACTTCGGCTTCTGGCCGACGTTTGTCATCGCATCGCTGCTTTTCATTGCCTACGAGCTGTGGGAGGCAATGGTGAAAATCGAGGAGACCCCGCAAAACCGTTTTATGGATGTAGTCGTCGGACAGGTGAGCTTCCTGACGGCATGGACCCTCGGCATTCCGGAAGCATGGACCCAGGATTTCTACGTCGTCTTTGGCATGACGCTCGCAATAAATGTCGCGATCGCGACGGTAGGCTGGCAGGCCTCACAAAAGGCAGCTGAGCTCGAGCGGCGCATGATGGCGCGATTCGAAGAGCGCCGCGCGCGCCTACGTGCACTGCGCGAGCGTCGACGACAGCTCCGTGATATAAATCCTGGGCACGGAGGAGAGGTCGCATAGTGGTCTAGTGCACGTCCCTGGAAAGGACGAGTGTCGCAAGGCACCGAGGGTTCGAATCCCTCCCTCTCCGCAATGACTGAAAACACGCGCCGTTAATGCGCTGTTTTCATCCATCATATCGAAGCGGTACCCGTCTAAGATTCTGCGATCTCCTTAACTTCTTTTTCGATTGCGCTCTCCGCATCAGTAAGCTCTCCCTCAAACTGCTCAAGAAATTCAACTTCCTCAGAGGTGAGTTTGCGACTCGACTGGGCCCTTTTGAGCTTTGTGATGTGCGCTTTCAAATCCTTGCGAAGAATATTGAACGATTTTCCGAGTATGACTTCTGCCTGGCGACTCTCTTTCCGGACTTGGCGGTACAGCTTGAAGAATTTAAGCCAGCCCAAGAGGACGATGGTCACGAAGAGTATGAGTAATAGTGCCGCCGGAATCAGCACTTTCATCAGACCGATCGTGTATGAACCTATCTGCAAGAGGAGTGGCGTCTTCGCGGAAATGGTCACTTTTTGAGAGGAGAGGCTGACTTCACCGTTGTCCTTGAGGAGGTCTACCCACACGGTGTACTCGCCCTCGGCGAGGATGGGCTGGCTGATGTAATTAAACTCAGAATAACTGTTCGATTTCAGCTTGTATGACTGGATGACATCATCGCTGTTTCTGAGAGACACACGCAGTGATGCGTTGGCATACGGAGCGCTACCAGAGATCTCGATATTCTCATTGATCTTTACGGTAGCGGGATATGAATCGATCCGTAATTCCGAGACGTCGTCGGTCGTGATCGTGGTACTCGTCTCTGTCTGGTTGCCCGCTTTATCGAATACGGTCACCACGATCTCGTGTTCGCCGGCTCGGTAAAATGGTATTTCGACAGAGGCTTTACCACTTGCGCTCGATTTAACGTTGAGGGGGCTATCTGAATCTACTGCCACGCGATAGTGATCAACACCGGAAAGGGAATCGTCGGCTTCCATGTACAGCGTTACCTCTCCTGTATCGTCTTTTTCAGTCCGCACCGCCAAGTCTGTTGGACTGACCGTGTCTATTTGCAGGCGATAGTGCTGTGTTTTTGACCATACCCCGCCAGCTAAGTAGCTCACGTGGAAATACCACGTACCATCCCCGATATTCGGCATACTCTTGCGAGTAAGAGGGCTGTCATAGTACACCGTCGGGTCTGAGTCCTTGTGAGAGCCCAATAGTGTTTTTACTGCGGTGGCGTTTTTAGGCAGCGTCCAAGACATCTCGATGTCGTCTTTGGCGTACCAGGCACTCTGATTCGGATGGCTCGAGGAGGTGACCACAAAGCCGGCATCGGTGGTCGGTGCGGCGGGTGTCGCGGGCGTGACTGGTGCGGCAGGCTGCGCTTGGGTGCTGCTGATAGCTATCTCGACACCACTTTTTCCTGATAGGATGTCGGTGCCCAAGCCATCATTCTCTCTGACCGCTGAATTCGAGAATATGACCGATGCCGTGCCGGCTTTTTTGGCTCTAAAAACGATCGAAATGATCGTACCATTGGCACCTTCAAATCCAGGGTTCGGGATCCCACCGTTGAAGGTAACCTGCCCCGCACTATTGGAAAAGCTAGGATTTTCTACCCACAGATTAAAGATCGATGACTTATTGTCTATCGAAACCACCTCCAATTGATCGGTAGGGAATTGGATGACACTTTCTGCGTTATTTATTACCTTACCCTGTGTATCAACAGACACCTGGATGCTCACGATATTACCGACCGTCACCGACGCCTGAGCTGGTTTCATGCGCAAGACTGCGGCGTCGGCGCTTCCGCTTAGGGAAAAAAATGCGATCAGAAAAACCCCCGATATAAGTGTTTTATTCATTGCGTGCTATGTGGTGGTCTTGCGTCTCTTTTTCGCGAGAACGATCAGAAGCATTATGAATCCTAGAATACCCACGAACACGAGCACGAGGGGATAAGCAAGGGCATGCGGTGCTGGATCGTAGACAGATTTCCGCGCATTACCTGCGGCGTCATACGCAATAACGGTAACCTTCACCGGATTACTTTGTTCTTGCAAAACGTACGTGTCGCTGCTGCGGGTAGGAGGGAGGTCGCCCTCGAGCACTTCATAGTAGGAGATGCCGGACTGCGCATCAGTCGTGCTGAAGGACAAGAATTTTTTACCGTCATACACGGAGTCGTCTTGACCCGCATAGATCTCAAAGGGTTGAGGTGCGGTCGTATCATCGGAGACTATTTGAGCCCAATCATCGATCGCCACTGCACCTGATCGCTGCGGCAAAACGTCGATGATCAAATCCCGTACGCTGACAACATCTCTGGTGCCCTTACCATCGTTCAAATACACCGCAATATTGCTCGGTGACAGTGCGATTTGACCCGTCGTTTGCAATTTCAGCACGACGTTAAAGAGGATCGCATCGGAGGATACGAAACCGCCCGGAGAGCCGCCCGCAAAAGTAATGCGCGTGTTGCGATCAGACGGCAATGGCTTGCTGAGCCACAGAGAAAATACGGAGCCTGAGGTATTGATATCGGTCAGAGCAACCCCGCCTGCATCATGATCCAACAACACCTCCCCCTCGGCCGCATTGATGGTTTTGCCACCAGAGTCGACGCGGACATTAAACAGAATGGTGTCGCCCACAAAGAATTCTGAATGATTCGTCTGTACATACACGGTGGAGGCGAGAGCGGTGCCGGGTAAAAAGACCGCGCAGAGGAGCAGCATGCAGAAGAGTCTTGTAGTAGATGCTGTTTTCATAATTATTTTTTCCAGCGATAGAGCAGGATCGAGAAGTCGACGGAGTTTATTTTTCCGTCATTGTTCATGTCTACAGACGGGTTGTTGAGCGGCGGAGATTTTTGCCAGAATGAGAGCAAGATAGAGAAGTCTATGGAGTTCACTTTGTTGTCACCGTTAAGATCAGCAACCTTGGAAGTCGTCGCCGTAATTGTCGGTGCGATTGCCGCTGCGACGATGCCGCCACCGCCACCGCCACCGCCACCACCACCACCACCGCCACCACCACCTCCTCCTCCTCCACCTCCACCTCCACC